>NZ_JBHRXZ010000015.1:0-73737 GCF_042648805.1 Stutzerimonas tarimensis | reverse complement strand
ATCGAGTGTTTGACGTAAGCCTTGCCCGGCAAGCTCCTACCGAGGCTGGTCAGCGTCAGGCGATGACCGCGAAGCAAGGATGCAACACAACTCATCAAGGAGGTCAGGCGCTTAGCATGAATGGTGGGGAGTGCTTGGGAAAATGACTTGTGTAAAAATCGTACGGCCTGCATGAGTCTCGGAAGTTGGTTTGTTTGGCGACTACCAAACTGCCCGACTCATGCAGGCTCTTTCAAGCTATCCGGCTGATGCAAAAGGGAATTTTGTGGGGATTCCTCAGGGTCTGTCCCCGATTAGCTCTGATCAACCCAGGAAAACGGCGCTCGTATAACGTGTTGCGTTATATGATGCGCGGCGGTAGATTGATCAAAACTGATCAGGCAGTCCAACGGACCAGTGATCAAGAGTTACAAGGATAGGCAGACGGAGGCCTTGGGAAATGGCCTCGTGGCCAGGAAGCTACCTCAGGACATGCAGCGTGTCGCGCTGCGCAAGCTCCGGCAGTTGATGGCGGCGAGAGTGTTGGAGGATCTACGCATCCCTCCGGGCAACCGCCTGGAGGCCCTGAGCGGTGACCGGGACGGCCAGCATAGTATTCGGATCAACGATCAATGGCGGATCTGCTTTTGCTGGCTAGATGGTGATGCGTACGACGTCGAAATCGTCGATTACCACTGATGAGGAGATGAGCATGGCGTTGCTTGACCCAGAGACAACTGCAGAGCGGTTGCCCAACATTCACCCGGGCGAGATCCTGCTGGAGGATTTCATCGAGCCCATGGGGCTGACCAAGAATGCGGTTGCGACCCGCCTCGGTGTGCCCGCGACGCGCATTGGCGAGATCGTGCGAGGGTCGCGCTCGATCACCGCTGACACTGACCTGCGGCTATCCCGCTTCTTTGGGACGAGTGAGGGGTACTGGCTGGCTTTGCAGGCCGCCTATGACCTGGAAGAGGCCCGCCGGCATGGGGATTACCGGAGCATTCGGCACCACGCGGCCTGACCAAGAAGCTCGCATTGCTTATGACTAATTGGGGTCTGTCCCCAATTAACTCCCCTGTCTAGCGCAGGGGGCGGAGCCGGAGGTTCCCTGCAAGGGCTCGTTCAATGTGCGGGTCGGTCACGATCTGCACCTGGCGGCAAGTGTGGCGGCCAATCGGCATCGCATGAGCCTGAACGACCTCACCCGGAAGGCGCTGAGCGAGTACCTTCAGCACCACGGCTAAAGGTGCTGGTCGGAAATTGGGGTCTGTCCCCGATTAGCCCGATTAGCCCGATTAGCCCGATTAGCCCGATTAGCCCGATTAGCCTCCAATTGGGGTCTGTCCCAATTATTCCTCCGATTCCAATTATTCCTCCCGATTACTCCCGATTCCGCTAGCTGGAGAGTGGCGGGGGCTGGGAAGAAGGTGGAAACAACAACGCCCCGCGAGGCAGGGCGTTGTGTAGAGCGGTCAGGCTAGACTAATTGGGGTCTGTCCCCAATTAACTCAATTAACTCTCCAATTAACTCTAGCAGAGAGCTGCGGCAATACATGTGCCCGTTTTGGCCCAACTTAGTGAGTTGGCCGAACCAGCTGTGGCTACCGTAGGCGTCAGGATGTAATCTTGACCAGCGAGGCCGCTAGTAGAGACTGCAGTTGCGGTAATTGCGCCGTTAGCGCCAGTTGCTACGCTGGCCACAAACCCTGCTGCGGCAGTGGTATTGGGGGGAATGCCGTTAGTGCCAGGGGTTGCGCAGTTAGCGAGGGCGCCTTGCTCCGCGAAGCACAGCTCCACAGCCATTTTGAAAGGTTGCGTGGCCTGTACGACCTCACTAAAACGCGCCTTGGCAGTATAAGTTTGATAAGCAGGCAGCGCAATTGCAGCCAAAATCCCAATGATCGCAACCACGATCATCAATTCAATCAGCGTAAAACCCTTTTGACCCTTCATATATTCTCCTTGATGGATGGCAGGCTAGAGCCTGTATCCCATGAAGCAGGTGGCGTGCCAGAAAAGTTCAAAGTATTTTGAATTTTTTCATGGCGGGCGGGTCGGCTTGGGCAAGGCCAGACGCCACAAGGCTTGTAGGGCTTTTTGGGGCGGACCGGGCTGAATAGGGCTGTGATGGGGTTCACGGCTTCGGCCAGGGCTTGGTCCCAAGCGAGTCATAGGGCTTAACCCGGCACTGGCAACCCTGCGCCCAAACTGACGAAATTTGTCACCAGGCTTTTCCCATTGGCGCCAGGTCCTGGTTGCGCTATAACCCCGCGCATCGCAGGAGCATTAATCATGAACGACGTCATCTCCCTTTCCGGCCTGGCCCGGCAACTGGTGCAGGCCGGGCTGCTGGAGGAAAAGGCTGCCCAGAAGGCCCAGTTGCAGGCGCACAGGGAGCAGCTGCCGCTGGTGACCTACCTGGTGCAGCACAAGCTGGTGAAAAGCCGCGACATCATGGAGACCGCCGCCGATCAGTTCGGCGTGGCGCATTTCGACCTCTCGGTGATGGACAAGGACAGCCAGCCACGGGACCTGGTCAGCGAAAAGCTGATCCGCAAGCATCGGGTGCTGCCGCTCTCCAAGCGCGGCACCAAGCTCTATGTGGCGGTCTCCGACCCGTCCAACCACCAGGCGATGAACGAGTTGCAGTTCAGCACCGGGCTCACGGTGGAGGCCGTGCTGGTGGAGGACGACAAGCTGGGCGACGCCATGGAGAAGTTCTTCGACAATGGTACGACCGGACTGGAAGAGCTGGACGATGTATCGCTGGACGGCCTGGATGTCGAGGCGGTCACCCACGAGGCCAAGGACGAGCAGAGCGATGGCGCCGACGATGCGCCGGTGGTGCGCTTCGTCAACAAGATGCTGCTGGATGCCATCCGTGGCGGCTCCTCCGATCTGCACTTCGAGCCCTACGAAAAGGCCTACCGGGTGCGCTTTCGCACCGACGGCATCCTGCACGAGGTGGCGCGGCCGCCGATCCAGATCGCCCCGCGGCTGTCGGCGCGGCTGAAGGTGATGGCCGGGCTGGACATCTCCGAGCGGCGCAAGCCGCAGGATGGCCGGATCAAGATGAAGGTCTCCAAGAACAAGTCCATCGACTTCCGAGTCAACACCCTGCCCACGCTGTGGGGCGAGAAGATCGTGATGCGGATCCTGGATTCCGCCAGCGCCAAGATGGGCATCGACGCCCTGGGCTACGAGGAAGAGCAGAAACAGCTCTACCTCACGGCGCTGAGCCAGCCCCAGGGGATGATCCTGGTGACCGGCCCCACCGGCTCGGGCAAGACGGTGTCGCTCTATACCGGCCTGAACATCCTCAACACCGCCGACGTGAACATCTCCACCGCCGAAGACCCGGTGGAGATCAACCTGGAGGGCATCAACCAGGTCAACGTCAATCCCAAGCAGGGGATGGACTTTTCCCAGGCGCTGCGGGCCTTCCTGCGCCAGGATCCGGACATCATCATGGTCGGCGAGATCCGCGACCTGGAAACGGCGGAAATCGCCATCAAGGCGGCGCAGACCGGGCACATGGTGATGTCGACCCTGCACACCAACAGCGCGGCGGAAACCCTGACCCGCCTGCGCAACATGGGCGTGCCCTCGTTCAACATCGCCACCTCGGTGAACCTGATCATCGCCCAGCGCCTGGCACGAAAATTGTGTGTTCATTGCAAACAGCCGCTGGATCTGCCGCGCGAAGCCCTGCTCAAGGAGGGCTTCAGGGAGGAAGAGATCGGCAGCTTCACGATCTACGGCCCGGTGGGCTGCGACGAGTGCAAGAAGGGCTACAAGGGCCGTGTCGGTATTTATGAAGTGGTTAAAGTCACGCCGGCCCTGCAGCGAATTATCATGGAGGATGGCAATTCCATCGATATCTCCAGCCAGATGCGCCGGGACGGCTTCAACGACCTGCGCAGATCGGCCCTGCAGAAAGCCATGCAGGGCGTGACCAGCCTGGAAGAAGTGAACCGGGTGACCAAGGATTGAGCATGGCGCAGAAAGCAGTCAAAACCAGTACGTTTACCTGGGAAGGCACCGATCGCAAGGGCGGCACGGTCAAGGGCGAGCTCAGCGGCGCGTCCATTGCGCTGGTCAAGGCACAGTTGCGCAAGCAGGGCATCAATCCGAAAAAGGTGCGCAAGAAGGCCGCTTCGCTGTTCGGCGCCGGCAAGAAGATCAAGCCCATGGATATCGCCCTGTTCACCCGGCAGATGGCGACCATGATGAAGGCAGGGGTGCCGCTGCTGCAGTCCTTCGACATCATCGCCGAGGGGGTGGAGAACCCCAAAATGCGCACCCTGGTGGACCAGATCAAGCAGGATGTGGCGGCGGGCACCAATTTCGCCTCCGCGCTGCGCAAGCACCCCCAGTACTTCGACGACCTCTACTGCAACCTGGTGGAGTCCGGCGAGCAGGCCGGTGCGCTGGAAACCCTGCTGGACCGGGTGGCCACCTACAAGGAAAAGACCGAGGCGCTGAAGGCCAAGATCAAGAAGGCAATGAACTATCCCATCGCGGTGGTGGTGGTGGCGGTGATCGTGTCGGCCATCCTGCTGCTGAAGGTGGTGCCGCAGTTCCAGGACGTGTTCGCTAACTTCGGCGCGGAGCTGCCAGCCTTTACGCTTTTCGTGATCGGTTTGTCGGAGGCCATGCAGAAATGGTGGCTAGTCATTCTGCTGGGCTTCGCCGCCTTCGGCTACGCCTTTGGCCAGGCGCACAAGCGCTCGGCAAAGTTTCGCGATGCCTATGACCGCGCCTTGCTGAAGTTGCCCATCGTTGGCGAGATTCTCTACAAGTCGGCGGTGGCGCGCTTTGCGCGGACGCTGTCGACCACCTTCGCCGCCGGCGTGCCGCTGGTGGATGCGCTGGACTCGGTGGCCGGGGCGACCGGCAACGTGGTGTTCCGCAATGCCACCAACAAGGTGAAGGCGGATGTGACCAGCGGGACCCAATTGAACTTCTCCATGCGCACCACGGGTACTTTCCCGACCCTGGCCGTGCAGATGACCTCCATCGGCGAGGAGTCCGGCTCGCTGGACGAGATGCTGAGCAAGGTGGCGACTTTCTACGAAGACGAGGTGGACAACATGGTGGACAGCCTCACCAGCCTGATGGAGCCGATGATCATGGCGGTGCTCGGGGTGCTGGTGGGCGGCCTGATCATCGCCATGTACCTGCCGATCTTCCAGCTGGGTGCCGTGGTTTAGCCTATGGCCTTGCTCGATTACCTGGCCAGCCATGTGCTGGCCTTTGTTTTCTGTGCCCTGGTGCTGGGGTTGCTGATCGGCAGCTTTCTCAACGTGGTGATCCACCGCTTGCCGGTGATGATGCAGCGGGACTGGCGGCTGCAGGCGCGGGAGTTTCTCGAGTTGCCGGCCGAGCCGGAGCAGCCCGTGTTCAACCTGATGTTGCCGGATTCGCACTGCCCGCATTGCGAACGCCGGATTCGACCCTGGGAGAACATCCCGGTACTGAGCTGGCTGTTCCTGCGCGGCAAGTGCTCAGCCTGCGCGGCGCCGATCAGCAAGCGTTATCCGCTGGTGGAGCTGGGCTGCGGGTTGCTCTCGGCCTATGTGGCCTGGCATTTCGGCATTGGCTGGGAGGCCGGCGCCATGCTGGTGCTGACCTGGGGCCTGCTGGCGATGAGCATGATCGACGTGGACCACCAGCTGCTGCCCGATGCGCTGGTGCTGCCGCTGCTGTGGCTGGGGCTGATCCTCAACAGCCTTGGCCTGTTCGCCTCGCTGCCCGATGCGCTGTGGGGCGCGGTGCTGGGGTATCTCAGCCTGTGGTCGGTGTACTGGCTGTTCAAGCTGGTGACAGGCAAGGAGGGCATGGGCTACGGGGATTTCAAGCTGCTGGCGATGCTCGGTGCCTGGGGCGGCTGGCAGGTGCTGCCGCTGACCATCCTCTTGTCGTCGGTGGTGGGCGCGGTGCTGGGCAGCATCATGCTGCGCCTGCGCAACGCCGAAAGCGGCACCGCCATCCCCTTCGGCCCTTATCTCGCCATCGCCGGCTGGATTGCCCTGCTCTGGGGTGAAGAGATCACCAGTCGGTATATGCGGTTTGCGGGGTTCTAGGGCGGGGTCATTCGAAACCCCCGGCCCCTAGGTCGGATTAGCGAAGCGTAATCCGACGTTGCATTGCGCAGTGTTCGGCGTTGTTGCCTTGTTGGATTACGCTGCGCTAATCCAACCTACAAAAACAGGGTGTCGGGCTGTTATGTGGGCGCCCTGGGCCAACACCGCCGTAGGTCGGATTAGCGAAGCGTAATCCGACGTTGCATTGCGCAGTGTTCGGCGTTGTTGCCTTGTTGGATTGCTGCGCTAATCCAACCTACAAAAACCGGGTGCCGGGGCTGTTGTGTGGGCGCCCTGGGCCAACACCGCCGTAGGTCGGATTAGCGAAGCGTAATCCGACGTTGCATTGCGCAGTGTTCGGCGTTGTTGCCTTGTTGGATTACGCTGCGCTAATCCAACCTACAAAAACAGGGTGTCGGGCTGTTATGTGGGCGCCCTGGGCCAACACCGCCGTAGGTCGGATTAGCGAAGCGTAATCCGACGTTGCATTGCGCAGGATTCGGCGTTGTTGCCTTGTTGGATTACGCTGCGCTAATCCAACCTACAAAAACCGGGTGTCGGGCTGTTATGTGGGCGCCCTGGGCCAACACCGCCGTAGGTCGGATTAGCGAAGCGTAATCCGACGTTGCATTGCGCAGTGTTCGGCGTTGTTGCCTTGTTGGATTACGCTGCGCTAATCCAACCTACGGATTTATCCACCTTGCGTGTTCCCCCGCAAACCGCTACTACTGCGCGCCTGAACCTGGCTGAGGACGGTTTGCGTTGAAACCTTGGATTCTCGGGCTGACCGGCGGCATCGGCAGCGGCAAGAGCGCGGCGGCGGCGCATTTCGCGGCGCTGGGCGTGCATGTGGTGGATGCTGACCAGGCGGCGCGCTGGGTGGTGGAGCCGGGGCGGCCGGCGCTTGCCCGGCTCGCCGAGCATTTCGGTGCGGATGTGCTGCTGCCGGGCGGTGAATTGGACCGCAGCGCGCTGCGGGCGCACATCTTCGAGCAGCCGGCGCAGCGCCAGTGGCTGGAGGCCTTGCTGCACCCGCTCATTCGTCAGGAGATCGATCGCGAGCTGGCGCTGGCCGAGTCGCCCTATGCGATCCTGGTGTCGCCGCTTCTGGTGGAGTCGGGGCAATACCAAAGGGTCCAACGCGTGCTGGTGGTGGATGTGCCCGAGGAGATGCAGTTGCTGCGCACGGTGGCGCGCGACTCGGCCAGCGAGGAGCAGGTGCGGGCGATCATGCAGATCCAGGCCCGACGCGAAGAGCGGCTGAAGCATGCCGATGATGTCCTGATGAACGACCGGGACCTGGCCTGGCTGCAGCAGGAGGTCGAGCGCCTGCATCGTTTTTATCTGACCCTGCGAGGAGACCCGTCATGAGTGCGACCATCGAATGCCCAACCTGCGGCGCGCCGGTGGAGTGGGGGCCGCAAAGCCCGGATCGACCGTTCTGTTCGTCGCGCTGCAAGCTGATTGACCTTGGCGCCTGGGCAGCCGAAGCGCACGCCATCCCCGGCGACGAGTTGACCGACGAGGTATTTTCCGAAGACATGCCTCCGCGTCGGCATTAGCCAGGCGGCGTAGGTCGGATTAGCGAAGCGTAATCCGACGTCGTGCTGGGTCGGCGCCGGTGTTGGCCCTGTTGTTGGATTACGCTGCGCTAATCCAACCTACGGGGCTGCGAATCCGACGAAAATCCCCACCGCCCGCATCCCGAGCCTCACGACGGTTTGTCGTTCCAGGGGGCGGAGAGGTAGCGGCTGCGGTTGAAGCTTTCCAGCCAGTCCGGGTAGAACACCACCAGCGCGGTGATGGCCATGCCGTTGATGAAGGCCTCGGGAAAGATCACCAGCCAGATGTAGCCGGCGAAATCCTGAATCCAGGGCGGCATGGGGTAACGGCCGTCGAACAGCAGCACGCCGAGCGAGGCGAGGATGATGCAGAGGGTCGCCAGCGCCGCCGGAAAGAAGCCGGAAAAGAAGATGTAGACGAACAGGTTGCGCGGTTGCAGGCGCTCTACGCGGCGCGCGCAGAGTTCGGTGACCAGCACCGGGATCAGCACCAGCAACACGCCATTCGGCCCGATCGCGGCCAACCCCTGATAGCCGAGCAGCACCAGCCCAAGCTGGGCGAGAAAGGCCGCGAGGATCGCCATTGGCCAGGCCAACAGCAGGGTCACGGCGGTCATGCCGATGAAGTGGAAGGACAACCCGGAGGCGAAATCCCGGCGTACCAGCCAAAGGACGAACAGTGCGAGGACGGTGCCGAACAGGAGGTGCTGTCGACGGGAGTCGCTGAACAGTTCCACCCAGGGTGCGCGGCAGATGGCATAGCCAAGCGCGACTAGGTAGATCGCCCAGCCAAGCATGGTGCTGAAGGGCGAAAGCAGGTCGGCTGAGATCATGGAGAACGCTCCGGGAGCGAGGTCTTGCGATGTGACTGTTTTGACCGGCTGCGCGCGGCCTTTGTTGCGTTGCCTGGCGTCCTCCGGTCAGGCGCTGGCGGCTCGCCATTGTAGGCGCGGAGCGGGCGCCCTGGCAGCCCGCCCCGCGCCAGGAGGCGTCAGGGTGCCGGGTTCGGCTGCTCGCGGTGGATGGCATCGATGGCCTGGATCAGCTCGTCGCTCAGGCGCAGTTCGGCGCTGGCGAGGTTGCTGTCGAGTTGCGGCAGGCTCGTCGCGCCGATGATGTTACTGGTCACGAAGGGCCGGCTGGTGACATAGGCCAGGGCCATCTGCGCCGGGTCGAGGCCGTGCTCGCGGGCGAGGGCGACGTAGCGCGAGCAGGCTGACTCGCTCTGGGGGTTGGTGTAGCGGGTGAAGCGGCTGTAGAGGCTGATGCGAGCATTGGCAGGGCGGGCGCCCTGTTCGTACTTGCCCGAGAGCATGCCGAAGGCCAGCGGCGAATAGGCCAGCAGACCGCACTGCTCGCGCATGGCAATTTCCGCCAGGCCCACCTCGAAGCTGCGGTTGAGCAGGTTGTAGGGGTTCTGGATCGACACGGCGCGGGGCCAGCCGCGGCGCTCGGCCAGCTGGAGGAAGGTCATGGTGCCCCAGGGCGTTTCGTTGGACAGACCGATGTGCCGGATCTTGCCGGCGCGAACCTGCTCGTCGAGGGCTTCGAGGGTGTCCTCGAGTGGGGTGAAGTCCTGCTCGCCATGGCTGTAGCCGAGCTGGCCGAAGAAGTTGGTACTGCGCTCGGGCCAGTGCAACTGGTAGAGGTCGATCCAGTCGGTCTGCAGGCGCTGCAGGCTGGCGTCGACCGCCGCCTGGATGTGCTGGCGGTTGAACTTGATCTGGCCGTCGCGGATGTAGCTGATGCCGTTGCCGGGTCCGGCGATCTTGCTGGCCAGCACCCAGTCGGCGCGATCGCCGCGGGCCTTGAAGTAGTGGCCGAGGTAGCGCTCGGTGCTGGCGTAGGTGTCGGCCCTGGGTGGCACCGGGTACATCTCGGCGGTGTCGATGAAATTGACGCCCGCGGCCCGGGCCCGGTCGATCTGGGCGAAGGCTTCGTCCTGGGTGTTCTGCTCGCCCCAGGTCATGGTGCCCAGGCAGAGGGCGCTGACCTCGAGGTCGGTACGGCCGAGTCGGCGGCGGTCCATGGCTGTTCCTGTCTTGTCGGTGGAAGGTCAACCATAGTCGTCCGGGCGAGCCGGCGAAAGGCCGGGCTGCAACCTGCCGCGCCGGTTGCTATTTCCAGCGCATGCGGCATAATTCCGCTCCTTCGTCGGGGATGCCTAGCCCGTCGAGACCCAAAAATCGACGGGGGATGCCAAGCCTGTCGTACTTTGCCGTGGCGGACGCGCTGACCCGAGCCCCCGATAGCGTCTGATTTCGGCCGCCTTGGCCTTGCCAGGGAACGCACTATTCAGTAAGATCCGCCGTCTAATTTTCAGGGCGGCCCCTGAGGCTATATCGAATGAAGACTTTTACTGCAAAGCCGGAAACCGTAAAGCGCGACTGGTATGTCGTCGACGCTGCTGGTAAGACCCTGGGTCGTCTGGCCACTGAAATCGCGAGCCGTCTGCGCGGCAAGCACAAGGCTGAATACACTCCGCACGTTGATACCGGCGACTACATCGTGGTCATCAACGCCGAGCAGGTTCGTGTGACTGGCGCCAAGTCCAGCGACAAGATCTACTACTCCCACTCCGGTTTCCCGGGCGGCATCAAGTCGATCAGCTTCGAAAAGCTGATCGACCGCGCTCCCGAGCGCGTGATCGAGACCGCGGTCAAGGGCATGCTGCCGAAGAACCCGCTGGGTCGCGACATGTACCGCAAGCTGAAGGTGTACAAGGGTGCCAACCACCCGCACACCGCTCAGCAGCCCCAAGAACTCAAGATTTAACGGGATTAGTTGACTATGTCGGCGACTCAAAACTACGGCACTGGCCGTCGCAAGACCGCAACCGCACGGGTGTTCCTGCGCCCGGGTACTGGCAAGATCTCCATCAACAATCGCAGCCTGGATAACTTCTTCGGCCGCGAGACCGCTCGCATGGTGGTCCGTCAGCCTCTGGAGCTGACCGACAACATCGAGAAGTTCGATATCTACGTCACCGTCCTCGGTGGTGGTGTGACCGGCCAGGCCGGCGCCATCCGTCACGGTATCACCCGTGCACTGATCGACTACGACGAAGGCCTGCGCAGCCCGCTGCGTAAAGCCGGCTTCGTGACTCGCGACGCCCGTGAGGTCGAGCGTAAGAAGATCGGCCTGCGCAAGGCGCGCAAGCGTCCGCAGTACTCCAAGCGCTAACGGCGCTGGAATCGAAAAACGCCCAGCTTACCTGCGAAGTTGGGCGTTTTTTTATGCGCCGAAAACGCTGATGCGACAGCGTGTCGCACGGCTGGAAGCCCCGTGAATGCTGGGCCTGGTGATGATCGTTTCCGGTTATTACCTTGTCACGATAGGGGGTTTTCTATACCATTTGGCGAATTTTTTTAGCCGCTTGTTTTTTGTGTAGTTGCCTGGGCGCAGGCGATAACAGCTGATGGAGACGACTGAATGAGCAATGACGGCGTGAATGTTGGCCGGCGTCGCTTCCTGGTAGCGGCCACTTCGGTGGTGGGTGCTGCGGGAGCGGTGGGTGCCGCGATTCCCTTCGTGGGATCGTGGGCCCCGAGTGCCAGGGCCAGGGCGGCCGGCGCACCGGTTAGGATAAATATCGGCAAGATCGAGGTGGGCCAGCAGATCGTCGCCGAGTGGCGCGGTCAGCCAGTCTTCATCCTCCATCGGGGCGAGGAGATCCTGAATAACCTGGAGCAGGTCGAGCCCCGTGTCGCCGACCCGAACTCCGAGGATTCGGCCCAGCCGGAGTACGTGGATCCCAAGCTGCGCTCCATCAAGCCTGAATACCTGGTGGTCGTCGGTCTGTGTACCCATTTGGGCTGCGCGCCCTCCTTCCGCCCGGAAGTGGCCCCGGCCGATCTCGGTGGCGACTGGCTGGGCGGCTACTTCTGCCCCTGCCACGGCTCCCGCTACGATCTCGCCGGCCGCGTGTACCGGGCACAGCCCGCTCCGCTGAACCTGCCAGTGCCTCCGCACATGTATGAGACGGACAGCGTGATCATCATCGGTGTCGACGAGGAGACGGCGTAATGAGCAAGTTGATGGAATGGGTCGATGCGCGCTTCCCCGCGACCAAGATGTGGGAAGACCATCTCAGCAAGTACTACGCCCCCAAGAATTTCAACGTTCTGTACTTCTTCGGCTCGCTGGCGCTGCTGGTGCTGGTCAACCAGATCCTCACCGGTATCTGGTTGACGATGAGCTACGAGCCGTCGGCCGAGGGCGCCTTCGCCTCGATCGAATACATCATGCGTGACGTGGAATACGGCTGGATTCTGCGTTACCTGCACTCCACGGGTGCTTCGGCATTCTTCGTCGTGGTCTACCTGCACATGTTCCGCGGCCTGCTCTACGGCTCCTACCAGAAGCCTCGCGAGCTGGTGTGGATCTTCGGCATGCTGATCTACCTGGCGCTGATGGCCGAAGCCTTCATGGGCTACCTGCTGCCCTGGGGCCAGATGTCCTACTGGGGTGCCCAGGTGATCATCTCGCTGTTCGGTGCGATCCCGGTCATCGGCGACGACCTGACCCAGTGGATCCGAGGGGACTACCTGATCTCGGGCATCACCCTGACGCGCTTCTTCGCCCTGCACGTGATCGCGCTGCCGATCGTGATTCTCGGCCTGGTGGTGCTGCATATCCTGGCGCTGCACGAGGTGGGTTCGAACAACCCGCTGGGTGTGGACATCAAGAAGTCCAAGGACGAGGCCGGCAAGCCCGTCGACGGCATTCCGTTCCACCCTTACTACACCGTCAAGGATATCGTCGGCGTAGTGGTCTTCCTGTTCGTGTTCTGCGCGGTGGTGTTCTTCTTCCCGGAAATGGGCGGCTACTTCCTGGAGAAGCCGAACTTCGAGCCGGCGGACGCCTTCAAGACCCCTGAGCACATCGCTCCGGTGTGGTACTTCACCCCCTACTACGCGATCCTGCGTGCGGTGCCGGACAAGCTGCTCGGCGTCGTGGCCATGGGTGCGGCCATCGCGGTGCTCTTCGTGCTGCCCTGGCTCGACCGCAGCCCGGTCAAGTCCATGCGCTACAAGGGCTGGATGAGCAAGGTCGCGCTGGTGCTGTTCTGCATCTCCTTCGTGATTCTCGGCGTGCTGGGCGTCCTGGCTCCGACCCCGGGCCGGACTCTCCTGTCGCAGGTCTGCACGGCTGTGTACTTCCTGTACTTCATCCTCATGCCGTTCTACACCAAGATCGAGAAGACCAAAGTTGTTCCGGAAAGGATAGGCTGATGAAAAAGCACATTGCTGCATTGTTTCTTGCGATTTTGCCGGCCCTGACTTTCGCTGCCGGTCCTTCGGTGTCCCTGGACAAGGTCCAGATCGACCTGACCGACAAGGCGGCCATGCAGGATGGTCTGAAAACCTTCGCTAACTACTGCATGGGCTGCCATGGCGCCGAGTACCAGCGCTACGAGCGCGTTGCCAACGACCTGGGCATTCCGGAAGAGGTGATGATGGAAAACATCGTCTTCACCGATGCCCGGATCGGCGACCACATGCGCTCGGCGATTCGCCCTGACGAGGCCAAGAACTGGTTCGGCGTCGCTCCGCCGGACCTGACCATGGTCGCCCGGGTGCGCGGCAACGACTGGCTGTACAGCTACATGCGCAGCTTCTACGAGGATCCGAGCCGTCCCTACGGTGTGAACAACACCGTGTTCCCGAACGTGGGCATGCCACACGTCCTGGCGCCGCTGCAGGGCCGTCAGGTCTACGGTTGCAAGCAGGTGCAGGTGGTCGAGGGCGGTCGCCGCCAGTTCGATCCGCTGACCGGCACGCCGATCACCGAGGAAGCCTGCGACCAGCTCGTGGTGGTTCCGGGTACCGGCCAGATGAGCGAAGCCGAGTACGACGAGACCATCAAGAACCTGGTGACCTTCCTGGCCTACTCGGCCAACCCGGTCAAACTGGAGAGCCAGCGCATCGGCACCTATGTGCTGCTGTTCCTGGCGGTGCTCTTCGTATTCGCCTACCTGCTCAAGCGTGAATACTGGAAAGACATTCACTGATTCCAGGATCAGGCTGTAAAGGCGCGCGCCCTCGAGGCGCGCGCTTCATTTCTGCCCCGGACAAATCAAGCGAGGATGCGCGATGGCCGCAATCAACCGGCTGGCCTGTTATTCCGACCCCGCCGACCAGTATTCCCACCGCGTGCGGCTGGTGATGGCCGAGAAGGGTGTGGAGGCGGAGATCATAGATGTCGATCCGTCCAACTGCCCGAGCGCCCTGGCCGAGGTCAATCCCTACTCGAGCCTGCCGACGCTGGTGGACCGTGACTTGGCGCTGTACGAGTCGATGGTGATCCTGGAGTACCTTGAAGAGCGTTACCCGCATCCGCCGCTGCTGCCGGCCTACCCAGTGGCGCGGGCCAATACCCGGCTGCTGGTGCACCGGATCGGGCGCGACTGGTGCTCGCTGGTCGATCGCATCCTCGATGCGCGTACCGCCGAGCCGGCCAGGGCTCAGGCACGCAAGGAGCTGCGTGAGAGTCTGGCGGGGGTTTCGCCAGTGTTTGGCGAAAAGCCGTTCTTTCTCAGCGATGAGTTGAGTCTTGTAGACTGCTGCCTGTTGCCTATCCTGTGGCGATTGCCCAAGCTGGGCGTTGAGTTGCCGCGAGCGGCCAGGCCGTTGCTTGACTACATGGACCGCTGCTTCGCGCGCGAGGCCTTCCAGGCCAGTCTTTCCCACGTCGAACGTGACATGCGATAAGAGGCTGCAGTATGAATTCGAGCCGTCCCTATCTGGTACGGGCGCTGTACGAGTGGATAGTCGCCAACGACTGTACTCCGCATCTGCTGGTAAACACCGAGTACTCCCGCGTCCAGGTGCCGGCAGGCTATGCCAGCGAGGGCCAGATCGTGCTGAACGTCTCGCCCAACGCCGTGCGGCATCTGGACATGGACAACGACGCGATCACCTTCGAGGGCCGTTTCGGCGGCTCTGCCCATAGCCTGTACATCCCGGTACCGGCGGTCATGGCCATTTATGCGCGGGAAAATGGCCAGGGCATGGTCTTCGACAACGAGCCCGGCCCGCCGGAGGGGGATGCCCCGTCCGCGGGCGGTGAGTCGCGGCCCAATGGCCGGCCAAGCCTGAAGGTGGTGAAGTAGCGCAACTGCCCGCGACGGTGGCATTGCGCTCACCGTCCCGGCCGGGCAGGGGCCTCAATCGATGTATTCGAACAGCCTGACGATGCGCTGCACGCCGGAGACGGTCTGTGCGGCGGAGGTGGCGCGGTCGCCTTCCTCGCGAGTGACCAGGCCCAGCAGGTAGACGATGCCGTTCTCGGTGATGACCTTGATGCGCGAGCCGGGGACGCTGTTGTCGCCGAGCATCTGGGCCTTGATCCGGGTGGTCAGCCAGGTGTCGTTGCTGCGTGCCAGTGCGGACGAGGGCGGCAGGATCTGCAGTTCGTTATGGACGCGCTTGACGCCCTGGATGGAGGCGGCGGCCTGAGCGGCCTGGGTCTTGAGCTCCTGTCGAGGCGTCTGGCCGGCAAGCAGCACTACACCATTGAAGCTGGTGACGATGACGCGTGAGCCCCGTTCCAGGTCCGGGTGGGCCTTGGCGATGTTCACCGCGGCCTTGGTTTCGATCAGGGAATCGTCGATGCGCTTGCCCAGGGTACGGGTGCCGCGGTCGTCCTGAATGGGCTCGTCGCGGGTGGCGGTGACAACGGAACTGCAGCCGCTGGCCAGCACACTGCAGGCCAATAACAGCGCGGTAATACGCAGGGTGATCATTCTTCACTCCCGAAGAGTTGGTTGTCGATGAGGTCGCACAGGCAATGGATGGTCAGCAAGTGCACCTCCTGGATGCGCGCTGTGGACTTGGCCGGCACGCGGATTTCCACGTCTTCGGGTAACAGCAGCGAGGCCATGCCGCCGCCGTCACGGCCACTCAGGGCCACCACCACCATCTCGCGGTCATGGGCGGCCTGGATGGCCTGGATCACGTTGGCCGAATTGCCGCTGGTGGAGATGGCCAGCAGCACATCGCCCGGCTGACCAAGGGCGCGGATCTGTTTGGAGAAGACTTCGTTGTAGCTGTAGTCGTTGGCGATCGAGGTCAGTGTCGAGCTGTCGGTGCTGAGGGCGATGGCCGGCAGGCTCGGGCGCTCACGCTCGAAGCGGTTGAGCAGTTCGGAGGAGAAGTGCTGCGCATCGCCCGCCGAGCCGCCGTTGCCGCAGGTGAGGATCTTGCCCTCGCTGAGAAGCGCGTTGACCATCACTTGCCCGGCGAGCTCGATGCTCGGCGCCAGCACTTCCATGGCCTGCTGCTTGGTCTCGATGCTGGCTTGGAAGAGCTGGAGAATACGGGATTGCATGTCCATCGAAATCTACCCTAGGTGTGTTCGAGCGAGTCGCCAGGTGGTCGGACTCGGCAGGGGCTCGGCGGGGCTGCCGAGCGGTTGCAGGCGCGCTCAGCCGTCGAACGCGTTGCGTATCCAGTTCAGGTCGGGGCTCGCGCCAAGGGCGACGACGTCGAAGCGGCTGGGGTGGCTGGCCCAGCGCTGTTCCCTGAGCAGGAAGAATTGCGCGGCCCTGATCAGCTTCTGGCGCTTGCGCGCATCGATACTCTCCAGTGCGCCTCCCCAGGCGTCGTGTCGCCGATAGCGCACTTCGACGAATACTACTGTATCGCCTTCAAGCATGACCAGATCGAGTTCGCCGGCGCGGCACGACCAGTTGCGCGCGATCAGGCGCAGGCCCTGGCGTTGCAGATGGGCCAGCGCCAGGACTTCGCCATCCTGGCCGCTGGCGCGTCGACTGTCACTCATCGGGCCGGGCTGTCGCCGAGGGGAACGACATTGCCGTCGCGAAACTCCGCCCAGGGCAGGGCGCGCTCGATGCGCTGGTGGGCGCCGAGGCTGAGCGTGCCCGAATGTCCCTCGATGCGCATGTCGGGGAAGGCCAGCAACTGGTTGAGGCGTGAGGCGAGCAGGTAGGCGTCGGCGCCCATGGCATACAGCCGGCCGAGGCTGCCGCCGGCCTGCGGCCACTGCTGTTCGACCTGCTGGCGCAGGCGCTGCTCGGGATCCAGCAGCCAGGGGGTTTCGGCGAAGCGGATGCCTTCGAGGTCGAGGTACTGGTTGCGGTCGTTGTTCGCCGCATGCAGGTGGGACGTGCTGTAGACCGGAAGGTCGGCGGCGTACTGGAACGCCAGGGTGGGCTTGACCTGCTGGGCCTGCTGCGGCGAGGCGGCGAGGAAGAGGAAGTCGATGTCCTGACGACGCACCGGCTGCGCGGTGATGGTGGCGCCGTCGCTGCCGGTCACCCGGCGGCCGGCCTCGCCCTCGCGCAGTTGCAGGAGCTCGGCGATCTGGTTGGCCAGGGCGATGGGTTCGGCCAGCGGCTCGGCGGCGATCAGCTCGCCCCCCTGTTCCAGCCAGGCGTTGCGAAAGGCCTGCAGGACGCGACTGCCCCAGTCACCGCGAGGGGTGAGGGCAATGGCGCTGCGGTGGCCGTCGACCCAGGCGCGTCGCGCGGCCTCGCGGGCCTCGTCTTCGGCGGCCAGGCCGAACTGGAACAGCTGCGGCGGAACCTGCTGGCCGGCGTCGCTGTAGTTCAGGGCCAGGGTATTGATGGGCAGTTGATCGCGGCTGCCAAGCTGGCGCACCTGATCCTTGTCCAGCGGGCCGATGACCAGTTGCACCCGGTCGGCCTCGGCCTGGCGGTAGAGGGCATCGAGGGAGGCGAAGTGGCTGCTGTCGTAGAGCTCGATATGGGACAACGCCTCGCCGGTCTGCTGGGCCTGCAGATGGGCGGAGAGAAAGCCGTCGCGCAGCGCCTCGGCGACGCTGGCCAACTGACCCTGCATCGGCAGCAGCAGGGCGACACGGGTGATCGGCTCGTCGGTCATCTCGCGCAGCCTGACCAGGGCCTCGGGCAGCTCGCGGGCGGCCGGGTGGCCCGGGTGGCGTTCGAGCCAGCCGTCGATCGCGGCCTGCTGCTGGCGCACGGTGGGTGCCTGGCCGATGCTTGCGGCCAGTGCCAGCCAGCCGTCCAGGTCCGGGTCGCCGGTGGGCTGCAGCTCTTCGGCAGGCAGCGCCGAGACCAGCGGCCAGATCGCCTGATGATTGTCGCGGGCCGGCTGGCCGCTCAGCAGCGGCGCAACGAACACGCGCTCGCGCAGGGCTGGCATGGTCTGGCCGTTGGCCTCGAAGGCATCGGCGCGGATCAGGTGACTGCGCAGCTGCTGGTCGGCGGGCAGCTCGTGGAGTATTTCGAAGCTCGGATGCAGGACTGCCTGAAGGGCCAGTTCCGGCTCACCGGCCTGCATGGCCAGCTCGGCCTGCAGGGTGTTGGCGAAGACCTGCTGCGCCGGCGGCAGGCTGTCGGTCTCGATCGTTTCGAGGATGCTCCTGGCCTGCTGCGGGTTGCCCTGCTGGTAGCTTTGTTCGGCCGCGGTGAGGCGCAGCAGCCTGGCCTCGGCGGGCGCGGCGGTCTGCGCCTGCTGGAGCAGCTCCTGGGTCGTGGCCTGGGGCGTGCGGGGAAGCTCGCCCAGGGGAGACTCCGGTGCGGTGGTACAGGCTGAAACCAGGCCGAATAGGCACACGAAAAGCAGTAGGCGCAAGCGATCCGTCATGGGAAGGGGTCCGGAGCAGTTCAAAAGGCGGTGATTGTACCAAGGCTCGGTAGGGTGGCGATGCTGCACTGCCCAAACCGGTACACTGTGGTCTTTTTCGACGAGGTATCTGCTGTGACTGTGACGGCTGACGCGAATTCCGGCGGGGGGGTCCTGTACGTCGTGGCGACCCCGATCGGCAACCTGGAAGACATCAGTGCCCGTGCCTTGCGGGTGCTGCGTGAGGTGGCGCTGATCGCGGCAGAGGATACCCGTCATTCGCTCCGGTTGTTGCAGCATTTCGGAATCACCACGCCATTGGCGGCCTGTCATGAGCACAACGAGCGTGATGAGGGTGGGCGCTTTCTCGAGCGGCTGCGGGGTGGTGACGACGTGGCGTTGATTTCGGACGCCGGCACGCCACTGATATCCGACCCGGGTTATCACCTGGTGCGGCAGGCGCGAGCCGCGGGGATACGGGTGGTTCCGGTGCCAGGCGCCTGCGCCCTGATCGCCGCGCTGTCGGCGGCCGGGCTGCCTTCGGATCGATTCGTCTTCGAGGGCTTCCTCCCGGCCAAGGCGGCCGGGCGGCAGGGTCGCCTGCAGCAGTTGAAAGAGGAGCCGCGTACGCTGATCTTCTACGAGGCGCCCCACCGCCTGCTGGATTGCCTGGCGGATCTGGAGGGGGCCTTTGGCGCCGAGCGGCCGGCGCTGCTGGGGCGGGAGTTGACCAAGACCTTCGAAACCCTGCAGGGGTTACCGCTGGGCGAGTTGCGTCGCTGGGTCGCCGCTGACAGCAATCAGCAGCGCGGCGAGTGCGTGCTGGTGGTGGCCGGCTGGCAGGCGCCACAGGACGAGGACGCGCTGGATGCGCAGGCGCTGCGGGTACTCGACCTGCTGCTGGCGGAGTTGCCGCTCAAGCGCGCGGCGGCAGTGGCGGCGGAGATCACCGGCGTGCGCAAGAACCTGCTCTATCAGGTGGCGCTGGAGCGCAAGGGCGAGGGCGGTGGCTAGTCTTTTCGTCTACGGCGAGGAGTTTGCCTTGCGGCCGGGCGGCGGTGTCCCTATCCTTGCGCCCCGGAGAGTCGATCGGGCAGTCGCTGTCCTCTTTTGCTTGCAGGAGAGGAGGGAGGAAAGTCCGGGCTCCGCAGGGCGAAGTGCCAGGTAACGCCTGGGAGGCGTGAGCCTACGGAAAGTGCCACAGAAAATAACCGCCTAAGCGCTTCGGCGCCGGTAAGGGTGAAAAGGTGCGGTAAGAGCGCACCGCACGACTGGCAACAGTTCGTGGCTAGGTAAACCCCACTTGGAGCAAGACCAAATAGGGATCCATTGGCGTGGCCCGCGCTGGATCCGGGTAGGTTGCTAGAGGCGGTCAGTGATGGCCGTCGTAGAGGAATGACTGTCCTCGACAGAACCCGGCTTACAGATCGACTCTCCGCCTTATCCTGCTTGAACACCCCTCTTTTTAGTCCGAAATAATCTTGCTCTTAACAAACCACCTCAGGTTTGAAGAGCAATCGCCCGCCTCCTCTGGCTAATCACGCTTCCGCTTTATGCGGTTCCTTGCGCGACGTCTCGATTTGTCCGTTAACCCTTCGTCTTTAAAAGGATTTCGCATTTAGACCTCATCTTGACGGTGGGGTAGGCCGGTTCCTATAGTGTGCGGAAGTGGTACAAAGTGGAAAAAAGTGGGTCAAATGGGCACGGATAGCTGGTCCAGGGGAGCGTTACCGTGTTTCGGGGAGCCAATGCCATCAGTCTCGACGCCAAAGGGCGGCTCGCGATGCCTAGCCGGTATCGTGACGAGCTCGTTTCGAGGTGCGAGGGGCAATTGGTCGTGACCGTGGATGTATCCGATCGCTGCCTCTGTCTCTATCCCCTTCCGGAATGGGAGCAGATCGAAGCGACCCTGCGCTCGCTGCCATCGCTGAATGAGGATTCGCGGCGGCTGCAGCGGGTGCTGATCGGCAATGCGGTCGATCTGGAACTCGATGGCAGTGGTCGCGTGCTGGTTCCACCGCGCCTGCGCGATTACGCCGGGCTGGACAAGCGGGCCATGCTGGTCGGTCAGCTGAACAAGTTTCAGATCTGGAATGAAGACGAGTGGATCGCGGTCTCCGAGCGGGACTTCGCGGCCATCAAACAACCCGGCGGTCTGCCGGATCAACTGCGCGACCTAATTCTGTGAATCCGACCAGCAGCTCGCAGCACGTCACCGTGTTGCTCGACGAAGCTATTGCCGCACTCGCCGTGCGTGCCGACGGCCGCTATATAGACGGCACTTTCGGACGCGGCGGGCATAGCCGCCTGCTGCTCGATCGCCTCGGCCCGGACGGCTGCCTGCTGGGGTTCGACAAGGATCCGCAGGCGATCCTGGCGGGGCATACCCTAGCGGCCGAAGACGGCCGCTTCGTCGTTGTACAGCGCAGCTTCGCCGAGCTGGCCGAGGAGGTGGCGCAACGCGGCTGGAACGGCCGGGTCGACGGCATCCTGCTCGATCTCGGGGTTTCTTCACCGCAGTTGGACGAGGCTGAACGCGGGTTCAGCTTCACCCATGATGGTCCGCTGGACATGCGCATGGACCCCTCGCGTGGGATCAGTGCGGCGCAGTGGGTGGCGCAGGCTCCGGAAGAAGAGATCGCCCGGGTTTTCAAGGATTACGGCGAGGAGCGCTTCGCCCGGCGGATGGCCCGCGCCGTGGTGGCGCGTCGCGCCGAGCGCCCCTTCGAGCGTACCCTGGACTTGGCCAAGGTCCTGACCGAGGCCAATCCGGCCTGGGAAAAGGGCAAGAATCCGGCGACCCGCGCCTTCCAGGGCCTGCGCATCTTCATCAACAACGAACTAGGCGATCTCGAGGCCGGCCTCGAGGCGGCGCTCGAGGCGCTGGCGGTAGGCGGACGGCTGGTGGTGATCAGCTTTCATTCGCTCGAGGATCGCCTGGTCAAGCAGTTCATGCGCCGTCAGGTCAAGGGTGAAGCCGATGCGCTGCCGCGTGACCTGCCGGTGCGGGTCAAGCCTTTCGATCCGCGCCTGAAACTGATCGGCAAGCCACAATACGCCTCGCCGGCCGAGGTCTCGGCCAACCCGCGCTCGCGTAGCGCGGTGATGCGGGTTGCGGAGAAGCTGCGATGAGCCGTTCGCTGCGCGCCATGCCGCGAGGCACGCTAATCATGCTGGCGCTGTTCGTCGCCGTGCTGGGAACCGCCCTGGGCGTGGCCTACACCGCGCACTGGAACCGGCAGTTGCTCAATGACCTGTATGGCGAGTTGAGCGTGCGCGACAAGGCGCAGGCCGAGTGGGGCAGGCTGGTGCTGGAGCAGAGCACCTGGACCGCCCATAGCCGGATCGAGAGCCTGGCCAGTGAACGCCTGGAAATGCGTGTGCCCGAGGCGCTCGACGTCAGGCTGGTGAAGCCATGATGCGTCTCGACGGCGCCTTGTATCCCTGGCGCTTTCGCCTGGTGCTGGGCCTGCTCGCGGTCATGATTGCGCTCATTGGCTGGCGCATCGTCGACCTGCAGGTGCTCGATCCCGGCTTTCTCAAGGGCCAGGGCGATGCGCGCAGCGTGCGGCATATTCCTATTCCGGCGCATCGCGGGCTTATGACCGACCGGCATGGCGAGCCGCTGGCGGTCAGCACTCCGGTGACCACCCTGTGGGGCAACCCGAAGGAACTGGTGACGGCTCCCGGGCGTCTCGATGAACTGGCCACAGCACTGGGGCAGGAGCCCAAGGCTCTGCGCGAACGTATTACCCAGCTGGCCGCGCGCGAATTCATGTACCTCACCCGCGGGCTGACCCCGGAGCAGGGCGACGAGGTCCTGGCGCTGAAGATCCCAGGCGTCTATTCGCAGGAAGAGTTTCGCCGCTTCTACCCGGCGGGTGATGTCGCCGCCCATGTGGTGGGCTTTACCGATATCGACGACCGCGGCCGCGAAGGCATCGAACTGGCCTATGACGAATGGCTTGCCGGCGTGCCCGGACGCCGCCAGGTGCTCAAGGACCGCCGCGGCCGGCTGATCAAGGATGTGCAGGTGGTGCAGAACGCCAAGCCGGGCAAGCCGGTGGCGCTGTCGATCGACCTGCGCCTGCAGTACCTGGCGCATCGAGAACTGCGCAACGCCATGATCGAGCACGGCGCCAAGGCGGCCAGCCTGGTGATGATCGACGTGAAGACCGGCGAGATCCTCGCCATGGCCAACCAGCCCACCTACAACCCGAACAACCGCCGCAATCTGCAGCCGGCGGCGATGCGCAACCGGGCGATGATCGATGTGTTCGAGCCCGGCTCGACGGTCAAGCCCTTCTCCATCGCCGCCGCGCTGGCCTCCGGCCGCTATCAGCCGAACTCGATGATCGACACCCGGCCGGGCTGGATGCGCATCGGCCGCTACACCATTCGCGACGTCTCGCGCGGCGACATGATGGACCTGACCGGCATCCTGATGAAATCGAGCAACGTCGGGGTGAGCAAGATCGCCCTGGATATCGGTGCCGAGCCGGTCTATGCGGTCATGCAGCAGGCCGGTTTCGGCCAGGACACCGGGCTTGGCTTTCCTGGCGAACGGGTTGGCAGCCTGCCCAACCACCGCCGCTGGCGCGAGGCTGAAACCGCGTCGCTGGCCTACGGTTACGGCCTTTCGGTGACCGCGGTGCAACTGGCGCACGCCTACGCGACGCTTGGCAATGGCGGCAAATCGGTGCCGCTGTCACTGCTGCGGGTCGACCGGCCGCGCGAGGGTACCCAGGTGATGGACAAGCAGGTGGCCGACGCGGTGCTGAAGATGCTGCGTGCAGTGGTCGAGGACGAAGGCGGCGGTGGTGTGCGAGCCAGGATTCCGGGCTACCAGGTCGGTGGCAAGAGCGGTACGGCGAAAAAGATCTCCGGCACCGGGGGCTATACCAAGGATGCCTACCGCGCCTTCTTCGCGGGCGTGGCGCCGGTGTCCAACCCGCGTATCGCCGCGGTGGTGGTGATCGACGAGCCCAGCACCAAGGGCTATTTCGGTGGCCTGGTGGCCGCACCGGTGTTTGGCAAGGTGATGGCGCACTCGCTGCGCCTGCTCAACGTCACGCCGGACAACCTGCCGAGCCCCGAGCTGAAAACCGCCGATGCCAAGGCGCGAAACGGAGGGCGCGGCTGATGGGCGTTCCACTCGATTATCTGTTGCCCCAGGCGCCACGTTCGGTGCTGGTGCGCGCATTGACCCTGGACAGCCGCAAGACCCGGCCGGGCGATCTGTTCCTGGCGGTACCGGGCCTGCGCCAGGACGGTCGCCAGCACATTGCCGATGCGATCGCGCGTGGTGCGGTGGCGGTCGCCTACGAGGCCGAAGGTGCCGAGCCAATTAAGGCGGACACCGCGCTGCTGATTCCGGTCAGGGGGCTGGCTGCCCAGCTGTCCTACATCGCCGGCCGCTTTCATGGCGAACCCAGCCGCAGCCTGCGCCTGGTCGGCATCACCGGCACCAATGGCAAGACCACCGTGAGCCAGTTGGTGGCTCAGGCGCTGGATCTCCTGGGCGAGCGCTGCGGGCTCATCGGCACGCTGGGCAATGGCTTTCACGGAGCGCTGAAGCAGGGCATGCACACCACGCCGGATGCCCTGGGCGTCCAGGAAGGGCTGGCGCAGCTGAAGCAGGCTGGCGCCCGGGCGGTCGCCATGGAGGTGTCGTCCCACGGGCTCGAGCAGGGGCGAGTGGCGGCGCTGGCCTTCGATGTGGCGGTGTTCACCAATCTGTCCCGCGATCATCTCGACTACCACGGCAGCATGGAGGCCTACGGGGCAGCCAAGGCCCGGCTGTTCGAGATGCCCGGCCTCAAGCATCGGGTGGTCAACCTTGACGATGCCTTCGGACGTCGGCTCGCCTCGGCGCCGGGCGAGTCGACCCTGATCACCTACAGCCTGGAGGATGCCGGTGCCTCATTGTATTGCCCAGCGGCGCGTTTCAACGACGGCGGCGTCCGCGCCCGCCTGATGACGGCACAGGGCGAGCGCGCCCTGCGCAGCCCGCTGCTCGGCGCGTTCAACCTGAGCAACCTGCTGGCGGTGGTGGGCACCCTGCTGGGGATGGGCTATCCCCTCGACGAAGTGCTGGAAGTGATGCCCCGGCTCGATGGCCCGCCCGGGCGCATGCAGCGCCTTGGCGGCGTTGATCGGCCGCTGGTGGTGGTCGACTACGCCCACACCCCCGATGCCCTGGAAAAGGCCCTGCTGGCGCTGCGTCCACATGCCCAGGGCCGCCTGCGTTGCCTGTTCGGCTGCGGCGGCGAGCGTGACAAGGGCAAGCGGCCCCTGATGGCGGCCGTCGCCGAGCGTCTGGCCGATACCGTGACCGTCACCGACGACAACCCGCGCGGTGAAGATCCTGCAACGATTCAGCTCGACGTTCGGTCGGGATTCACGGCGCCCGAATCAGTAGAATTCGTCCCCCTTCGTGCCCGCGCCATCGCCCAGCTGATCGCCAGCAGCCGCGTCGGCGACCTGGTGTTGCTAGCCGGCAAGGGACATGAGGATTACCAGGAGATCCAGGGGCAGCGGCTGCCCTTCTCCGATGTCGACGAAGCAAGCAGGGCGCTGGACGCCTGGGAGGACACCAGTGCTTGAAGCGATGCGCCTGAGCCAGTTGCTCGAGCCGCTGTCGGCGCGCCTGATTGGCGACGATACCCATTTTTCCGCGGTGAGCACCGACAGCCGGGCGATCCTGCCGGGCCAGCTGTTCGTTGCCCTGGTCGGCCCGAATTTCGACGGTCATGCCTATCTGGCAGAGGCCGCTGCCAAGGGTGCAGTGGCAGCGCTGGTCAGCCGCGAAGTGGCCGACTGCGCCATCCCGCAGCTGCTGGTGCCGGATACCCGCCTGGCACTGGGCCGGCTGGGCGCGCTCAATCGCGAGGCGTACGACGGCATGGTCGCTGCCGTGACCGGCTCCAGCGGCAAGACCACCGCCAAGGAGCTGATCGCCAGCATCCTACGCGTCGCAGCTGGCGACGCCGAGGCCGTGCTGGCCACCCGCGGTAACCTCAACAATGATCTCGGGGCGCCGCTGACCCTGCTCGAGCTGGGCCCGCAGCACCGCAGCGCGATCATCGAACTCGGTGCCTCGACAGTAGGCGAGATCGCCTACACGGTATCCCTTACCCATCCGCAGGTGTGTCTGATCACCAACGCGGGCAACGCCCATGTGGGGGAATTCGGCGGCCCGGAGCGCATCGTCGAGGCCAAGGGTGAAATCATCGAAGGGCTGCGCCAGGGCGGCGTGGCGGTGCTCAATCTGGACGACAAGGCCTTTCCCATCTGGAAGCAGCGTGCCGGTGAGCGCCGGGTACTGAGCTTCAGCGTGCACAACCCCGACGCTGACTTTCATGCAGCCGGGCTGGATCAGGACGCCCGCGGCTGCCCGAGCTTCGTGCTGCATGGGCCGGAGGGCTCGGCCGCAGTGCAGCTCAACCTGCTAGGCCGTCACAACGTAGCCAATGCCGTGGCGGCCGCGGCGGTCACCCACGCCATGGGTGTGGAGCTGGCCGACATCGTCAAGGGGCTGCAGTGGTTGCAGCCGGTCAGGGGGCGTGCAGTGGCGCAGTTCGGCCTCAACGGGGTGCGGTTGATCGACGACAGTTACAACGCCAATCCGGCGTCCATGTGCGCGGCGGTCGACCTGCTGGCGAGTTTTGCGCCACGGCGCCTGCTGGTGCTGGGAGACATGGGCGAACTCGGGCAATGGTCCAGAGCCGGCCACCGCCAAGTGGGCGAGCATGCCCGCGGCACGGTGGAAGGGCTGTTCGCGGTCGGCCCCGAGATGGCGCATGCCGTCGCCGCCTTTGGCCCGGGCGGCCGCCATTTCAACAGCCAACCGGCATTGATCGAGGCTTTGAGGGCCGAATGCCGGGCGGGCACCACGCTTCTGATCAAAGGCTCTCGCAGTGCCGCAATGGACAGGGTCGTCAGCGCCCTGAGCGAAGCAACCATGGAGAAACATTGATGCTGCTTCTGCTCTCGGCATGGCTCCAGCAGTTCCATACGGGATTTTCCGTCTTCCAGTACCTGTCCCTGCGCGGGATCCTCGGGGTGTTGACTGCCCTGGCCCTGGCGCTGTGGCTGGGCCCCTGGATGATCCGCACCCTGCAGATCCGCCAGATCGGCCAGGCGGTGCGCAACGACGGTCCGCAGTCGCATCTCTCCAAGCGCGGCACCCCGACCATGGGCGGTGCGCTGATTCTCTCGGCGATCGGCATCAGTACGCTGCTCTGGGCCGACCTGTCGAACCGCTACGTGTGGGTGGTGCTGCTGGTTACCCTGCTGTTCGGCGCCATCGGCTGGGTAGACGACTACCGCAAGGTGATCGAAAAGAACTCCCGCGGCCTGCCGAGCCGCTGGAAGTATTTCTGGCAATCGGTGTTCGGCTTCGGTGCCGCGGTCTTCCTTTATATGACCGCGCAGAACCCCATCGAAACCATCTTCATCGTGCCCTTGATCAAGGACATCGAGATCCCGCTCGGCATCGGCTTCATCGTGCTGACCTACTTCGTCATCGTCGGCTCGAGCAATGCGGTGAACCTCACCGATGGGCTGGACGGGCTGGCGATCATGCCGACGGTCATGGTCGGCGGTGCGCTGGGCATCTTCTGCTACCTGTCGGGCAACGTGAATTTCGCCGAGTACCTGCTGATTCCCTATGTTCCGGGCGCTGGCGAGCTGATCGTGTTCTGCGGCGCGCTGATCGGTGCGGGCCTGGGCTTTCTCTGGTTCAACACCTATCCGGCGCAGGTGTTCATGGGTGACGTCGGCGCGCTGGCGCTGGGCGCCGCGCTGGGCACCATCGCGGTGATCGTTCGCCAGGAGGTGGTGCTGTTCATCATGGGCGGCGTGTTCGTCATGGAAACCCTCTCGGTCATGATCCAGGTGGCTTCGTTCAAGCTCACCGGCAAACGCGTGTTTCGCATGGCGCCGATCCACCACCACTTTGAACTCAAGGGCTGGCCCGAGCCGCGCGTGATCGTCCGATTCTGGATCATCACGGTGATTCTCGTGCTGGTTGGCCTTGCCACCCTGAAGCTGAGGTAATTGAGCGTGTTGATTGCGTCCGACCAGTTCCGCATCGTTGTCGGCCTCGGCAAGAGCGGTATGTCCGTGGTTCGCCATCTGGCGCGCCGTGGCCTGCCCTTTGCCGTGGTCGACACGCGGGACAACCCGCCGGAACAGGCCACGCTGGCACAGGAATTCCCCGAGGTGGAGGTGCGCTGCGGGGAACTCGACGTCGATTTTCTCTGCCGCGCCAGCGAGCTGCTGGTGAGCCCGGGCCTGTCGGTCGCTACCCCCGCGTTGCAGCAGGCAGCGGCGCGTGGCGTGAAGCTTTCTGGTGACATCGACCTGTTCGCTCACGAAGCGAAAGCGCCGATCGTCGCCATCACCGGCTCCAACGCGAAAAGTACCGTGACCACCCTGGTGGGGCTGATGGCCGAGATGGCCGGACGCCGGGTGGCGGTAGGCGGCAACCTGGGCACGCCGGCGCTGGATCTGCTGGATGACGGCGTCGAGCTGTACGTGCTCGAACTGTCGAGTTTCCAGCTGGAAACCACCGAGCGACTGGACGCCGAAGTGGCGACTTGCCTGAATATCAGTGAGGACCACATGGATCGCTACAGCGGTCTGCCGGCCTATCACCAGGCCAAGCACCGGATCTTCCGCGGTGCCCGGCAGGTGGTGGTGAACCGCGACGACCCGCTCAGCCGGCCGCTGCTGCGCGAGGACTTGCCGCTCTGGACCTTTGGCCTCGGGCGCCCTGACTTCAAGGGTTTCGGGCTGATCGAGCGGGACGGCGAAAAACACCTGGCGTTCGAGTTCCAGCCATTGATGCCGGTGAGCGAGCTGAAGATCCGCGGCGCGCACAACCATTCCAACGCCCTCGCGGCACTGGCTCTCGGCCACGCGGCCGGCCTGCCGATGGCGGCCATGCTCGCGGCGCTGCGCGGCTTCGCTGGCCTGGCGCATCGCTGTCAGTGGGTGGGCGAGCACCAAGGGGTCGCTTACTACGACGACTCCAAGGCCACCAATGTCGGTGCCGCGCTGGCTGCCATCGAGGGGCTTGGCGCAGATGTGGCCGGACGACTGGTGCTGATTGCCGGAGGAGACGGCAAGGGTGCGGATTTCGCCCCGCTGCGGGAACCTGTCGCGCGTCATTGCCGCGCCGTGGTGTTGCTGGGTCGCGATGCCGGACAACTGGCCGCCGTGCTGCAGGATACGGCGCCGCTGCTGACCGTTGCCGGACTTGACGAGGCGGTCCGCCAGGCCTCCAGCCTGGCCCAAGCGGGCGATGCGGTGCTGCTGTCGCCGGCATGCGCCAGCCTGGACATGTTCCGCAATTTCGAGGAACGCGGCCGGCTGTTCGCCGCCGCGGTGGGAGGGCTCGCCGAATGCTGAGCCTTTCCATCCTGCGCCGAGCGCCTTCTCCATTGTTCAGCCCGCGCGGGGTCGACCTGGATTTTCCAATGCTCGCCGGTTGCCTGGCGCTGCTCGGCCTGGGCCTGGTCATGATTTCCTCGGCCTCCACCGAGGTCGCCTCGGTGAATACCGGCAGCAGCCTCTACTACATGATCCGCCACCTGATCTACGTGGTGATCGGCCTGGCTGCCGCGGGTGGGGCCCTGTTGATTCCCCTGGCCGTGTGGCAGCGCCTGAGTGGTGCGCTGCTGCTGGCCGGCTTCCTGTTGCTGGTGCTGGTGCTGATTCCCGGCATCGGGCGCGAGGTGAACGGTTCGATGCGCTGGATCGGCTTCGGCCTGTTCAACGTCCAGCCCTCCGAGCTGGCCAAGCTGTTTGTCATCGTCTATCTCGCCGGCTACCTGGTACGCCGGCAGGATGAGGTTCGCGAGCACTGGTGGGGCTTTCTCAAGCCGTTCATGGTACTGCTGCCGATGGCCGTGCTGCTGTTGCTGGAGCCTGACTTCGGGGCCACGGTGGTGATGATGTGCGCGGCGGTGGCGATGCTCTTCCTTGGCGGGGTGGGGCTGCTGCGGTTCGGCCTGCTGGTGATCCTCGCCGTGTTCGCCGTCTACGTGCTGGTACAGACTCAGCAATATCGCATGCAGCGGCTGATCACCTTCACCGACCCCTGGGCCGACCAGTACGGGGCGGGCTACCAATTGACCCAGGCGCTTATCGCCTTTGGCCGTGGCGAGTGGCTCGGCGTCGGGCTGGGCAACAGCGTACAGAAGCAGTTCTATCTGCCAGAGGCACACACCGATTTCGTGTTCTCGGTACTGGCCGAGGAGCTGGGCATGTTCGGCGCCCTGGCGACCGTCGCACTGTTCGCCTTCGTCGGTATCCGTGCGCTCTACATCGGCCTGCGCGCCGAGCATGCCAAGCAGTTTTTCGGGGCCTACGTGGCTTATGGGGTGGCCTTTCTCTGGATCGGCCAGTTCCTCATCAATATCGGGGTGAACGTCGGTCTCCTGCCGACCAAGGGGCTGACCCTGCCATTCCTGAGTTATGGCGGCAGCTCGCTGGTGGTGACCTGCGCCAGCATGGCGATCCTGTTGCGTATCGACTGGGAGACTCGCCGGCAGCTGGGGACCGAGGGCTACGACTTCAGCGAAGCGGATTTCCGCGACGTGGAGCCGCCGCCGGTCCTCAAGGAGGTCGCTCGTGGTCGCTAACGTACTGGTGATGGCCGGTGGCACCGGTGGCCACGTGTTTCCCGCGCTGGCCTGCGCACGCGAGTTCCAGGCGCGCGGCTACAAGGTGCACTGGCTGGGCACTCCGCGCGGGATCGAGAACGAACTGGTGCCGGCGGCAGGTCTGCCCCTGCACCTGATCCCGGTCAGTGGCCTGCGCGGCAAGGGCCTGGCATCGCTGGCGGCCGCCCCGCTGCAACTGGGTCGCTCGTTGCTGCAGGCACGCCGGCTGATCGCCGAGCTGCAGCCGGTCTGTGTCCTGGGTCTGGGCGGCTATGTCACCGGACCGGGCGGGCTGGCCGCCCGGCTGGCGCGCGTGCCCCTGGTGATCCACGAACAGAACGCCGTGGCCGGAACCGCCAACCGCAGCCTGGCGCCCATGGCCGCCCGGGTCTGCGAGGCGTTCCCGGACACCTTCCGGCCCAGCGGCAAACGCCGCACCACCGGTAATCCGGTGCGCGAAGAGCTCTTTCTGGTCACTCCCCGCGAAGCGCTGGACGGACGCCGCCCGCGCCTTCTGGTGCTCGGTGGCAGCCTTGGCGCCGAGCCGCTGAACAAGCTCGTGCCACAGGCGCTCTCCCAGCTGCCGGTCGAACTGCGCCCCGAGGTGTTCCACCAGGCCGGCAAGCAACACGCCGAGCTGACCACCGGACGCTACCGCGATGCGGGGGTCGAGGCCAAGGTGGCGCCCTTCGTCGCCGATATGGCACGTGCCTATGCCTGGGCGGATCTGGTGATCTGCCGCGCCGGGGCGCTCACCGTGAGCGAACTGGCCGCGGCGGGGCTACCGGCTTTTCTGGTGCCGCTACCCCACGCCATCGACGACCACCAGACCCGCAATGCCGAGTACCTGGCCGATGCGGGCGCGGCAGTGGTCCTGCCCCAAGCGACTACCGATGCCGCCGCGCTCGCCGCCCGGCTTACCGAGGTCATGATGCACCCCGAACAACTCAAGAGCATGGGCGCCACGGCGCGCCGACTGGCCAAGCCCGATGCCACCCGTAGCGTCGTCGACATCTGTCTGGAGGTGGCCCTTGGCTAAGTCCCCGGGAGCCGCGAAGGCAGAAATCCGGCGCATGCGACGCATCCGCCGTATCCACTTCGTCGGTATCGGCGGCGTGGGCATGTGCGGCATCGCCGAGGTGCTGCTCAATCTTGGCTATGAAGTGTCCGGCTCCGACCTCAAGGCCTCGGCGACCACCGAGCGGCTGGCGAGCTTTGGCGCGCAGATCCACATCGGCCATCGCGCCGAACACGTGCAGGGCGCCGACGTGCTGGTGGTTTCCAGTGCGGTCAACGAGGCCAATCCGGAAGTGGCGACCGCCCTGGAGCAACGGATTCCCGTGGTGCCGCGGGCGGAAATGCTCGCCGAGCTGATGCGTTATCGCCACGGCATCGCCGTGGCCGGGACCCATGGCAAGACCACCACCACCAGCCTGCTCGCCTCGGTGTTCGCCGCGGGCGGGCTGGATCCGACCTTTGTCATCGGTGGCCGGCTGAACGCGGCCGGAACCAATGCCCAGCTCGGTGGCAGCCGCTACCTGATCGCCGAAGCCGACGAGAGCGATGCCAGCTTCCTGCACCTGCAGCCGATGGTCGCGGTAGTGACCAACATCGATGCCGATCACATGAGCACCTATGAAGGGGACTTCGGCAAGCTCAAGCGAACCTTCATCGAGTTCCTGCACAACCTGCCGTTTTACGGGCTGGCTGTACTCTGCGTCGACGACCCGGTGGTGCGCGAGATCCTCGGCCAGATCGGTCGACCTCTGATTACCTACGGTTTCGCCGAGGATGCCGACGTGCGCGCAGTGAAGGTGCGCCAGGATGGCATGCGCACCTTCTTCACGGTACTGCGCAGCGGCCGCGAACCGCTCGACGTGTCGGTCAACATGCCGGGCGATCACAACGTGCTCAATGCCCTGGCCACCATCGCCATCGCCACCGACGAGGGCATCGAGGACGCCGCCATTCTCCAGGGGCTGTCCGGATTCCAGGGCGTCGGCCGGCGCTTCCAGGTGTATGGCGAACTGCCGGTGGAGAGCGGCAGCGTGATGCTGGTCGACGACTACGGCCATCACCCACGTGAGGTCGCCGCGGTGATCAAGGCCGTGCGCGGCGGCTGGCCCGACAGGCGCCTGGTGATGGTCTACCAGCCGCATCGCTATACCCGCACCCGGGACCTCTACGAGGATTTCGTTCAGGTGCTGGCCGACGCCAATGTGCTGTTGCTGATGGAGGTCTACCCGGCGGGCGAGGAGCCGATTCCGGGTGCCGACAGCCGCCAGCTGTGCCACAGCATCCGTCAGCGCGGGCAGCTCGACCCGATCTACATCGAGCGCGGCGTGGAGCTGGCGCCCTTGCTCAAACCGTTGCTCAGACCCGGCGACATCGTCATCTGCCAGGGGGCCGGTGACATCGGCGCGCTGTCGCCCCAGTTGATCCGCCACCCGCTATTTGCCGGCGTCTCACCCGCCGCGAGGAAGAATTGACATGACCCAGCCGACCCGCGATCCCCAGGCCTACGGCCGTGTCGCCGTGCTCTATGGCGGCATCAGCGCCGAGCGGGAGATTTCGCTGAAGTCCGGTCAGGCGGTACTGACCGCCCTGCAGGGCGCTGGGGTCGACGCCTTCGGCCTCGATGTCGGCACCGATGTGCTGCGTCGGCTGGCGGATGAGCGGATCGATCGTGCCTTTGTCGTCCTGCACGGTCGTGGCGGCGAGGATGGCAGCATGCAGGGCCTGCTCGAGTGCGCACGCATTCCCTACACCGGCAGCGGCATCCTGGCGTCCTCGCTGGCGATGGACAAGCTGCGCACCAAGCAGGTTTGGCAGACCCTGGGCCTGCCGACCCCGGCCCATGCCGCGTTGGCCAGCGAAGAGGACTGCCACGCCGCAGCCGAGACGCTCGGCTTTCCGCTGATCGTCAAGCCGGCCCATGAGGGGTCGAGCATCGGCATGGCCAAGGTCGGCGGGATAGCCGAACTGATCGCCGCCTGGCGTGCGGCCAGCGCCTATGACTCCCAGGTGCTGGTGGAGCAGTGGATCCAGGGCCCCGAGTTCACCATCGCCATGCTCGGCGGGCGGATGCTGCCGGTGATCGGGCTGGGCACGCCGCACAGCTTCTACGACTACGACGCCAAGTACCTCGCCGCCGATACCCAGTACCGCATTCCCTGCGGTCTGGAAGCGGCGCGCGAGGAGGAACTGCAGGCGCTCTGCGCCCGGGCTTGCGAGGCGGTAGGCGTGCGCGGCTGGGGCCGGGTGGATGTGATGCAGGATGCCGAAGGGCGCTTCTGGCTGCTGGAGGTCAACACCGTGCCTGGCATGACCGACCACAGCTTGGTGCCAATGGCCGCTGGGGCGGCCGGGCTGGATTTCCAGCAGCTGGTGCTGGAAATCCTTGAAGACAGCTTGGTGGAGAGGAACTGAACCATGATCCCCAGTCTGCGTCATACCCAGCCATTCCCTCGGACGCCACAGCGCAAGGTCGCGCCGCGCGGTGCGAGTCGGCTGGTGGCGCCGGAGCCGCTGCTCAGCCGCTTGCCCAGGCCGACCTGGAGTGGCGTCAAGCGCGTGCTCTGGCCGGTCGTGCTGGTTGGCCTGCTGGCGGCGGGCTACGAGCTGGGACAGCAGTTGCTACCCTACGCCGACCGGCCGATCGCCAAGGTGACGGTGCAGGGCGAACTGGCCTATGTCAGCCCGGATGCGGTGCAGCAGCAGATCGCGCCCTATGTCGAGCGCAGCTTTTTCAGCGTCGATCTGGTGGGCATGCGCAAGAGCCTCGAGGAAATGCCCTGGATCGCAGGCGCCGAGGCGCGGCGGGTATGGCCCGACCAGGTGATCGTCAAGCTCGATGAACAACTGCCCATCGCCCGCTGGGGCGACGAGGCACTCTTGAACAACCGGGGGCAATCCTTTGTTCCCAGCGACGCATCGGGATACGACCAGTTGCCGCAGCTGTACGGACCCAAGCGGGCCCAGCGGCGGGTCATGCAGCAATATCAGATGCTCAGCCAGATGCTGCGACCCATGGGCTTGACCGTTCATCGGCTCGAGTTGCGCGAGCGTGGCAGCTGGTTCCTGACCACTGGGCAGGGTATGGAGCTGCTGCTCGGGCGCGACAACGTGGTGGAGAAGATTCGCCGGTTCGGCACCATCTACCGGCAGGAGCTGCATGAGCAGCGCGAGAACATAGCGCGGGTCGATCTACGTTACGCCAACGGCCTGGCCGTGGCATGGCACGAACCACCCGCAGCCGCGAGCGACACGCTCGTGGCGAAGAAGAATTGAGGACAGGCGTAACATGGCGAATGTGCAGAGCGGGAAAATGATCGTCGGGCTGGACATCGGCACCTCCAAGGTGGTGGCGCTGGTGGGAGAGGTAACGGCCGATGGTGGGCTGGAAGTGGTGGGCATTGGCAGCCACCCGTCACGCGGACTGAAGAAAGGCGTGGTGGTGAACATCGAGTCGACGGTGCAGTCGGTGCAGCGGGCCATCGAAGAGGCGCAGCTGATGGCCGGCTGCCGCATCCACTCGGCCTTTGTCGGTCTGGCGGGCAACCATATCCGCAGTCTCAACTCCCACGGTATCGTCGCCATCCGTGATCGCGAAGTCAGTGAAGCGGACCTCGAACGTGTGCTCGATGCCGCCCAGGCCGTGGCCATTCCGGCTGACCAGCGGGTCCTGCATACGCTGCCGCAGGACTATGTGATCGACAACCAGGAGGGCGTGCGCGAACCCCTGGGCATGTCCGGCGTGCGCCTTGAAGCCAAGGTGCACGTGGTGACCTGTGCGGTGAATGCCGCGCAAAACGTCGAAAAATGCGTGCGCCGCTGTGGCATGGAAGTGGACGATATCATTCTCGAGCAACTGGCCTCGGCCCATGCGGTCCTGACCGAGGACGAAAAGGAACTGGGCGTCTGCCTGGTGGACATCGGCGGCGGCACCACCGACATCTGCATCTTCACCGAAGGCGCGATCCGTCATACCGCGGTGATCCCCATCGCCGGCGACCAGGTGACCAACGACATCGCCATGGCCCTGCGCACCCCGACCCAATACGCCGAGGAAATCAAGATCCGTTATGCCTGCGCGCTGGCCAAGCTGGCCGGTGCGGGGGAAACCATCAAGGTACCGAGCGTCGGAGATCGGCCGCCGCGGGAACTGTCCCGCCAGGCTTTGGCCGAAGTGGTCGAGCCCCGGTACGACGAACTGTTCACACTGATTCAGGCCGAGCTGCGTCGCAGCGGCTATGAGGACCTGATTCCGGCCGGCATCGTGCTGACCGGCGGCACGGCAAAAATGGAAGGTGCCATTGAACTTGCCGAGGAGATTTTCCACATGCCGGTACGCCTCGGCGTACCGCATGGCGTGAAAGGGCTGGCTGATGTCATCAGAAATCCCATCTATTCGACCGGCGTCGGCCTGTTGCTGTACGGCTTGCGCAAGCAATCCGAGAGTATGCCCACGCCCGGTCGCGGCCAGCCCAACGAAGAATCGAAGTCATCTGTCCTGGACAGGCTGAAAAGCTGGATTCAGGGAAATTTTTAACAGCACGGCAGTTAACTCGAATTACAACTTGAAGGAGAGCGGGCAATGTTCGAACTCGTAGATCACACCCCACAGAACGCTATCATCAAGGTCGTCGGTGTCGGCGGTGGCGGCGGCAACGCCGTCAATCACATGGTGCGCAGCAACGTCGAAGGCGTTGAATTCATCTGCGCCAACACCGACGCCCAGGCGCTGAAGAAAATCGAAGCCCGTACCGTGCTGCAGCTCGGCTCCGGCATCACCAAGGGGCTAGGCGCCGGTACCAATCCTGAAATAGGCCGCCAGGCTGCCCTGGAAGACCGTGAGCGCATCGCCGAGGTGCTCGAAGGCGCCGATATGGTGTTCATCACCACCGGCATGGGTGGCGGTACCGGCACCGGCGCAGCGCCGGTGATCGCTCAGGTGGCCAAGGAAATGGGCATTCTCACCGTCGCGGTGGTTACCCGTCCGTTCCCCTTCGAAGGTCGCCGCCGCATGCAGGTGGCCGACGATGGCATCCGTGCGCTGTCCGAGTGCGTCGACTCGCTGATCACCATCCCCAATGAGAAGCTGCTGACCATCCTCGGCAAGGAAGCGAGCCTGCTGGCTGCCTTCGCCAAGGCTGACGACGTGCTGGCCGGTGCCGTGCGCGGCATTTCCGACATCATGCAGCGCCCGGGTCTGATGAACGTCGACTTCGCCGACGTGAAAACCGTCATGGGTGAAATGGGCATGGCCATGATGGGCACCGGCTGCGCCAGCGGTCCGAACCGCGCCCGCGAAGCCACCGAGGCGGCGATCCGCAACCCGCTGCTGGAAGACGTGAACCTGCAGGGCGCCCGCGGCATCCTGGTGAACATCACGGCCGGGCTGGACCTGTCCCTTGGCGAATACGCGGCGGTTGGTGAAATCATCGAGGCGTTCGCTTCCGACGAAGCCACAGTGAAAGTCGGCGCGGTGATCGATCCGGAAATGCGTGACGAGCTGCATGTGACCGTGGTGGCCACCGGGCTCTCCTCGCGTCTGGACAAGCCGGTCAAGGTGGTCGACAACACCGTTCAGACTTCGCCGGTACCGCAGCCGAGCGTCGCGCGCGAGCAACAGGCGGTCAACTACCGTGATCTGGAGCGCCCGACCGTGATGCGTAACCAGGCCCAGGCGACCGCCGCTGCGGCCAAGCTCAACGCCCATGAAGACCTGGATTACCTTGATATTCCAGCCTTCCTGCGACGTCAGGCTGATTGAGTGCGTATATCAGGGGTATATTTCTGATTAGTGTTAACGAAGGGAGGCATCTGCTATGATCGCCTCCAGTTTCGTCTACTAATTCGCGTTCCGCGCCACAGCGAAGTTATCCCATGATCAGACAACGCACTCTGAAGAACACCATCCGGGCCACCGGTGTCGGCCTGCATTCAGGAGAGAAGGTCTATCTCACCCTGAAGCCGGCGCCGGTGGATACCGGCATCGTGTTCTGTCGCACCGATCTGTCGCCGCCGGTGGAACTCACCGCCCGCGCCGAAAATGTGGGCGAAACCACGATGTCGACGACCCTGGTCAACGGGGACGTCAAAGTCGATACCGTCGAGCATCTCCTGTCGGCCATGGCGGGCCTGGGCATCGACAACGCCTATGTCGAGCTGTCGGCTTCCGAGGTCCCCATCATGGACGGCAGTGCCGGTCCTTTCGTCTTTCTCATCCAGTCCGCCGGGCTGGAAGAGCAGGATGCGCCGAAGCAGTTCATCCGCATCAAGCGCGAAGTGACCGTGGAGGAGGGCGACAAACGCGCCACCTTCCTGCCGTTCGATGGTTTCAAGGTCAGTTTCGAAATCGACTTCGACCACCCGGTGTTCCAGGGCCGTACGCAGGTGGCGAGCGTGGACTTCTCCAGCACCTCGTTCGTCAAGGAAGTCAGCCGTGCCCGGACGTTCGGCTTCATGCGTGATATCGAGTTTCTGCGTTCACACAACCTGGCGCTTGGCGGCAGTGTCGACAATGCCATCGTGGTGGACGAGAGTGGTGTGCTCAACGAGGACGGCCTGCGTTACGAGGACGAATTCGTCAAGCACAAGATCCTCGATGCCATCGGTGACCTTTATCTCCTGGGCAAGAGCCTGATCGGCGAATTCCGCGGACACAAGTCCGGGCATGCGTTGAACAATCGCTTGCTGCGGACCCTGATGGCCCAGCCGGACGCCTGGGAGATCGTCACCTTCGAGGACGCCACCGTGGCGCCCCCTATCTCCTACATGCGACCGATCGCGGCGGGGTGATGCCGGTGCAGCCAGGCTCGTAACCGGCTGCAAGCTGCGTCATGAAAAACCCCGCGACAAGCGGGGTTTTTCATGACTGGGGGATGCGCCGCGAAACTAGTTGAGACCGTCGAGCAGTCCAGCCATGTCGTCGGCGTGCTCTTCTTCCTGAGCAAGGATGTCTTCGAAGATGCGTCGAGTGGTAGGGTCCTTGTCGCCGATGAACTGGACGATCTCGCGGTAGCTGTCGATTGCGATGCGCTCGGAGACCAGGTTCTCGAAGATCATGTCGCGCAGACCATTACCCTCGGCGTATTGCGCATGGGAACGCTCGACCAGGGTGTCCGGGTTGAAATCCGGTTCGCCGCCAAGCTGGACGATGCGCTCGGCGAGGCGATCGGCATGCTCCTGCTCTTCATTGGCATGCTCGAGAAACTCATCGGCCGCTAGACTGGCCTTGACCCCCGAAGCCATGTAGTAATGGCGTTTGTAGCGCAACCAGCATACGAGTTCGGTCGCCAGTGCTTCGTTCAGCAGGTTGATCACGACTTCCCGATCGGCCGAATAGCTCTCGGTGACCGCGCCATTCTCGACATGCTGGCGAGCACGATCGCGCAAGGTTTGCTTGTCGCTCAGTTGTACAAAGGTCATTGAAATCTCCTTTTCGGCTGGCACCGGCCGGCCGGCCGTGGTTGAAAAGCGGACCTCAGTTGTGATTCCCGGCACCGGCAAAAGTTTTCTACTTCGGCGTGGCTGGAAGCGGCTCTGGCTCGTCGACCGCAGGCGCCTCGTCGGGCTCCTCACGCTTGGGGTTTTCCTCCAGAAGCGGGGCTTCTTCAGGTTCGTTCTCTGGATGCATGGCTACCTCAGCTAAGGGCCTCGATGAGTTCATCCTTGCGCATTTTCGAGCGACCCGGGATGTCACGCTCCCGAGCTTTTTCCTGAAGTTCCCGGACTGTCATCTTTGCCAGCGATGTGTTGCCGGAGCTGTTCCCTCGGTTGGGTGATTCTCCCTGGCGCGCCTGTGCCGCGCGGTGCGCAGAATCCTTACGGTCGGCGCGCTTGGCGGTGGCGCTTTTGTCCTGGCCGGAACCGCCCTTGCGCTCACCGCCGCCGGACTGCTTGTTGACCGTTGCCCAGGCGCGCGCTTCCGCTTCGTCTGCCGGCACACCGCGCTTTTCATAGCTTTCCTCGATGTGCTCGGCCTTTCGCTGCTGCTTGTCGGTGTACTTGCTCTTGTCGCCCCTGGGCATGGTCGGCCTCCCGTCTCTGTCGGGGGTTATGAAGGTCAGTTGCGCTGGTTTTCTTCCAACTGGCGGCAGGTCAGAAAGCCCTTGCCATCCACCCGGCCGGCGCCGTCGAAGCTAACGTAATAGGGTTGTTCCTTGCCCTCGCGGTACAGGACATAATTGTTGCAGGTGCCTGGGCGTGCCCGGCGGTCGACAGTGCTGGAGGGCTCACCGCCAAGGGCGAGTACCCGATCGCGGGTCATTCCGGTCTCGACCTGCTTGACCAGCGGCTCACCGCGGTATGTGTAACGGTCGAGTGGGTTCTGGGTGTGGGTGGCGCAGCCTGCCAGGATGCTCAGACTGGCAACGGTTGCGACCAACAGGAGTGGCTTGCTCATTTTCTGGTTCCTCGAGTCCTAGGCGTCTCCCTTGATTGGTCCGCTTCCGAGGCCGATGAGTTTCATCACGGCGGCGCGGCGGTTGTGGCTGCGGCCGCAGTAATTTCGCCACGGCGCACCTTTTCTCGGGCGGTTAAACTTTGCGCGCCGCCGGCACTCTCATTCCGGCTGACCAGGGCTGAAGCTCGCCAGCAGAGGTATTCGTGGCGGGAGTCGAAGAATGGCCGAAAAAAATGGTCATATGGTGCGGGCCGGATGGGCCCAGGTTGCTTCCCGAGGCGCTAGATGATGCGAATCCTTGTATGTGGTGCGAGCGGGCAGGTCGGGCACGAGTTGATCCGTCGTGGCACGTTGCGTGGCCTTCAGGTGACCGGCCTGAGCCACGCGGAGCTCGACATCACCGACGAGTCAGGAGTGTCCCAGGCGGTTCGTCAGCTGCGGCCCGAGCTCATCGTCAACGCCGCCGCGTTTACCCAGGTCGATGCGGCCGAATCCAGGCCGGAGATCGTCTATGCGGTGAACCGTGACGGGGTCCGCTATCTGGCTCGGGCGGCGCGGGAGCACGCCGTGCCGGTACTGCACATGTCCACCGATTACGTCTTTTCCGGAGACTCGGCCACACCCTATCGTGAATCCGACCCGACAAGTCCGACAGGAGTCTATGGCTCGAGCAAACTGGCGGGTGAGCAGGTTTTGCAGGAGGAGCTCGAACAGGCTTTGATCCTGCGTACCAGTTGGGTGTTCGGCGCCCACGGGCGAAACTTCGTGAAGACCATGTTGCGCCTGGGGACCGAGCGCGATGTGCTGTCCGTAGTGGACGATCAGGTTGGTTGCCCGACCTTCGCCGGTGGGCTGGCCGAAGTCTTGCTCGAGCTGGCCAGCCGCTATGCGGCCAGCGGCAACCTTCGCTGGGGCCTCTACCACTACAGCGGCAGTCCAACCTGCAGCTGGTTCGGCTTTGCCAATGAAATCTTCCGGCAGGCAGCGGCGACCGGCCTGCTGGCCAGGGTGCCGGATGTCAAGCCCATCGCCACGGCGCAATACCCCACCCCGGCGCGTCGGCCGGCCTGGTCGGTGCTCGACTCGAGCCTTTTCCAGGAAACCTTCGGCATCACCGCTCGCGACTGGCGGGACGACCTCGCCGAGGTGATCGGCGATCTATCCAACCGGCCTACATGCGAGCGCCGCGCTTGAAACTTTCAGTTATGCTTCGCGTTCTTTTTATATCGTGATCGGGAGCGCCTGATGTTGGTTTTCAAGGCGATTCTGCCTGTATTCGCGCTGATCGTGATCGGTTATCTGTCTGGATGGCGACGCTGGCTCAGTAGCGAGGCCGCGACAGGATTGGCGGCAATCACCTTCAAGCTGTTCATGCCGGCAGTCCTGCTCGACGGCCTGGCCCGTGCCGACTTGGGCCAGGGCCTGTCCCCCGTGCTTCTCCTGGCGTACTTCGTGCCAGTGCTGCTGGTGTTTGCTGCGGTCAACCTGCTGGCCCACCGTGGGCTGCGCCGGGCTTCGCCGTTCGGCCTCACCGCGGCTTATTCGAACAACGTGCTGGTGGGCATTCCGCTGGTCACCACATTATTGGGCAGCGCCAGCCTGGTGTATGTGTTTGCCATTCTGCTGTTCCACAGCCTGCTGCTGTTTTCCCTGCAGAGCCTTTATGCCGCCCTCGGCACGGGTGAGAAGGTGTCGCCCCGCGAGCTGCTGAAAAATCTGGCCAATCCGCTGGTCATCGGCTTGTTGCTGGGGGCCGCGCTGAACCTGTCGGGCCTGCCCATGCCTGAAGCGTTCTGGCGGCTGACGGGTTGGTTGGCCCAGGGGGCGCTGCCCTGCGCCCTCATCGTGCTGGGCATGAATCTTTCTCGCTATCGCTTGCGGCCCGATGCCAGTGCGCTGGGCCTGACCCTGGCAAAGCTGGCGCTGTTGCCTTTGCTGGTGTGGTGGTTCAGCGGTCTGCTGCCGGGCCTGAATACCGAGGCGCGAACGGTATTGGTGCTGCTCGCCGCTTGCCCCAGCGGGGTCAATGTACTGGCCTTCGTGCGGGCTGCGAGCGATGAGCGCCCGGTGAGCTCGGCGGTGTTTCTCTCGACCGTGATGGCCGCGGTGAGTTTGCCGCTGTGGATGTTGCTGGTGGGCCTCTGAGGCGTTGCGCCATGGCGAACGCCGCCGCTCTGCGGGGGTCAACCCGCTGTCTGGAAGTCGCGGAGAAGCAAGATGCTCAGATGGCTGGTCGGTCCCGGGGGCGTCGTGGTGATCGCCTGCATCCTGATATTGATCGCGCTGTTCAGGCTGCTGTTCTGATCAGCGACCTTTCTGTTCCTGGCCGGTGGTGGCCATGATCTCTTCCATGCCCAGTCCGGTCAGGCCGTGGATGGTCCGCCACAGGTAATAGAGGATGCCCATCATCATCACCATGCTGGGAATGGCGATCATCGGATAGCTCAGCAAGGTCATGCGGCCCAACTCGTTGTTGAAGGCCTCGCTACCGGAAGGACTGGTGACGATCCACTTGGCCAGCACGTAGTTCATGAACGACGAGAAGAAAAAGGTCCCGGCCAGCCAGTAGGTGGCACGCTGCAGGCGTGCCTCGAACTGTGCGACCTGTCCGTTGCGCTCCAGATGCTCATGGATCTTGTCGACCTGCAGCACCTTCGGGTTGTAGAGCAGGGTGCGGATCAGCGGGTAGCGGGTGCGGGTCGAGACCAGCACGGCGATGCCTAGGATGCCGGGAACCGCGGCTTCCTTGACCGCCAGCCACTGGTTGTCCAGCTGCAACAGACCGATGCCGCCGGTCAGCAGGACGCTGATCAGACCGAGCAGGGCGATCCAGTTGAACTTGCGGTATTTCACCAGCTCCAGCGCGCCCCAGCCCAGGGGGAACGCCAGCGCCAGTATCAGCGCGCCGTCTGCGCCCAGGCGATCTTCGCCACTGAGTTTCATCAGAATCAGCGAAGGAATGAGAATGCTCACCGCCATGTCGATCAACGGGCGGGGCTTGTGGGTCTTTGCGTCTGCCATGGTAACCAGGGGAGGGGTCAACAACGAAGGGGGCCATGATCGCTTGTGAGAGAGCAGGGCGCCAGAGACTTTCGTCGCACGATGATACGCGTCAACCATCGGGCTGCCAGGATCGGCGGGCACCCGCTGGGAAGGCCGATGTCGACTGGCAACAGAGACTATGGCGAGGACAAGCAGATGCCCGAGATTCCAACCGATCCTCGGATCGAAAGCTCCGTAGCCGTGTTGCGCGAGGGCTACACCTTTATTGCCGGTCGCTGCGCCGCGCTACACAGCGACGTATTCCAGGCGCGCCTGCTCATGCAGAACACCATCTGCCTGCACGGCGAAGAGGCGGCTCGCCTGTTCTACGATGAATCGCGCTTCAAGCGCGAAAAGGCGGCGCCGAACCTGATGCTCAAGACCTTGCTCGGCAAGGGCGGCGTACAGGGGCTGGACGATGCCGCGCACCGCCAGCGCAAGCGGTTGTTCCTGTCTATGCTCGACGAGGCCGGGAACGAGGCCGTGCTGCGGACCGCCGAACCGATCTGGCGGGCGGCGATCGGGCTGTGGGGCGAGGCAGATCAAGTGGTCCTGTTGAAAGAGGTGCAAGGCATTCTGACCCGTGCGGTGTTTCAATGGGCCGGCGTACCGCTGGCTGAGGATGAAGTGGAAACTCGGCGCTCTCAGCTGGCCGCATTGATCGACGGGGCTGGCGGCATAGGACCTCGTCACCTGCATGCGCGCAAGGCGCGCAAGCAGGCCGAGGCATGGGGCAGCGAATTGATCCGCCAGGTGCGTGATGGTCGGTTGGTGGTGGACTCAGGGAGTCCCCTGGCCGTCATCGCACAGCATCCGGAGCTCGATGGCAGCCTGCTGGATGATCGGGTGGCGGCGGTCGAATTGCTCAACCTGCTGCGCCCGACGGTGGCGGTATCGCGTTTTATCGTGTTTGCGGCCGTGGAGCTGCACAGGCACCCACAATGGCGCGAGCGTCTGGCGGCCGATGACGTCTGGCTCGAGCCCTTCGCCCAAGAGGTGCGGCGGATCCACGCGTTCTTCCCGTTCATGGCAGCACGGGTACGCAAGGACTTCGAATGGCGCGGGTACCGGTTCCCCGAAGGCACCCGGGTGCTGCTCGACCTGTACGGGACGAATCGTGATCCACGCAGCTGGAATGAACCGGAAACCTTTCAGCCCGAGCGGTTTCTCGAATGGCCCGGGAATGCCTTCAGCTTCCTTACCCAAGGTGGGGGCGAACCGACCGGGCACCGGTGCCCCGGCGAGCGCCTGAGCATCGAGCTGATCAAGCAGGCCTTGCGCATGCTGACCCGGGAGATGAGCTACGAGGTACCCGAGCAGGACCTGGATATCGACCTGTCACGCTTGCCGGCTTTGCCGGAGAGCCGGATGTTGATCCGCGCCGTGCGGCCTCATTCAGCCCTCGTCGAGGCTCGGGCTTCGCCCCAGTAACGGACCAGCTCGCGCAGCTCGGAAAGCTCCACCGGTTTGGACATGTGGCCGTCCATGCCGGCGTTGCGGGCGCGCTCGCGGTGCTCGCTGAACACGTGGGCGGTGAGCGCGACCACTGGCGTGCGCGGGCGGCCCTGGATGGATTCCCATTCGCGCAGGCGCCGGGTCGCGCTGTAGCCATCCAGCAAGGGCATTTCGCAGTCCATCAAGACCAGGTCGTAAGGCCTGGCCTTGATCGCCTGAAGCGCTTCCTCGCCGTTGCTCACCATGTCTGGCTGCAAGCCCAGCTTGGTCAGCATCCCGCGCATCACCTTGGTGGAGGTTGAGTCATCCTCGGCCACCAGAATGCGAAAGCCGTCCGGAAGCTCCTCGCCCGCCGGCTCGGCCCGGCGAGCGATCACGGGAGGGCCTTCGTGACGGCGGCCCGGGCGTCTGGCGAGTTCGTCAGCCAGGGTGGTCTTGAGGGTGTAGCCGGCCACGGGCTTGGCCAGGATGCAGCGTATACCGGCGTTGCGCGCCGCCACCTTGCTTGGCGCATGGCTGATGCCGGTCAGCATGATCAGCAACAGGTCGTGCTTGAGGTTCAGGTCTTCCTTGATCCGCATGGCCAGTTGCAGGCCGCTCATGCCCGGCATCTCCTGATCCAGCAGGACGATGTCGTAGTACTCGTCGAGCAGCGCCTTGGTACGCAGCTGCGCCAGCGCCTCCTTGCCCGAGGTGACTGCGTGTACCTCCATGCCCCAGCTCATGCCTTGCTGCGCGAGCACTTTGCGGCAGGTTTCATTGTCATCGACGATGAGCATGCGCACACCGCGCAGCGGCAAGGCTCGCTCCTCATCTTCCACCGGCGACTTTATCGGCAGCGGCAGTTCGATCCACAGGGTATTGCCCTGGCTGACGTCGCTGCTGGCACCGAGGGTGCCGTGCATCAGACTGGTGAGCTGGCGCGCAATGAGCAGGCCGATTCGCGCCCCGCGGGAGGTGGCGTCGAGAAAGTCGCTGTTATCCAGGGCTGCGCCCAGCAGGGCGTCGCGTTCGGCTTCGTCGAGCGGGCGACCGCTGTCCTGCACGGTGATGCGCATGCGCGGCGCGCTGTCGTGGCGAGTCACCCTGAGCAGGACTTCACCGGCCTCGGTCTGGCGGAGGGCGTTATCCAGCAGGCTGAGCACAATCTGACGCAGGCGGGCGGGGTCACCGGCGATGATATGCGGCACCTGCGGCTGAATCAGGCTGATCAGCTCCACGCCTTGCTGTTCGGCGCGGGCGCGGCAGATATCGAGGCAGTCGGCGATCAGCGCATGCAGGTCGAATTGCACTTGCTCCAGCTCGATGTCGCCAGCCTGCAGCTTGGGAATGTCGAGAAGCTCGTTGATCAGGTTAAGCAGCTCATTACCCGAACTGTGGATGGTGCGCACATAGTCGCGCTGCTTGGCCGACAAGGAGGTGCCGATCAGCAGTTCGGTCATGCCCAGCACGCCATTGAGCGGTGCGCGAATCTCGTGACTGATGCGCCCGAGGAAGTCCGAGCGAGTCCGGGTTTCGGCGGAGTTCACCGCCTCGGCAGTGAAGCGGTCCAGCCGCGCCGACTGGATGCGATGCTGCCGCTCGATCAGTGCGAAGTTCTGCAGCAGGCCGCTCAGCGGGGCGCTCCAGAACGCCAGGCTGAGCAATACGCTCGAATTGGTCAGACCCACCCCGGCGAGTATCAGCGCAAAGCCGCCGAGGCCCAATGCCAGCGCCAGCATGCCGGCGGCGGCAAGCCTCGCCGGGCGGTAACCCCGCCGCCAGTGGAAGAGGCAGATGCCGGCGGCGATCAACGCGCCCAGGCTGATCAGCGAATAGGTGATCAGGCTTTGCAGGTGACCCTGGCCAAGCAGGATCGCCAGTCCCTGGATCGCCAGCAGGCCGACGCCGCAGGCGAGCAGGATACTGCTCCAGCGCCGACGCTGGTCATGGAGGAAATCGCGGGTATACACCAGCAGCAGCATGCCGGCCAGCAGCGCCGAAAGGTCGGCGATCATCGACTGGCGTTGCGCCAGGTCGGGCACCCAGGCTGCCAGTACCCCGAGGTTGGCTGATGCGCAGATCATCAACGCAAGCTGCAGCAGGCTCAGCCAGAGGTAGTTACGCCGTGGGACAGTGGCGTAACGCAGCAGGTTGTGCAGTGCCAGCAGTGCCAGTACCCCGAGGAGGGCACCATACAGGTAGGCGGTGTTTTCCAGGCTCATCAGACCGCTTTCGTCGATCAGTTGGAAGTGCGCCAGCAGCGGGTGGTCGGACTCCAGCCGAAGGTAGGCTTCCCGTGGATGACCGTCGCTGGGCAGACTGAAGAGGTAGGGGCGAGCAGCCAGGATACGTGCCGCTCGTGGCCGCTGTTCGCCACTTTCGAGCTGGCGCTCAAGCGCGCCGTCGCGCAACAGGTAGAAGTCGAGATAGTCGAGGCGAGGTGCGGTGAGCCACAACCAGCGGGGCTCGGTCTGCGGGGGAATGCGGACCTGTAACCAGACCGCCTTGTCAGGCCCTAGAGAGGAGTACGCCGGCTGTTCCAGGCGCTGGAACAGGCTGCGCTGGGCGATCACCTCTTCCAAAGTCAGCTGGGCGGACTGATCGACCAGCAGGTGCCAATTCTGCGAGCTGGCTTCACCGTCGCCGTTCTGCGCCCACAGGGGTGCCGGTGCCATCAAGCACAGGCAGAAGAGTGTTCCGATGGCGGTCCAGAGCCGGCGCACGGGTGCAGTCCCTTCGAGTATCGACGGCGGATTATAGCCATCCAGGCCGGTCCGGTGAGCGGCTGGTGCCGGCAGGTCGTCGGGCCTGCCGGCCTTCGGTCATTGTTGTTCCCGGGCGATGGCGCGATAACCGATGTCGGTGCGGTAGAAGCAGCCGTTCCAGTCGATTCGGGCTGCTAGAGCATAGGCGTTTTGCTGGGCTTCGGAAACACTCGCGCCGAGCCCTGTTGCGCAAAGCACGCGGCCACCGGCGGTGACCGCCTGGCCATCGCGCTCGGCTGTGCCGGCGTGAAACACCTTGCCGGGCAGTTCGGCGGCCGCCTCGAGCCCGCTGATGACATCGCCCTTGGCGTAGTCGCCAGGGTAACCGCCCGCTGCGAGCACCACGCCCAGGCTCGGCCGTGGATCCCACTGCGCCTCGATCTTGTTCAGCGCGCGCGCCTCGGCGGCCTCGACCAGCAGCACCAGGCTCGATTGCAGGCGCAGCATGATCGGCTGGGTTTCCGGGTCGCCGAAGCGGCAGTTGAACTCGATGACCTTGGGGGCGCCGCTCTTGTCGATCATCAGGCCGGCATACAGAAAGCCGGTATAGACGTTGCCCTCGGCCGCCATGCCACGTACCGTCGGGTAAATGATCTCGTCCATGACCCGCTGGTGCACCTCGGCGGTGACCACTGGGGCAGGGGAGTAGGCGCCCATGCCGCCGGTGTTCGGGCCACTGTCGCCGTCGCCGACGCGCTTGTGGTCCTGACTGGTGGCCATGGGCAGCACGTGCTCGCCATCGACCATGACGATGAAGCTCGCTTCCTCGCCGTCGAGGAATTCCTCGATAACCACCCGTGCCCCGGCATCGCCAAAGGCGTTACCCGATAGCATGTCGCGTACGGCTTCCTCGGCCTCCTCCAGGGTCATGGCGACGATCACGCCCTTGCCCGCGGCCAGGCCGTCGGCCTTGATCACGATGGGGGCGCCTTGCTCGCGCAGATACGCCAGCGCCGGCTCGACCTCGGTGAAGTTCTGGTAGGCGGCGGTGGGAATGCCGTGGCGCGCCAGGAAGTCCTTGGTGAAGGCCTTGGAGCCTTCGAGCTGTGCTGCTGCCGCGGTCGGTCCGAAAATGGCCAGTCCGCGGGTACGGAACAGGTCCACCACGCCCTTCACCAACGGCGCTTCCGGGCCGACGATGGTCAGATCTACGTTCTTCTCGGCGAAATCCGCCAGCTCTTCGATGGCCAGCACGTCGATGGCGGCGTTTTCGCATTTCGCCTCGGTGGCGGTGCCGGCGTTACCGGGTGCGACGAAGACCTTTTGGACCCGCGCATCCTGGGCAACCTTCCAGGCCAGGGCGTGTTCGCGGCCGCCGCTGCCGATGATCAAAACGTTCATTGCATGCTCCTTGGGGCGTCGGGCCTAGGACCCGATTGGTGGACAGCTGCGGCTGTCCACCCTACGAGTCTGGTGTAGGGCTGTGCCCTGCGTATTCGAATTTTTCGGGTCGAGATGAAGTGTCTGGATGCAAGGCGGCGGTGGGCTCGCCGAGCGCAGTTGCCTCAATGGCAATGAGCATTGGCGAGTCCGACGCCAACGCCGCAGACGGGCGCTTCAGCGCGGCCATGCCACCATCAGTGCCTGAAGTGGCGCATGCCGGTGAACACCATGGCAATACCGGCCTCGTCGGCGGCGGTGATCACTTCTTCGTCGCGCATCGAGCCGCCCGGCTGGATGACGGCGGTGATGCCGGCCTTGGCTGCATTGTCTATGCCGTCGCGGAAGGGGAAGAAGGCGTCGGAGGCCATCACTGCACCCTTTACCTGCAGGCCGGCGTGTTCGGCCTTGATCGCGGCGATGCGGGCGGAGTTGACGCGGCTCATCTGGCCGGCGCCAACGCCCAGGGTCTGGCGGTTCCTGGCGTAGACGATGGCGTTGGACTTGACGAACTTGGCGACCTTCCAGGCGAACACCAGGTCGTGAATCTCCTGTTCGGTCGGGGCGCGGCGGGTGACGATCTTCAGGTCAGCCTCGCCGATCATGCCGATATCGCGGCTCTGCACCAGCAGCCCGCCGTTGACACGCTTGAAGTCCCAGCCGGCGCTGCGCTCGGCAGGCCACTCGCCGCACTCCAGGAGACGCACGTTGGCCTTGCTGGCCACGGCTTCACGCGCGGCCTGGGAGATCTTCGGGGCGATGATGACTTCGACGAACTGGCGCGAGACGATGGCCTGGGCGGTTTCGCCGTCCAGCTCCCGGTTGAAGGCGATGATGCCGCCAAAGGCCGATTCGCTGTCGGTGGCGTAGGCCAGCTCGTAGGCCTGGCGAATGCCACCCTCGGCGTCAGGGACCACCGCGACGCCGCAAGGGTTGGCGTGCTTGACGATCACGCAGGCCGGCTTGACGAAGCTCTTCACGCACTCCAGCGCGGCATCGGTGTCGGCGACGTTGTTGAACGACAGTTCCTTGCCCTGCAGCTGCACGGCGGTGGCGACGCTCGCTTCACCCCGCTCGGCCTCGACATAGAAGGCGGCGCTCTGGTGCGGATTCTCGCCGTAGCGCATGTCCTGCGCCTTGACGAACTGGCTGTTGAAGGTGCGCGGGAAGGCGTCGCGCCCGTCGGTGGACAGGGTCTCGGCGGACTGGTCGATGGTGCCCAGGTAGTTGGCGATCATGCCGTCGTAGGCGGTGGTGTGCTCGAATGCCTTGAGCGCCAGGTCGAAGCGCTGGGCGTAGGTAAGGCCGCCGGCCTTCAGTCCTTCGAGGATACCCGCATAGTCACCGGCGTTGACCACGATGGCCACATCCTTGTGGTTCTTCGCCGCGCTGCGGACCATGGTCGGGCCGCCGATGTCGATGTTCTCGATGGCGTCGGGCAGTGTGCAGCCAGGTTTGGCCACGGTTGCCGCGAAGGGATAGAGGTTGACCGCCACCAGGTCGATCGGGACTATGCCGTGCTCGGCCATCACCGCGCCGTCCTGTTCCCGCCGTCCGAGAATGCCGCCGTGGATCTTCGGATGCAGTGTCTTGACCCGGCCATCCATCATTTCCGGAAAGCCGGTGTAATCGGCCACTTCCACGGCCGCGACGCCGTTTTCCCGCAGCAGCTTGAAGGTGCCACCCGTGGAGAGAATCTCCACGCCGAGGGCGGCCAGCTCGCGGGCGAAGTCGACGACGCCGGTCTTGTCGGACACGCTGATCAGCGCGCGGCGGACGGGAAGGCGGAGGGTTTGGTCGGTCATCTTGGTTCCAGTCGAGGTAAAGGACGCGGGAGGCTAGAGGCTGGAGAGGTGGACATTTCGTCAAGCCCTTCAGCCTCCAGCCCTGGTCGGCTTCTTAAAGAAGATCGTATTGCTTGAGTTTCTTGCGCAAGGTGCCGCGGTTGAGGCCGAGCAGTTCGGAGGCCTTGGTCTGGTTGCCCTTTACGTACTGCATCACCGTTTCCAGCAGCGGTGCTTCGACTTCGGAGAGCACCATGTTGTACACATCCGTGACCTCGGCCCCTTCGAGATGGGCGAAGTAATTCTGCAGTGCCTGTTCGACGCAGTAGCGCAGCGTCTGGCCCGCTTCGCTCGGCGCGTTCAGATGCTGCTTGAGGTTGACGTTTTCGCTCACGGATGCTGTTCCAGTAATGAAAGATTCACTCGTCGTCATGCGGCTTCCCCCTTGCCGATCCCCGCGCGGGGGACAGAGCGACGGTCCCTGAAAAAGGCCTGAACACTGGCGGCCTGGGCATCTTTGTTATCGATTCGGTTGAAGCTGGCGCGGAACTCCGCCGCCCCTGGCTGGGTTGCCAGGTACCAGCCTACGTGTTTGCGGGCGATGCGTGCGCCCATCTCGTCGCCGTAGAAAGCGTGAAGCGCCGACAGGTGAGCGAGCAGGATCGCCTCGATCTCGGCTGGCTGCGGGGCTGGCAAGTGCTCGCCGGTGGCGAGGAAATGGTCTATCTCGCGAAAGATCCAGGGCCGGCCCTGGGCCGCCCGTCCTATCAGCAGGGCGTCGACGCCGGTGCGCTGGAGAACCTGCCTGGCTTTTTCCGGCGAATCGATGTCGCCATTGGCGAACACCGGGATCGACAGCGCCTGCTTGATGGCTGCGATGGTGTCGTACTCCGCTTCGCCCGTGTAGAGATCGGCCCGGGTTCGGCCATGTACCGCCAGGGCGGCAATGCCGGCATCCTCGGCGATGCGAGCAATGCGAATGCCGTTGCGGTTGTAACGATCCCAGCCAGTGCGGATCTTCAGGGTCACTGGCACCTCGACCGCCGCCACGACTGCGTCGAGGATCTCGGCTACGAGGCGCTCGTCCTTCATAAGTGCCGAACCGGCCGCCTTGTTGCAGACCTTTTTCGCCGGGCAACCCATGTTGATGTCGATGATCTGTGCGCCGTATTCCACATTGAGGCGGGCGGCCTCGGCCAGCATCTCCGGGTCGCCGCCGGCGATCTGCACCGAGCGTGGCTCCGGGTCGCCGCTATGGCGAAGGCGCAGGCGCGATTTGCGGCTGTTCCAAAGGCGCACGTCACTGGTGACCATTTCCGAAACCGCCAGCCCGGCGCCGAAACGGCGGCAGAGCTGACGGAACGGCTGATCGGTGACGCCCGCCATGGGGGCGAGAATCAGACGACTGGAGAGTGAGTGGGGGCCGATGCGTACCGCTGACATGGAGATTCCCTGGTCTGGGCCTGCTTGTAAGGTAGATCGGGTCGGGAAAAAGGGGTGGGAATGATACCCGCTCCTCCGGGGCGGAGAAAGGTCGTTGTGCACGAACTGTACACCCCGGGCGCAGGTGTGCTCGTCAATCCGGCGAGTGGAAGTTCAGGCTGTAGTTCACCGCCGAGGCACCGGGGTCGAGGATGTCGAGTGAAATGTGGATGGGCGTTTGTGGCGGCATCTGCGCGTGGCCTGCCAACTCCCCGGCCAGATATTCACTCGGACGAAAACGGCGACTGGCGATCAGGGTTCCGTTGACATCGGAAAAGCGCATCTCCAGTAGCGGGAAGGGCTGAGGGAAGGGCGCGCGGTTGTAGAGGATCGCGTCGACCACCAGGGCGCCGGTGAAATCGGGGTGGCTGCGCACGACCAGATTGCTGCTGCGGATCTGCTCGATGTCCACGCGCGCCGGTACCTCACAGCCCAGCAACGGACAGACTCGCTCGAACCAGGGGCGGTATTGCTCCTGACGCGCCAGGGCGTCGAAGTTGTACCAGCTGAACTGGGCCAGCAGCAGGAACAGCGCCAGCAGGCAAAGCGCCGCCCAGCCCAGGCGTGAGCCCCAGCGCGAGCGCTGGCGGGGGTGTGCAGGGAGTTGTAGCGGCTCCTCGTCCAGGTCGCTGGTGGCACCGGAGAAGGTGGGCTCGGGGCGGCTGTCGAGCAGTGCCTCGAGTTCGTTGGGCGTCGCGGCAATCGACAGCGAAGGCTCATGACGGCGCGGTTTCTCTGCGCTCGCCGCCTGGGCGATCAGCAGCGGGCGGGGAGACGCCTTGGGCGGGCCAGGTGGCAGGGGCTGATCGCTCTCGATCGAGGTGAAGGCCGGCAGCTCGGGCTCTTCCTCGTCGCGCACGGCGCTGAGCGATACGTCGGCGGCGGACGCCGCGGATGGCTGGCTATCCTCCTGCTCAGCGTCCTGCAACTGTCGCTGGGAAAGGCGGAGCTCTTCACGGATCAGCCGCGAGAGTTCCTCGTCCAGGTCCATGCTCTCGAGGTCCAGGTCGTCATGGATCCAGAGGGTGTCGTCCTGCTTGAGCAGGGCCGGCTTTTCCACCGGGTCGACAAGCTTCGGCGGTTCGGGCGAGGCAGGCGGAGGCGTGTCGCTCAGGTGCCGGCTGGCATCGAACATGGTCATGCAGGCACCGCAGCGCACCACCCCTCTGGCCGCATCGAGCTGGCTGGGGGTGATGCGGAAGCGGGTGCTGCAGTGAGGGCATTCGGTGATGAATGAGGTCATCGGGAACGGTCGCCGCAAATCGAGTCACTAGTCTAGCGCAAGGCCGGGCGGTTAGCGGCGGATGCCGTCGATGCGCACCCAGCCTTCCTTGCACGCGGTCGGCGCCAGCTCGAACGCCTCTGCATAGGCGGCACGGACCTCCTCGGCCTGTTCGGCGAGGATACCGGAAAGCGCCAGCCGGCCGCCGGGCGCGACCAGCGCGGTAAGGCGCGGCGCCAGTTCGACCAGCGGGCCGGCGAGGATGTTGGCGACCAGCACTTCGGCCGGTTCGGCTGGCAGTTGTTCGGGAAGGTAGAGCGGGAACCGGGCCGGGTCGATGCCATTGCGCGAGGCATTGTCGCGCGAGGCTTCCAGCGCCTGGGTGTCGATGTCGGTGCCGACCGCGCGCTGCGCACCAAGCAGCAGCGAGGCGATGGCGAGGATGCCTGAACCGCAGCCGAAATCGATCACGCGGCGACCCTGGAGGTCCTGGCCGTCAAGCCATTCCAGGCACAGTGCCGTGGTCGGGTGGGTTCCGGTGCCGAAGGCGAGGCCGGGGTCCAGCAGCAGGTTGACCGCCTCGGGCTCCGGTGCCTCGTGCCAGCTGGGCACGATCCAGAGCCGGCGACCGAACTGCATTGGCTGGAAATTCTCCATCCAGCTGCGCTCCCAGTCCTGATCCTCAAGTCGCTGCAGCTCATGGGCCGGAAGCTCGCCGCCATCCAGCAATTGGAGATGGGCAACAAGGCTGTCCTCTTCGACCTCGGCCTCGAACAGGGCAAGCAGGTGGGTGTGTGACCACAGCGGAGTGGTGCCCAGATCGGGTTCGAAGATCGGCTGGTCTTCGGCGTCCATGTAGGTTACCGAGACCGCGCCCACTTCGAGCAGCAAATCCTCGAAATGCTCGGCCTGATCGGGCGTGATGGCGAGTCGCAATTGCAGCCAGGACATGAAATTTTTCCTCGTGAAAACGGCTGAAGGCCGAAGGCCGGACGAAAGGCGGCATGATTATCCGCGTTTCCTCCAGCCTTCAGCCTCCAGTGCTTTTAGCGTCTTTCGGAAAAGACGGTCAGTGCTTGTCCATACCCAGTTTCTTTTCCAGGTAATGGATGTTCACGCCACCTTCGCAGAAACCGCTGTCGCGAACCAGATCGCGGTGCAGCGGGATGTTGGTCTTGATTCCGTCGACGACGATTTCCTCGAGGGCGTTGCGCATGCGCGCCAGCGCTTCCTCACGGCTGTTGCCGTAGGCGATGACCTTGCCGATCAGCGAGTCGTAGTTCGGCGGGACCGCGTAGCCGCTATAGAGGTGCGAGTCCACGCGGATGCCATTACCACCCGGCGCGTGGAAATGGTTGACCTTGCCAGGGCAGGGCATGAACGTCTTCGGGTCTTCGGCGTTGATCCGGCATTCCAGCGCGTGGCCACGGATGGTCACGTCCTCCTGCTTGATCGACAGCTTGTTGCCCGCGGCGATGTTCAGCATTTCCTTGACGATGTCGATGCCGGTGACCATTTCGGTAACCGGGTGTTCGACCTGAACCCGCGTGTTCATCTCGATGAAGTAGAAGTGGCCGTCTTCATAGAGAAATTCGAAGGTGCCGGCACCTCGGTAGCCGATCTCGACGCAGGCATCGACGCATCGCTTGAGTACTTCGGCGCGGGCTTTCTCGTCGATCTGCGGGGCTGGAGCCTCCTCGAGAACCTTCTGGTGGCGACGCTGCAGCGAGCAGTCGCGGTCGTACAGGTGGATGGCGTTGCCCTGTCCATCGGACAGTACCTGCACTTCGACGTGGCGCGGATTACCCAGGAATTTCTCCAGGTAGACCATCGGGTTGCCAAAGGCCGCGCCGGCTTCGGTACGGGTCAGCTTGGCCGACTTGATCAGCTCTTCCTCGTGATGCACCACGCGCATGCCACGGCCACCGCCGCCGCCTGCCGCCTTGATGATCACGGGATAGCCGACTTGGCGGGCGATCCGCAACGCTTCTTCTTCATCTTCCGGCAGCGGACCGTCGGAGCCTGGAACCGTGGGTACGCCAGCCTTCTTCATGGCGTCCTTGGCCGATACCTTGTCGCCCATCAGGCGGATGACATCAGCGGTGGGGCCGATGAAGGTGAAGCCGGACTTTTCGACCTGTTCGGCGAAGTCGGCGTTTTCGGCCAGAAAGCCATAGCCTGGATGAATGGCCGTGGCGCCGGTCACTTCAGCGGCGGCAATGATCGACGGAATGTGCAGGTAGGATTGGGTGGCCAAGGCGGGGCCGATGCAGACGGACTCGTCGGCGAGTGCCAGGTGCATCAGTTCGCGATCGGCAGTCGAGTGCACGGCTACGGTCTTGATGCCCAGTTCCTTGCATGCGCGCAAGACCCGCAGGGCAATCTCGCCGCGGTTGGCGATCAGTACTTTTTCCAACATCGCTGGCCTCCGGGGATCAGACGATGGTGAACAGCGGCTGGTCGAATTCGACCGGCTGACCATTCTCCACGAGGATGGACTCGATGGTGCCGCTGGCTTCGGCCTCGATGTGGTTCATCATTTTCATGGCTTCGACGATGCACAGCACGTCGCCTTTCTTCACGCTCTGACCAACTTCGACGAACGCGGCGGAGGTGGGAGAGGCTGCCCGGTAGAAGGTGCCGACCATTGGCGAGCGGGCCACGGTGCCGTTCAGCTTGGGCTGGGCGGGCGCGGCGGCGGGTGCTGGGGCTGGAGCAGCCGGAGCGGGAGCGGCCTGGGCGTAGACCGGCTGTGGCGCGGCGTAGGGCTGCTTGCTGTGGCGGCTGATGCGCACCGACTCTTCGCCCTCGTGAATTTCGAGTTCGTCGATGCCGGACTCTTCAAGCAGCTCGATCAGTTTCTTGACTTTGCGGATATCCATGAAGCTCTGACTCCCGGGAATAAAAGGTAAGGGACGTGCGGGCCGCTATAGCGCCAGGCCGGCTTTGGCCGGTCGGCCGCGTTCAGGTAGCGGCGAGTTGTTCCAGGGCGGCCTCGAGGGCCAGGCGGTAGCCACTGGCGCCGAGGCCGCAGATCACTCCTACCGCCACGTCGGAAAAATAGGAGTGATGACGGAAGGGTTCTCGCTTGTGCACGTTGGACAGGTGCACTTCGATGAATGGGATGCTCACCGCCAGCAATGCGTCACGTATCGCCACGCTGGTGTGGGTAAACGCGGCCGGGTTGATGATGATGAAGTCGACACTTTCCTCACGTGCGGCATGAATGCGTTCGATCAATTCATGTTCGGCGTTCGATTGCAGGTGAAGCAGGTGGTGGCCGCTGTCACGCGCGCGCTGTTCCAGATCCCGGTTGATCTCCGGCAGGGTCACCGCCCCGTATACCCCAGGCTCCCGCGTACCGAGCAGGTTGAGGTTGGGGCCGTGCAGGACCAGAAGCGTGGCCATGGGCGATTCCTTGTTGTTCTAGGCAGGACTGCGTTTGAGGGGGTGGAATATGCATGAACCGCAAGGCGGCTGTCCAGTCTCTCAAACGTGACAAATGTCGGCAATTTGTCCGGAAATGTCAGCGTACTTCCTGGATTAGAGTCTCGGCTCGGTCCAGTCGGCTGGAGAACGCGGCGACATCGATCTCGCCCACCACGCGGATCTCGGCCAGCTCTTCGGCGCGGCCGTCAAAGAACAGCAGCGCTGGCGGGCCGAAAAGTCGGTAGCGATCGAGCAGGGCGCGCTGTTCGGCGTTGCTGGCGGTCACGTCGAAGCGGAGCAGCCGATAGCCGGCCAATCGCGGCACGATTTGCGGGTTGGCGAGGACTTCACGCTCGATCACCTTGCAGCTGATGCACCAGTCGGCATACCAGTCGAGCAGCACGGGTTGAGCGGCGTTGCGCGCGGCTGCAAGCTGGGCGTCCAGTTCGGCAGGAGTGGTTATGGTGTACCAGCCTTCGCCCTGCGGCTGAACGGAGCTGAAGCTGCCACCGGCGGCAGGCAGCGGGCGCAGCGGGTCCGAGGCGCCCTGCAGTGCGCCGACCCAGGCGGCCAGGGCATAGACCAGGAGCATCAGGCCGCCCAGTTGGGCAAGTTTCTGCCGGCTGGTCTTCGCGGTGAATTCCAGGGTGCCGAGAAACAGGGCGCTTCCCGCAGCCAGGGCGCCCCACAGGGCAAGGCTGATCGGGCCGGGCAGGACGCGCTCCAGCAGCCAGACGGCCACCGCTAGCAGCAGGACGCCAAACAGGTTGCGTACCGCGATCATCCAGGGGCCGCTGCGAGGCAGCAGGGCACCGCCGCCGGTGGCAAACAGCACCAGCGGGGTGCCCATGCCCAAACCCAGCGCGAACAGCTGCAGTCCGCCGCCCAGGGCATCGCCACTGGCGCTGATGTACAGCAGCGCGCCAGCCAGCGGGGCGGTGACACAGGGCGACACCAGGAGACTGGAGAGCAGGCCGAGTACTGCCGCCCCGGTAAAGGAGCCTCCGCGGGTCTGGCCGGCCAGACGGTCCAGCGGTGCGCTGATGGCGCGTGGCAGGCGCAGGTCGAACAAGCCGAACATCGCCAGGGCGAAGAGCCCGAAGAACAGCGCGAAAGGTACCAGAACCCAGGGCGACTGCATGCGCGCCTGCAGGTTGAGCTCGGCGCCGAACAGCCCCATCAGCGCGCCAAGCACGGCAAACCCGGCGGCCATCGGCAGCACATAGGCCAGCGACAAGAGAAAGCTGCGCAGGCCGCCCGTCTGTCCGCGCAAAACCACACCCGACAGAATGGGCAGCATCGGCAGCACGCATGGTGTGAAGGTCAGGCCCAGGCCCGCGAGAAAAAACAGCACGATGACCCGCCAGGAGAGGCCGCCGCGTTCCTCGCTGGCGGTTTCCGAACCTGCGCCGATGGTCAGGGTCTCGGTCTCCGGGGGATAGCACAGGCCCTTGTCGGCGCAACCCTGGTAGCTCACCTGCAGCGTAAAGGGGCGTTCGTCCGGGTTGTCGACCGGCAGGACGATGTCCATTACGCCGTAGTACACCTCGACGTCGCCGAAGTATTCATCAGTCTTGTGCTCTCCGGCCGGGAGTTGCGGTTCGCCCAGGGTCACCCCATCGGCGGCGAAGTCGAAGCGATGGCGATAGAGGTAGTAGCCTTCGGCGGCCACGAAGCGCAGCTCGATGCGCTCGGCTGTCGCCTCGGTCAGGCTGAGTTGAAATGCCTCGCGCACCGGGAGGAAGTCCGCGGTGTTGTTCAGCGGCCCACCCAGGGTTGCGCTCGGTCTGGCGTCGAACAGGCCGGCAAAGGCGGGCAGGGCAAAAGCCAATAGCAGCAGGGACAACAGACGGCGCATGGCAGACTCTTGGTCGAAGGTGGCGGCATGATACCCAAGCCTGGCATGGCTGGGATGGGGCTGAAGGTCGCGTTTATCCGTGATTTGCTACCGGATGCTGCTTTTCTACCCGTGTCGCGGCGATTGGCCTGGCGTTGGGCATCTCCTGGCTTCTATCCTTCCCGGCCTGAAATCAGGTAGAGCTTGACGATGCGTTCCGGGCTGGCGGTAAGGCCGCTCTTTGCAGGGCTGTTCTTGTTGATGCTGTTCATGTTCTGGCTGTCGCTCGCCCTGGGAGCGGTCCCTCTTGGGCTTGGCGAGAGCCTGCAGGCGGGGTTGCGCCTCGCGGGCTTGCCGGTCGTAGCGGCTGGCGATATTTCCCAGGCCGAGGCCATCATCGGCCAGATTCGTCTGCCGCGTAGCCTTACCGGCCTGCTGGTGGGGGCGCTGCTGGCCATGTCGGGGGTGGCCATGCAGGGTTTGTTTCGCAATCCCCTTGCCGACCCTGGGCTGATCGGTGTTTCCAGCGGTGCGGCGCTGGGGGCGGCAGGCGCCTTGGTAGGCGGTGCCTTGCTCGGCGGTTGGCCCGCTGCGGCTCAGCCGTACGTGCTGTCGGTGTGCGCCTTCGCTGGCGGCCTTGGCGTGACGACCCTGGTCTATCGTCTTGGTCGCGTTCAGGGCCAGACTCAGGTGTCCACCATGTTGCTGGCTGGCATCGCGGTAACGGCCTTGGCTGGTGCGGTCATCGGTCTCTTTACTTACCTGGCCGACGACAGCAGCCTGCGTTCTCTGGTGTTCTGGAATCTCGGCAACCTTTCCGGAGCGGGGTTTTCCGGCCTGTTGCCGCTGGCCCTGGTCGCTTTGCTGGTGGGCTGCTGGTTGCCGCGGCGGGCCGATGCCCTGAATGCGCTGCTGCTCGGCGAGTCCGAAGCGAGGCACCTGGGGTTCGCAGTGGAGCGATTGAAAGCGGAGCTGGTTTTCTGCACCGCGTTGGCGGTGGGGGCGGCCGTGGCCGCCGCCGGGCTGATCGGCTTCGTCGGGCTGGTGGTGCCGCACCTGATGCGTCTGCTGGTGGGGCCGAATCATCGATTGCTGTTGCCGGCCGCTGGCCTGGCGGGGGGGACCTTGCTGCTGCTGGCCGACCTGGCGGCGCGCCTGTTGATCGCCCCCGCTGAATTGCCTATAGGGATCGTCACGGCATTGATCGGCGCTCCCTTCTTTATTTTCCTTCTCTTGAAAAGGCGTGCCTGATGCTGATCGCCGAGGGGGTGGGGGTCGTACGTGGGGAGCGTCTGGTGCTTCAGGATATAGACCTGGCCTTGCGCCCTGGCGAACTCACCGCTGTGCTGGGCCCCAATGGCGCGGGCAAGAGCACTCTGCTCGGCGCGCTCTGTGGGGAGTTGCAGGCGCAGACGGGGCGGGTGTCGCTGGATGGGCGCCTGTTGTCCCGCTGGCCGCCGCTGGAGCGTGCCAGACGCCTGGCGGTCCTCGCGCAACATTCCAGCCTGGGGTTCGCGTTCGCCGTGGAAGAGGTGGTCGCGATGGGGCGGTTGCCTCACGCCAGCGGGCGCGAGCACGACCAGGAGGTAGTTGATCAGGCCATGCGAAGCACCGACATCATGCACCTGCGGACACGCAGTTACCTGAAGTTATCTGCGGGTGAGCAGCAGCGCGTGCATCTGGCGAGGGTACTGGCGCAGCTCTGGCCGGGCGGGCAGGGCCAGGTGCTGCTGCTCGACGAGCCCACCTCGAGCCTGGATCCGCGTCATCAATACCAGTTGCTGGATGTGGTGCGGACCTTTGTCGAGCGGGGCGGCACGGCGCTGGCCATTCTGCACGACCTCAATCTGGCTGCGCGCTATGGTGACAAGCTGGTGCTGATCGCCGAAGGGACGGTCAGAAGTGCCGGGAGCGCCGAACAGGTGCTGGTACCGGAACGGGTGCAGCAGGTGTTTGGTCTGGAAGTATTGGTCCAGCCTCATCCGGAGCGCGGCCATCCGCTGGTGATCGCGCGTTGAAAACGAACGGAGGAGCGTCAATGGGTTATCTGCTGGTGCCGCTGTTGATGTTGTTGTCGGCCTGTGCGTCGCAGCCGCCGTTGCCCGAGTGGCAGAGCCCCGAGGGACGTGACCATGCCGACCTGGGGCAGATCCTGGAGCTGCGTACGGGGCGGAGTCTGACCCCTGAAGAACTGGTGACCGATCTGGCCGGTCAATCACGAGTGCTGGTCGGCGAGCGGCACGACAATCCCGATCACCATGCCTTACAGCTGTGGCTGCTGAAGGCGATGGCGGGGCACCGCGACCAAGGTAGTTTGTTGCTGGAGATGCTCGACCCCGTCCAGCAGCCACTGGTGCAGCAGGTTCAGCATGCGCTCGGTAGTGACCAGCCCCCAGCCGATCTGCAGGCGGCGCTGGGCTGGCGGGCCGGATGGGACTGGGCGCTTTACGGACCGCTGGTCGAATATGCGCTCGGCCAGCCGTATCCGCTCCTGGCGGCGAACCTCGATCGCGATGAAATCGGCGCCATCTACCGGGGCGGCACCAGGCTTAGCGGCGTTCATGCCACGGCAGCGCCGGTGGTGCAGACGCTGACCGCGCAGATCCGGGTGTCGCATTGCGACATGCTGCCTGAAAGCCAGATTCCCGCGATGCTCTCGGTCCAGCAACAGCGGGACCGCCGGATGGCGGAGCGACTACTCGAGGCTCCGGCTCCGGCGATGTTGCTTGCCGGGGCCTTCCATGCGCGGCGCGATCTTGGCGTTCCCCTTCATCTGAAGGATCTGGGCAGGGACGACGGTGGGGTAGTGGTGATGCTGGCGGAGGTCGGGCAAAGCGTAGGGGCCGAACAGGCCGACTACGTCTGGTTTACCCCAGCGCAGCCCGAACAGGATCATTGCGCCCGGTTTCGCGAGGCAAAAAAAGACCCGGCAGCGCCGGGTCGAAAACCGTAATAGCCTGATGAGGAGAAAACCTGTAGCCGACCTGAGGCTGCAGATTAACGGCTGATCTCGCGATCAGTTGAGTTAATAATAATCGTTCCTATTTGAGAGTCAAGTGCTGTTGGCTAACCGGCCATCGGTAATCGAAGCCGGGTGATTTCCTTGTTCATCTGGTCGATTCGCCGGGCCATGCTCTCGATGAGGCTGTGGGCAATACGGGGATTGCCTTGCATCAGCGCGAGAAACTGTTTTTTCGGAATGACCATCAGTGAGCCCGGTGCGCTGGCGATCACTGCCGCGCTGCGTTTCTCATGGGTGAAAACCGCCATGGCGCCAAATATCTCATCCTTTTGAACGTCACCCACCTTTTGGCCATTGACGAAGGCTTCGGCATGCCCGTCGATGATGATGAACACATCATCCGCATCGTCGCCTTCGCGGATGAGTTCTTCTCCTGCACGGAAATGCCGAACGGCGCTGATCGGCCGGATCTCCGGCTGGCGAAGACGCGCCAGGGCTGAAGACAGCAGGTCTGCCTGCCCGATGAGGTACTGGGTGAACTGGTCCTGGCGGGTTTCGCACGTGTGAATATGACGAAGCGCCAGATGGCGATCGTAGGGCAGGAGTTCGACGGGCTCATCGCAGCTGTAGCGGTATGCCGGACCGTCTCGCCCCGAATCCTGGCGCAGGCCGAGGAGATCGCCCTCCTGCAGGTAGATGAGCGGGCGCTCGTCGACCAACACATGCAGCAGCCCGCTCTGAACCAGGAAGAGCTGTCCTGCCGGCAGTTCGGCAAGCACATCATCGCTGTCTTCTATCCGTATGCTGGCTCCGGCTGCGGGCAGCCCGTCGAGTAGCCCGAGAAGCAGATGCTGCAGACGCTCCGCCAGAGCGTCGGCGTAGCCTGGTGGCTCTCCCAGAAGATACATGGCGATGTCCTGCCCGATGATCGATGACCAGGTCACGATAGGGGGCACGACGGCTCGAGTAAATTCCGATGTGTGGAGGTTGTGAGCCAGCTCTTGTTATGGCGGGCTGCCCCGATGGAACGCCCCGCCTGGGCGGACGTTACAGGCCGGGCAAGGATTGGCGGATGCTGCCGACCAGTTGCTCGAGGCTGCCGGCGTCATGGGTGTCGACGCGCTTGGTATGTCCCAGCTCCACGTCGCTCAGCGGTTCGCGGCTGGCGTGTTGTGCCTCGATCACCGCGAGGGTGGCGTCGGAGGGGTCTCTGCCTTCGGCCTGGCGTTGAGCCAGCCATTGCGCGACGACAGCCGCCGGCGCCTGACAGTCGATGATGACGAAGGGAACGCCGTTGGCTTCAGCCGCGTGGCAGGCCTGGTTGCGCTGCGCCTGCTTCAGGTAGGTGGCATCCAGCACCGCGGGATAGCCGGCCTGCAGCGCCATCTCGCCGAGCTCATGCAGACGGCTGTAGGTCGCCTCGCTGGACGCGGGGCTGTAGATGCCGGCGTCCAGCTGGCCGGCGGCACCTTCTGCCTGGTCACCGAGCAGACGTTTGCGCTCGACGTCCGAGCGCAGCCGAACGGCACCGAGCGCCTCGACCAGGCGCAGCGCGACCTGGCTCTTGCCGACCGCCGAAACGCCGTGGGTGATGGCCAGGAAGCGCGACGGGATGGCGCTGTAGCTTTCGGCCAGGTTGGCGTAGCTGCGGTAGTGACGCAGGATGACCTTGCGTTCCACCGAGTCCTGCTCCTGATGCAGGCGGAACAGGTTGACCTTGGCTCGTACCAGCGCGCGATAGGCCTTGTACAGCTTGAGCAGATGCAATGCGTCGTAGTCGCCGGTGTGCTCGAGCCAGGCGTTGAGAAAGCGCCGGGCCTGGCTTTTCAGGCCGCGATCTTCCAGATCCATGGCGAGAAAGGCCGCATCCGAGGCAATGTCGATCAGGCGGAAAGGCTCGTTGAACTCGATGCAGTCGAAGAGCACTACGCGGTCGTCGATGAGCGTGGCGTTGCCCAGATGCAGGTCGCCGTGGCACTCACGAATGAAGCCTTCTTCGCAGCGGCGTTGCAGCAGCGGCTGCAGGCGGGTGATGCTGCTTTCCATCCAGGCTTCAAGGGCGTCGAGCTGGGTCAGGTCCTGTCGCTCGTGGAGCAGTGGCCGGATCTGCTCGAAATTCTGCCGCATGGGCGCGACGATGGCTTCGGCGCTGCTCAGTGGGTGAGTGGCCTCCACATGCGGGGTCTGCAGGTGGAAGCGGGCGATCTGTTCGGCCAGCGCATCGATGTGCGCATCGCCAAGCTCGCCGCGCGCCTGCAACTGGGCGAGCAGTTGGGTCTGGGGAAACTCTCGCATCTTGAGCAGGTATTCGATGGGTTCGCCCGTACCCCCCAGTTCGGGTTGCTGGAGGCTGCCGGTCACTGGAATCACCTCGAGGTAGAGCTCCGGGGCCATGCGCTGATTGAGGCGCAGCTCTTCCTCGCAGAAGTGCTTGCGGGCGGCAAGATCGGTGAAGTTGAGAAAACCGAAGTCCACCGGCTTTTTCATCTTGTAGGCAAAATCCCCGGTGAGGATCACCCAGGAAATGTGGGTTTCGATGATCCGCAGGTGCTTCACCGGATGCGGGTATACGGCCGGGTTCTGCAGGGCGTCGATCAAGACTTGGCTCACGGTCTTTCCTTGGGGTGTCGAGGGAGGGGCGAGTGATACTGCGTGAAGCGGTTCACAGGGACGCATGACTCGGCATTATGGCGTTTGAGCTGTGCTCTGCAAACCGCTGGGAGGCCATCTTCCTGTTTGGCAAACTGCGTATAATGCGCGCCTCCCGCAAGAGATGTGGCGCCTAGCCACTCTCCAGTCCGCCTGGCGACGTAGCGTTGCAGCCCAGGCTGGCGGCTGTCTGGCCCGGTGCCTGCGGTTTGGATTCACTACTGGCTGCAACAGATCTGGAGAACAGTGGTGACACGCCGCAAGCGCTCTAAACCCCGAACCGGTCGCCTGCGTCCCCTGGTGGGCTGGGCCGTCAAGTTGTCCCTCGTAGGTCTGGTGGTCCTGGCCGCTTTTGCGATCTACATGGATGCCATGGTGCAGGAGAAGTTCTCGGGCAAGCGCTGGACCATTCCGGCTACCGTTTACGCCAGACCCCTGGAGTTGTTTGCCGGTCAGAAGCTTGCCAAGGACGACTTTCTCGCCGAACTGGATGCGCTCGGTTATCGCCGGGAAACCACGGTTGGCGGCCCGGGCGCTGTATCGGTGTCCGGCAACGCGATCGATCTGCACACCCGTGGGTTCCAGTTCTACGAGGGTCCCGAGCCGGCCCAGCGCATCCGGGTGCGGTTCTCTGGCGATTATGTCGCAAGCCTCTCCGGTGTCGACGCCAGTCCGCTGGCCGTGGCGCGCCTCGAGCCGGTGGTCATTGGCGGCATATACCCAGCGCACAATGAAGACCGGATTCTCATCAAGCTCGAACAGACCCCGCCCTATCTGGTGGAGACGCTGCTCGCCGTCGAGGACCGCGACTTCTTCGATCATTTCGGCGTCTCGCCCCGGGCGATCATCCGCGCCATGTGGGTCAATGCGACTGCCGGCCGGGTGGTGCAGGGCGGCAGTACCCTGACCCAGCAGTTGGTGAAGAACTTCTACCTGACCAACGAGCGCAGCTTCAATCGCAAGGCGACCGAGGCGATGATGGCGGTGCTGCTCGAGCTGCACTACGACAAGGAGGAGATTCTCGAGGGCTACCTCAACGAGGTGTTCCTCGGGCAGGACGGCGCACGCGCCATCCACGGTTTCGGTCTGGCCAGCCAGTACTTCTTCAACCAGCCGCTGGCAGAGTTGAAGCTGCACCAGGTCGCCCTGTTGGTGGGTATGGTCAAGGGGCCGACGCTCTACAACCCCCGCCGTCATCCGGAGCGGGCGTTGCAGCGGCGCAACCTGGTGCTTGACTTGCTGGCCGAGCAGCAGGTGGTTCCCGCCGAGGTGATCGAACAGGCCAAGCAGCTGCCGCTCGGGATCAGCCCCCGGGGGAGCATGGCCAATACGTCCTTCCCGGCGTTTCTCGACCTGGTCAAGCGGCAGTTGCGCCAGGATTACCGCGACGAAGACCTCACCGAGGAAGGGTTACGGGTCTTCACCAGTTTCGAACCTATTCTGCAGCTGAAGGCGGAAAAGGCCATGGTCGAGACGCTCAAGCGCCTGGAAGGGCGCCCGGGCGTCGAGCAGGTCGAGGGTTCGATGGTAGTGACCAATCCCGAGACCGGGGAAATCCAGGCGCTGCTGGGTGGTCGGCAGCCTGGCTTTGCCGGTTTCAATCGGGCGCTGGACGCGGTGCGGCCAATCGGTTCGCTCATCAAGCCGGCCATTTTCCTGGCTGCACTCGAGCGCCCGAGCCAGTACACACTGACCAGTGTCCTGGCCGACGAGCCGTTCACGGTCAAGGGCCAGGACGGGCAGATCTGGCAGCCGCAGAACTACGACCGCATGGCGCATGGCAATGTCTATCTCTATCAGGCACTGGCCAACTCCTACAACCTGTCGTCAGCCAAGCTCGGGCTCGACATCGGCGTGCCCCATGTGCTGAAGACGTTGCAGCGGCTTGGGGTCTCGCGCGACTGGCCGGCATATCCGTCGATGCTGCTTGGCGCGGGTGCGCTGAGCCCGATCGAGGTGGCGGACATGTACCAGACGATCGCCAACGGGGGTTTCAATACGCCGCTGCGGGGTATCCGAAACGTGCTGACTTCGGACGGCGAGCCGCTGCGACGCTATCCCTTCCAGATCCAGCAACGCTTCGACGCGGGCGCCATCTACCTGACCCAGCATGCGATGCAGCGCGCCATGTACGAAGGAACCGGACGCTCGGCCTATAGCCGCTTGCCGCGGTCCCTGGCGCTGGCGGGCAAGACCGGTACCACCAACGAGTCACGCGACAGCTGGTTCGCCGGCTTCACTGGCGATCTGCTGGCGGTGGTCTGGCTGGGCCGCGACGACAACGGCAGAACCTCGCTGACCGGGGCGACCGGAGCCCTGCAGGTCTGGACCGATTTCATGCATCGCGCCGACCCGCTGCCCTTGGCCATGCCCGAACCGGAAAATGTCCTGCACGCCTGGGTCGATGCGGGTACCGGGATGGGTTCGCTGGAGAACTGTCCCGGCGCGGTGCAGATGCCCTACATCCGTGGCAGCGAACCCTTGCCCGGGCCCGGTTGCGGTCTGGAGCGGCCGGCCGAGTCGGTGATGGATTGGGTTCGCGGCTGGTTGCAGTAAGATGAGTTGGTTTTCTCCGAGAGGTCGCAGGTCGTGAACAAGCAGTGGGCGATGATGGCGGCAGGGCTGGCTCTGCTCCAGGGGTGTGCAACGGTCGATCGTGGAGCGGTGCCGGTGGTGGATGCCGGGGCTCCGGTCTCCGAGGCGTCCGGTCGGCAGGTGGCGCAGCAGGCGGTGCGGCCGGCCGCGCCCGCTGTCGCGGCAGATGACGTGGTCATGGTGGTGCCGCAGGCGATCGGCGCGCCGCTGCAGACCTTTCCTGCGCCCGCCACCGCGCCCCTGACGACTGCCCCGGCAGTGCCGGCGGCTCCGGCACCGAGCGAGAGCTGGAGTGCGCCAGTGCCCTCGGCACCGCCTGTTGCGCCGAGCGGAATTCCGTCGGGCGGTTCTGGTGGCCTGGCGCCCGATGAGCAGCTCGAAGGACCGGTGCTGGCGCTGCTGACGTCGGCAAGGCAACTGCAGGACAACGGCGACCTGAGTGGTGCCGCTTCAAGTCTCGAGCGTGCTCAGCGCATCGCGCCGCGCGAGCCTCAGGTGCTCTATCGGCTTGCGCAGGTTCGCCTGGGGCAGGGCGACGCGGCGCAGGCGGAGCAGCTGTCGCGACGTGCCTTGAGCTATGCCGCCGGCCGTCCCGCCTTGCAGGCCAGTCTCTGGGAACTGATCGCCCAGGCTCGCGAGCGCCAGGGTGACGCGGCCGGGGCAGAGCAGGCGCGGCAACGGGCGCGAGTCAGTCTCTGATGGACCAACGCCTGCCCAGGGTGGCCGAGCAACTCCTGCTCATCGAGCGAGAGCTACGCGTGCTTGGTCTCTGGTCGAGCCGGACCCCGGACGCTCGGGCACTGGCCAGTCTCGAGCCGTTCTGCATGGATACTCTGCGGTTCGAGGAATGGCTGCAGTGGGTTTTCCTGCCACGGATGAAGGTCATCCTCGAGCGCGACGAGCCCTTGCCAGGGGCGTCGGGAATCGGGGCGATGGCGGAAATGGTCTTTGCCGAGCGCCTGGGCAGCGTCAAAGGGCTGCTCACGGCGTTGGAGGTCTTTGATCAGGTGATCAGCGAGGGCTGAACTAGCAGTCTTCGGCTATTTTCTGTCGGGTTTCGGCTATTCGCGCCTGCCGCTCTTCTTCGTCGATCCGGCGGCTCTGACCGTCTTCCTCGACCCGCAGGCGCGGATTGTTGGTCAGCTGAGCGAGGCTGGTGCGCAGGGACGTGCAATACGTCTTGAGCTCTGCCTGCTGCTGCGCCACCTCGCGCTGGACCTGCCGATCGAGTGCAGCCTGTTCCTCGTTCTCGTTCTCGTTCTCGTTCTCGATGGCGACAGCTGGCGCCGGTGGGCTGGGGCGGGACCCGATGTTGGAAATGCTGAACGTTTCGGCTGGCTGCCCAGCGGGTGGATGTGCGCCAAAATGCGTCACGCCCTCTGCGTCCACCCACTTGTAGATCGGCGCCGCCGCGGCGGCTCCACCCAGCGCAAGCAGTAGGCTGCCTGCGGCAATCATCAATCGCATGCTGTGTTCCTTCTCGATCAGCGACCCGGGCGTACTCTAGCAAAATCTTCCCACCGTGCAGTCTGCGGCAAGTCACAGGCTGCATGGCGGACTTGACTTGGCGGTACAGAAAACGAACAATTCCCTGCTTGCTGATCGGGCTTGCTTCGCCATGCGAGGTCACTCGACCGGCCTTTAGGCGCCTACCCGCGCCGACCAGCTCTACCCGCAACGCGTTACCTCGCGCTGGGTGGGATGTCCCGCAATAAATCCCTGGGCTTATCCCGTACTCGCTGAGCCAGTAGCTGACGTAGTCGGCGACCACCGTCGCTCATGCTCTGCTTGGCAGGTCAACCTATCCGGTCTACTCCGGCGCGAGTAGCCATCTGGCGTTTCTGAGGTGATCAAACGTGGAACTCTTATCCGGCGCTGAAATGGTCGTTCGCTTCCTGCGCGACGAAGGCGTGAAGTACATCTACGGGTACCCGGGTGGTGCCCTGCTGCATATCTACGATGCCCTTTTCAAGGAAGAGGCGGTAACCCATATCCTGGTTCGCCATGAGCAGGCCGCGACCCACATGGCCGACGGCTACGCCCGTGCAACCGGCAAGGCCGGGGTGGTGCTGGTGACCTCCGGGCCTGGGGCGACCAACGCGATCACCGGTATCGCAACCGCCTACATGGACTCGATTCCGATGGTCATCATCTCCGGCCAGGTACCCAGTGCCGCCGTCGGCACCGATGCCTTCCAGGAGACCGACATGATCGGCGTCTCCCGGCCCATCGTGAAGCACAGCTTCATGATCAAGCACGCTTCGGAAATCCCCGAGGTGATGAAAAAGGCGTTCTACCTCGCGCAGTCGGGCCGTCCCGGCCCGGTGGTGGTCGATATTCCCAAGGACATGACCAACCCTGCCGAGAAATTCGAATACGTCTACCCGAAGAAGGCCAAGCTGCGCTCGTACAGCCCGGCTGTACGCGGTCATTCCGGGCAGATCCGCAAGGCGGCCGAAATGCTGCTGGCGGCCAAGCGGCCGATTCTTTACGCCGGCGGTGGTGTCATCCTTGGCGGCGCGTCGGCGCAGTTGACCGAGCTGGCACGTATTCTCGACCTGCCGGTAACCAACACCTTGATGGGGCTTGGAGCCTACCCGGGTAGCGATCGCCAGTTCCTCGGCATGCTCGGCATGCATGGCAGCTATGCCGCCAACGTGGCGATGCACCATGCCGACGTGATCCTTGCCGTAGGTGCTCGGTTTGATGACCGGGTGGTCAACGGGCCGGCCAAGTTCTGTCCCAACGCCAAGATCATTCATGTCGACATCGACCCCGCCTCGATCTCCAAGACCATCAAGGCCGACATCCCGATCGTCGGGCCGGTCGATAGCGTGGTGAGCGAAATGGTCGCCGTGGTCAAGGAAATCGGCCAGCGACCGAACGCCGAGACGGTTGCCAGCTGGTGGAAGCAGATCGATGAATGGCGCGGTACCCGTGGCATGTTCCCCTATGAGCGGGGCGACGGTTCCATCATCAAGCCGCAAACGGTAGTCGAGACGCTCTACGAGGTGACCCGTGGCGACGCCTACATCACCTCCGACGTCGGCCAGCACCAGATGTTCGCGGCGCAGTACTACAAGTACGACAAGCCCAACCGCTGGATCAACTCCGGTGGCCTGGGCACCATGGGCTTCGGCTTCCCGGCTGCCATGGGAGTCAAGCTCAACTTCCCGGATGCCGATGTCGCCTGCGTGACGGGTGAGGGCAGCATCCAGATGAACATTCAGGAAATGTCGACCTGTCTGCAGTACGACCTGCCGGTGAAGATCGTCAATCTCAACAACGGCGCGCTGGGCATGGTCCGCCAGTGGCAAGACATGCAGTACAACAGCCGCTACTCGCATTCCTACATGGAATCGCTGCCTGACTTCGTCAAGCTTGCCGAGGCCTATGGCCACGTCGGCATGCGCATCACCGAGCTCAAGGACCTCAAGCCGATGATGGAAGAGGCTTTCGCCATGAAGGACCGCCTGGTCTTCCTCGACATCGCGGTGGATTCCACCGAGCACGTCTATCCGATGCAGATCCGGGATGGCTCGATGCGTGACATGTGGCTGAGCAAGACGGAGCGCACCTGATGAGACATATCATTTCCCTGCTGATGGAAAACGAACCGGGCTCGCTGTCTCGAGTGGTTGGCCTGTTCTCCCAGCGCAACTACAACATCGAAAGCCTCACCGTGGCGCCCACCGAGGATCCGACGTTGTCGCGCCTGACCCTCACGACCATCGGCCATGATGAAACCATCGAGCAGATCACCAAGAACCTCAATAAACTCATCGAGGTGGTGAAACTGGTGGATCTGTCGGAAAGCGCGCATATCGAGCGCGAGCTGCTGCTGATCAAGGTCAAGGCCACCGGCGCCCAGCGTGCCGAGGTCAAGCGCACCACCGATATCTTCCGCGGCCAGATCGTCGACGTGACCAGTAGCGTCTATACCATCCAGCTAGCGGGCACCAGCGACAAGCTGGAAAGTTTTATCCAGGCGGTTGGCGCCAGCGCCATCCTGGAAGTTGTACGCAGTGGCGTCACCGGGATTTCCCGTGGTGACAAAGTCCTGAGCATCTGACGAGGCGGCCCCGCGGGCCAGACACATAGGTAAATTCATGAAAGTTTTCTACGACAAAGATTGCGACCTCTCCATCATCCAGGGCAAGAAGGTCGCCATCATCGGCTACGGCTCCCAGGGCCATGCACATGCGTGCAACCTCAAGGATTCCGGCGTTGACGTCACCGTTGGCCTGCGTCCGGGTTCCTCGTCCATCGCCAAGGCTGAAGCCCACGGCCTGAAGGTCAGTGACGTGCCGGCCGCTGTTGCCGCCGCTGACGTGGTGATGATCCTGACCCCGGACGAATTCCAGGGCCGCCTGTACAAGGACGAGATCGAGCCCAACCTGAAGCAGGGCGCCACCCTGGCCTTCGCTCACGGTTTCTCCATCCACTACAACCAGGTCGTCCCGCGTGCCGACCTGGACGTGATCATGATCGCGCCCAAGGCACCAGGCCACACTGTGCGTTCCGAGTTCGTCAAGGGTGGCGGTATCCCCGACCTGATCGCGATTTTCCAGGACGCTTCGGGCAACGCCAAGAATGTCGCCCTGTCCTACGCTTCCGGCGTGGGTGGCGGCCGTACCGGTATCATCGAAACCACCTTCAAGGATGAGACTGAAACCGACCTGTTCGGTGAGCAGGCCGTTCTGTGCGGTGGCTGCGTCGAGCTGGTCAAGGCCGGTTTCGAGACCTTGGTCGAAGCCGGTTACGCGCCGGAAATGGCCTACTTCGAATGCCTGCATGAACTGAAGCTGATCGTTGATCTCATGTACGAAGGCGGTATCGCCAACATGAATTATTCGATTTCCAACAATGCCGAGTACGGCGAGTACGTGACCGGTCCGGAAGTGATCAACGCCGAGTCTCGCGCAGCCATGCGCAATGCGCTCAAGCGCATCCAGGACGGTGAGTACGCCAAGATGTTCATCAGCGAAGGCGCTACCAACTATCCATCGATGACTGCCTACCGCCGTAACAACGCAGCCCATCCGATCGAGCAGGTCGGCGAGCGTCTGCGCGGAATGATGCCCTGGATCTCCGCGAACAAGATCGTCGACAAAAGCAAGAACTGATCGGCGCATCGATGACGAGAGCGCGGCCTAAGGGCCGCGTTTTTCGTTCCGGCAAGGCTGCTTCTGGTATAACTGCGGGCCCGAACAGGGCTGAACCCCCCGGGTGGGGTCCGGTCTGAACAAGTCCAACCTGCTGCAAGGAACCGCGAATGAGCGAGCGCCCCGACGAATCAAACAAGCCGATCGAAAGCGAAAGCCTGCTTCCCATCGATGAGCACGTCGAGGAAATACAGGACGCGGAAGGGCGCAAGGTCAGGCATCGTGGCGTCTATCTGCTGCCCAACCTGTTTACTACCGCAAACCTTTTTGCGGGGTTCTTCGCCATCATCAGTGCGGTCAATGGCAACTTCTACGTTGCCGCCGCGACCGTTTTCGTCGCCATGGTGCTCGACAGTCTGGATGGTCGGGTCGCGAGACTGACCAACACGCAAAGCGCGTTCGGCGCCGAGTACGACTCGTTGTCGGACATGGTGGCCTTTGGTCTGGCGCCGGCGGTACTGGCCTACCAGTGGGCGCTCTCCGAGTTGGGTAATGTGGGGCTGACCGTTGCCTTCATCTACGTCGCCTGCGCCGCGTTGCGCCTGGCCCGTTTCAATACTCAGATTGGCAAGGTCGACAAGCGTTGGTTCATAGGTCTGGCCAGTCCGGCTGCGGCCGGCGTAGTGGCAGGCTCGGTCTGGGCGATCTGGGCATTGGACGAGACCGGCGTGAGCGGGGCTGACCTGCCGCTGGTGCTGGTAATGTTCTATGCCCTGCTGGTGGCTGCTGCCGGGCTGCTGATGGTCAGCAACATCAAGTACTACAGCTTCAAGGATCTGGATCTCAAGGGTCGGGTGCCCTTTGTCGCGATACTGGTGGTGGTGCTGGTCTTCGCGGTCATCTTTAGCGATCCGCCAAGGATTCTGCTGTTGATATTCCTCGTCTATGCTGTTTCCGGTCCGGTGCAGTTTCTGCTGCGTCGCCGAAACCGCGCCGAGGGCTGACTGCAGTCAAGCGGTCAGCAGATCTGAACGGGTCGAGCGGGGCCGCTATGCTGATCAAATCCAATTCACGTGGGGCGGCTCGAGAAGTCGAGGTGACGCCCGAAGCGGTATATCGCCAGCGTCGGTTGATTGTCCAGGGAGCTCTGGCTGGTCTTGCGGGTGCCGCGCTGCCGCTGGTTTCCCGGGCTCAGGCCGGGCGCTATCCCGGGGTTGAGCCTGGCTCGCCTGCGTCGTGGTTCGAGGGGCATCTGGATCAGGCCCGGTGGGAAGCAGTCACCGCCGAAGGCGAGATGCTGACGCCTTACAGAGATGCCAGCAGCTACAACAACTTCTACGAATTCGGCCCTGACAAGGGTGACCCCGCCCGGCTGGCGGGGCGCATGCAAGTCGATCCCTGGAGCGTCCAGGTTGATGGCGAGGTGGCCAGGCCCGGCCGCTACGCGCTAGAAGATCTCTTCAGCGAAGCCCAGATGGAGGAGCGTATCTATCGCCTGCGCTGCGTCGAAGGCTGGTCGATGGTCGTCCCCTGGCTGGGATTTCCGCTGGCCGATTTGATCAGGCGACTAGCTCCTTCCTCTGGAGCCCGCTATGTTCGCTTCGAGACCTTGCTTCGGCCTGAGGAAATGCCTGGCGTACGCGGCCGGTTTTCATTGATCGAGTGGCCCTACGTCGAAGGGCTGCGTCTGGATGAGGCACTCCACCCGCTGAGCTTTCTGGCGGTCGGGATGTATGGCCGGGTCCTGCCGAATCAGAATGGAGCGCCGTTACGCCTGGTGGTGCCCTGGAAATACGGCTTCAAGAGTATCAAGTCGATCGTCAGGATCAGCTTCGTGCGCGATCAGCCGGCCACCACCTGGGAGCGCATGGCGCCCCATGAGTATGGCTTCTTCGCCAACGTGAATCCTCAGGTGTCCCATCCCCGCTGGTCCCAGGCGCGCGAGCGTCGTTTGCCGGGAAGCTTGTTCAGTCCTAATTTGAGAGATACCCAGCTGTTCAACGGCTACGCTGAAGAAGTCGCGAGCCTCTACGCGGGCATGGACCTGCGCCGGCACTACTGATGGCGCAGCGGGGCTGGCGACTCCTGGTTTTTATCGGGACGCTGTCGCTGCCATGTTATTGGCTGTTCGAGGCGGCAGTTGGCCGTTTGGGTCCTGATCCCGGCAAGGTGCTTGTGGACAACCTGGGCAATGGAAGCCTGGTACTGCTGCTCCTTACCCTGGCGATGTCGCCTTTGAACAGGCTGGCCCGGTGGGGCGGGTGGATGGCTGTCCGGCGGCAACTGGGGCTTTGGTCATTCACCTATGCATCGCTGCATCTGGCCGGGTACTTCATCTTCATGCTCGGTCTCGAGCTATCCCGGCTGATCGAGGAAACGCGCGAGCGCCCTTACATCCTGGTCGGCCTGTTGGCGTATCTGGGATTGCTGGCATTGGCCTTCACCTCGACCCGCGCCAGCATGCGCAGGCTGGGCAAGCGCTGGAAGAGAATCCACCAACTGATCTACCCGATCCTCTCGTTGGCCCTGCTACACATGCTCTGGGTTGTCCGCGCTGACGCCGCGGCCTGGGCTCTCTATGCAGCGGCCGGTGCTCTGCTGATCGCCATGCGGATACCCGGCCTGACGAAATGGATGAACCTTTCCTGGAAGAAAAGTCGAAATAACCGTTGACGGCTGTTCCCGAGCCCCTATAATGCGCACCACTTCCGGCGCAGTCTTCAGTGAAAAGCTCTTGTAGATCAAGGGGTTAGATGTGGAGTGCGG
>NZ_JBHRXZ010000014.1:0-964 GCF_042648805.1 Stutzerimonas tarimensis | reverse complement strand
CGATCAGTTCGCGTCCGCTCTTGCCCAGGTCCTGCGCCGCCGCCAGGACGGCAGGAAAGACGACAGTGGCCGGGTGGAGCACTGAACTGTTGTGCAGGTCATCTTGTTCCACCAGGTGCGAACTGGCGCCATTCACCAGGGCGGCGAAATAGGCCGAGCTGCGCGCTCCGCTCACCAGAATGTTCGCGCGCCCCTCGGTCGGCCCCATCAGCTTTGCGTAGTTTTCGAATAGCGGGATGGGATGGGCGTTCTGGCTGGCCAGCGCCGAACCCAGCCAGTCGAGGAACAGGTCTTCGGTGCGCGCGACCACCGGGTCGGGCAGTTGCGCGTAGTCCAGGTCGGCGAGAAACGCGACCAGTTGCTCGGTATGGGTGCTCATGGATGGCCCTTTTTGTTCTTCAATGGGAGAGCGGTTTGGTACAGATGAACCCGGTGCGTGCTCAGAACGAGCGCGGCAGCTCCAACAGGTGCTCGGCCACGTAGGACAGGATCAGGTTGGTGGAGATCGGCGCCACCTGGTACAACCGGGTTTCGCGGAACTTGCGCTCGACGTCGTATTCGTTGGCGAAGCCGAAGCCGCCATGGGTCTGCAGGCAGGCGTTGGCCGCTTCCCAGGAGGCCTTGGCCGCCAGGTACTTGGCCATGTTCGCTGCCGCACCGGCGTTGAGCCCGGCGTCGTATTCCTGGCAGGCGCGCCAGCGCATCAGGTCGGCCGCCTCGATCTCGATGTGCGCCTCGGCGATGGGGAACTGCACGCCCTGGTTCTGGCCGATCGGCCGGCCGAACACCACCCGGTCGCGTGCATAGGCGCTGGCCTTCTCGACGAACCAGCGTCCGTCGCCGATGCACTCGGCGGCGATCAGCGTGCGCTCGGCGTTGAGCCCGTGGAGGATGTACTTGAAACCCTGGCCTTCCTCGCCGATCAGGCTGTCGGCGGGAATTTCCAGATTGTCGAAGAACAGCT
>NZ_JBHRXZ010000013.1:0-527 GCF_042648805.1 Stutzerimonas tarimensis | reverse complement strand
CCGTGGAGGATGTACTTGAAACCCTGGCCTTCCTCGCCGATCAGGCTGTCGGCGGGAATTTCCAGATTGTCGAAGAACAGCTCGTTGGTCTCGTGATTGACCATGTTGGCGATCGGCTGCACGGTCAGGCCGTTGCCGATCGCTTCACGCAGGTCGACCAGGAAGATCGACATGCCCTCGGACTTGCGCTTGACCTCGGCCAGCGGTGTGGTGCGCGCCAGGAGGATCATCAGGTCGGAATGCTGGATGCGCGAGATCCACACCTTTTGCCCGTTGATCACGTACTTGTCGCCACGGCGCACGGCGGTGGTCTTGATCTTGGTGGTGTCGGTCCCGGTGGTGGGTTCGGTGACGCCCATGGACTGCAGGCGCAGCTCGCCGCTGGCCAGCTTCGGCAGGTAATAGCGTTTCTGCTCTTCGCTGCCATTGCGCAACAGGGTAAACATGTTGTACATCTGCCCGTGGACGGTGCCGGAGTTGCCCCCGCAGCGGTTGACCTCCTCGAGGATCACCGAGGCCTCGGTCAG
>NZ_JBHRXZ010000012.1:194562-197890 GCF_042648805.1 Stutzerimonas tarimensis | reverse complement strand
ACAGAGGGTGGCGGTCGAAGCCGACATCACCGAAAATTTGCAGATCGCAACTGCTCTGTCACATACCCTTCAGGGGCCGCGCTGAAAGGCGAAGCCCCAACCCAATCGCTTGACGACCATAGAGCGTCGGAACCACCTGATCCCATCCCGAACTCAGCAGTGAAACGACGCATCGCCGATGGTAGTGTGGGGTCTCCCCATGTGAGAGTAGGTCATCGTCAAGCACCTATACCGAACCCCCAGCCTGCACTAGCAGGCTGGGGGTTTGTCTTTGGGCTCGGAAAAACAGGGGCCGTGCTCGCGCTTGACTTGATCGGGTTGATTGCGAGCAGCTTGAAAACTGTTTGAGGATGCGCTTCGTGTCGATCCGATGTTTCACGGCCAGTGTAAGATGTCGGTTTGCCCTGGGCCGTCGAGGCAACGGAGACCGCTCCTCTTGGTGTCTGTGTGGACTGCGGAGTTATGGATAAATCCTTGTTGTGCTTATTGAGCGATGGCCAGTTTCATTCAGGCCAGGAGCTGGGGACTTTGCTGGGTGTTGGTCGGTCCGCAGTCTGGAAGCAGCTCCGCCGGCTCGAGTCTGATACTGGCATCGAATTACATAGGGTTCCTGGGAAAGGCTATCGTCTCGCCTCACCCCTTTCATTGCTCGACGGCGAGCGAATGGCTCCAGCGCTGCAAGAGCTTGGTTGGGCATGGCAACTTCATGATCAGGTCGATTCCACCAATACCCAATGCTTGCGCTCGCTTTCCGGGTGCGACTCCATGCCGCTGCTCGTTCTCGCCGAAGGGCAGAGCGCGGGGCGCGGACGGCGCGGCCGCGCCTGGGTCAGCCCGAGCTATCACAACCTTTATCTGAGTCTGGGGCTGCGACTAGAGCAGGGCGCCCATAAACTTTCGGGGCTCAGCCTGGTTGCTGGACTGGCGGTGCTGCAGGGCATCAGAAAGTTCGGGCTGACGTCCGCTGGGCTGAAATGGCCGAACGATATCCTGGTACGAGGCCGGAAGCTGGCTGGAGTATTGCTGGAGCTGACGGGTGACCCTTCCGATGTCTGTCATGTGGTAATCGGGGTTGGGGTCAACGTGAACATGCTGACGGCTCCTGATGTAGATCAGGCATGGACATCTTTGCGTATTGAAACGGGTTCCGTTGTTGATCGTACGAAACTGGCCCTCGAGCTTGCAGCCAGTCTTGAGGCTTATCTGGCCAGACATACCGCACTCGGATTCGAGGCCCTGCGCGAGGAGTGGCAGGCGCACCATTTATGGCAGGGGAAGGTTTGCGATCTGCATAGTCCGACGCGTACTACGCGAGGTATCGTAGATGGTATAGCGGCTGATGGTGCGCTGCGGATGTTAGTCGAGGGGCGCGAGCAGTTTTTTAGTGCTGGGGAGTTGAGCTTGAGGTTGACCAATGATTCTTGAGCTCGACTGCGGCAACAGTTTCATCAAGTGGCGATGCGTTAACCACAGTGGCGACGCTGGGCCTATAGGTGTAGTCAAGGTGCTCGAGGATATCGAGCCTGCAGCTGCCGGAGACCTCGTGCGTGCCCGGCTGGTAAGCGTCAGAGGCGAGGCTGAGACTGCAGAATTGATCGCCGCCATCGAAGATCGCTGGAATATTCACGTGAGTCGTGCCCGGTCCGTAGCCAAGCTAGGGACGGTACGCAACGGGTACCGGCACTTCGAGATGCTTGGTGCTGACCGTTGGCTGGCAGTGGTGGCGGCCTATGAGGTCGCGAAACGCGCCTGCATGGTTGTTGACCTCGGCACGGCGGTGACAGTCGACCTGGTTGACCGGGAAGGTCAGCATCTTGGGGGGTATATCGCCCCAGGGCTGAGCCTTATGAGGGATCAGCTCAATCGTGAGACACGGCGTGTGCGTTACGCCCCGATGAAGCCCAATCTTCAGGCATTGATGACTCCGGGCGTAGAAACCGGAGATGCTGTCGAGCGCGGCTGCACGCTCATGATGCGTGCATACGTCAGCGCACAGATCACCTCCGCTCGTGAACTCCTCGGGAGCGAGTGCCAGCTACTGGCGACCGGCGGAGATGCGCCAGTAGTGGCCGATCTCGACGGTCTGGTCAGCATGCCGGACCTGGTTTTTCGGGGATTATCCATTGCCTGCCCTTGAGGGGGTCGCAGCATGCGGGCGGTTCTAACGCTGCTTGTCGCGCTCAACATCGGTTACTTTGTTTGGCAACGGCAGGCGAGCCCGGCCACCTCGATCGAGGTGGCCCCGGTTTCGGTGTATCGCCCTGATTCCCAAAGGTTGACGATGCTCATAGAAGCCTCCGGCAGTGATCGAGGTGCGTCCGTAGGCGGCGTGACGCTGCGGGGCGAGCGCTGCCGTCTGTTGGGTGAATTTGCGACCGCTTCGGCAGCTTCGTCCATGGTTCAGCGGCTGCTCGCGCGGAATATCCCGGCTGAGCTCTATCCGCTCGAAGTGGAGGGCGGCACCGACTACTGGTTGTACCTGATGCCCACCTCCTCCCGCCAGGCCGCTACACGACAGTTGCGCGAGCTTCAGTCTCGCAATATCGATGGGCATATCATTACAACCGGTGATCTCGCCAATGGTATATCCCTGGGTATCTTCTCTCGCGAGGAGATCGCAGAACGGGGCCGGGCGAGATTGCGAAATGCGGGATATGCTCCAGAGGTCCGCCAGCTACCCAGGGCAAGGCGGCAGATGTGGGTGCGAATAGAGCAACGCAGTGTCGCGCTGCTCGACGAAAACCTTTCCCGCTATCTCGGTGGACTGGCTTCTCTGCAAGATCGCGAAGTTGACTGCACAAGCATTGCAGTCAACGGGCAGTTCCCCTAGAATTGCGCCCGCTGCCGGATCTGGCTCGGGAGAGAAAGCTCAAAGGGCCAGGATGTTTTACCTAACCTCAAGTTTTTATTGGGAAAAGGTTGACAAGAGGCGGCGCGGCATGGAAAATGCCGGCACTTTCTGGAGGGGTTCCCGAGTGGCCAAAGGGATCAGACTGTAAATCTGACGTCAACGACTTCGAAGGTTCGAATCCTTCCCCCTCCACCAGTTTCAAAGCGTAAGCCACGGCTTCCGCGGGTATAGTTCAGTGGTAGAACCTCAGCCTTCCAAGCTGATGATGCGGGTTCGATTCCCGCTACCCGCTCCAGGTTGTCGCTTGGGCATTGTTTTCGCTCATGTAGCTCAGTTGGTAGAGCACACCCTTGGTAAGGGTGAGGTCAGCGGTTCAAATCCGCTCATGAGCTCCAGATAAAGGCAGATATGAAAATATCTGCCTTTCTTTTAATCGCTGCTTGACTGGCTCAATACGACTTGGAGGGATGGTCTCGA
>NZ_JBHRXZ010000012.1:0-194552 GCF_042648805.1 Stutzerimonas tarimensis | reverse complement strand
TTTGGGCTCGGAAAAACAGATGCTGCCGATGCCGCCAGTGCTCCCCTACGGCCAAGCAGGGGAAAACAGGGCTGCGCCGCACAAATTCCAGTCCCGTCGACGATTCACGCATAGCCAAGCACTGAGCCGGTTGCCTGAACGAATTCTTGAAGCCCCCCTTACTTATCTGCGCGAAGACGATGGATGACGTTCGGGTCATGGCGTTCAATGCTTCGTTGGGGTTATCTGGTCGCTGTTGAGATAGAGGGCTAGCCAATCGAGTTCGATAAGAGTACAAATGTACTCCATGAGTATCTTGAGTCCTCGGCGTACAGCCATTCTGACCTTCATTCGCGAACGTATCGCTGAGCAGGGTCAACCACCCAGCCTTGCCGAAATCGCCGAGGCGTTCGGCTTTGCCTCACGTAGTGTGGCGCGCAAGCATGTTCAAGCCCTGACCGAGGCCGGACTCATCGAGGTGATTCCGCATCAGGCCCGCGGGATTCGCCTGCTGGATCGGGCCGGGCGAACAGAGCTTATCGAGGTACCCGTGCTTGGCCGTGTAGCGGCCGGGGCTCCGATTGGCCCGGATGTGGCGTTGCATGAGCACTTGACGCTTGATCGCAATACATTCTCCCGAGTGCCGGATTATCTTCTTCGAGTGCAGGGTGACTCGATGATCGACGATGGAATCCTTGATGGTGACCTGGTTGGGATTTCCTGTGCCCAGGAAGCGCGTGAGGGCCAGATCATTGTCGCGCGGCTTGATGGTGAAGTGACCATCAAGCGCTTCGAGCGAGGTATCGATTCGATCCGTTTGATGCCACGTAATCCGGCCTACTCGCCGATCGTGGTGGGACCCGATCAGGACCTCTCCATCGAGGGAGTGTTCTGCGGCTTATTGAGGCGGGATTGATGACCGCCGTAATAGCGCTCGAGTCGCTGTTGCGCGACCGGCAGGTATGGAAAGGACAGGGACCGGCACGGCCTATCGGTGCCCAGCCGAGCGGGCATGCGCGTCTAGATGCCGTGCTGCCCACCGGCGGCTGGCCGAATGCCTCGCTGAGTGAAATTCTGGTTCCGGGGGCTGGCATGGGTGAATTAGGGCTACTCTGGCCAACCCTGGAGAGACTCTCTAGGGCTGGCGAGCGCATAGTGCTGGTCGCCCCTCCGTACAACGTTTACCCCCAGGCTTGGCTGGCCGCTGGCATCGATCTACGCCAAGTGGTCATCATCGAAGCCGAAGGTAAAAATGCGCTCTGGGCTACCGAGCAATGTTTGCGCTCGGGTACTTGTGGGGCAGTGCTCTGCTGGCCTGGCTTGTCGGATGAGCGAACGATACGCCGCTTGTGCGTGGCGGCCGAAACAGGGCAGACGCTGGCTTTCGCTTATCGTCCACTGAGTGTATCCAGAAACCCGTCGCCAGCGGCGTTGCGCATTGCTTTCGAGGAAGGACCTGGTCGCGTTAGGGTTTTGAAGTGCCGTGGTGGTCTTGCACCGGCAGCGCCCGTGCTCATCGCTGCCGAGCTCTGAGTGAAGAATGCGCTGGGTCTGTATCTATTTGCCGCAGCTGGCCCTTGATGGCGTTCTGCGAAATCTTGACGACCCGCTTGCTCCCCTGGTCCTTGTCGAGGGTCCCAGTCAGCGCCGCATCATTCGGGCGGCCAATGGGGCTGCGCGCCTGCTGGGATTGCGGCCTGGCCAAAGCCTTGCCGCTGCACACCTGCTGACACGAGATTTCGCCACAGTCGAGTATGACCCGGCAGAGGTCCAGCGCCATCAGCGCTTTCTGGCCGCTTGGGCCTACCGCTACAGCTCACGGGTCAGTATGCGGTTTTCTCGTACCCTGTTATTGGAAGTCGAGTCTAGTCTGAATCTCTTTGGCCCCTGGCCTCGCTTCGAACAACGCCTGCGCAGCGAGTTGACTGCATTGGGCTTCAGTCATCGCCTTGCCGTAGCGCCAAACCCGGCAGCAGCACGGGTATTGTGCAATGTGCATGATGGCCTGGCGGTTGATGAGGAGAGTTTGCGCAAGGTCCTCGATCAGATGCCCATTGACCGCCTGGGGCTGCCGCGAGAAAGCGTCAACGCATTCCAGCGGATGGGGCTTCGTACGCTTCATCAGGTTCTGTCGTTGCCGCGTGCAGGGCTGGCCCGCCGGTTCCCTGAGCCTGTCTTGCAGCATCTGGATAAACTGCTGGGACGGCGTCCATTGGTGCTGGACAGTTATGCGCCACCAGATCGTTTCGATCAGAGTATCGAGCTCAACTACGACGTGGAGTCCATTCAGGCCCTGCTGTTCCCGCTGCGTCGGCTCACATCCGACCTAGGGGCTTTTCTGGCTGGTCGGGACTGTGGTGTGCAGCGCTACGAACTCTTTCTTCAGCATGCCGAGGGTGTCGAGACCGAAGTGCCTGTGGGTCTTCTCAGAGCTGAGCGGGACGCCGCGCTGCTGTTCGAGCTGGCCAAGGGGCGCCTGGAGCGTTTGTGCCTGCCGGCAGCCGTGCGCCGGGTCCGTCTGGTCGCTGGCGATCTACCGAAGTTTATCCCCGAGCATATGGGCCTGTTCGAGGAGCGCCCGCATCAATCGATAGGCTGGGAGCAGTTGCGTGAGCGCTTGAGGGCGCGCTTGGGGGACAGTGCCGTGCACGGCGTCTGCATGCGGCCTGATCACCGCCCTGAAATGGCCTGGCTTGCAGAGACCGGCGCAGCCGCAACGCCACAGAATGAATCGCCGCGACCCGGTTGGCTGTTGCGCCAGCCTATGGCTCTCGAGGGCACGCCCAGACTGTTGGCTGGGCCGGAGCGCATCGAGTCCGGGTGGTGGGACGGCGGTGACGTGCGCCGTGACTACTACCTCATTGAAACGAAGGATGGCCGGCTCGGCTGGGCTTATCGCGATGTTGGGCGAAGGGGCCCCTGGGTGCTGCAGGGGTGGTTCTCGTGAAGGACGAGTATGCCGAGCTGCATTGCTTGTCCAACTTCAGTTTTCAACGTGGCGCTTCCAGTGCTCAGGAATTGTTCGAGCGTGCTCGGCGCCACGGTTACCGGGCACTGGCCATAACTGATGAATGCACATTGGCCGGTATCGTCCGCGCCTGGCAGGCTTCGAAGAATACTGGGCCGAGGTTGATCGTAGGAGCCGAAATGACGATCGATGATGGTCCGCGAGTGGTGCTGCTGGCTGAAAATCTCATGGGCTATCAAAGGCTCTGCGGACTCATTACCATCGCCAGGCGCAGGGCCCGAAAGGGCTGTTATCAACTCTTGCGCGAGGACTTCTGCGAGCCGCTCGATGGCCTTCTGGCCTTGTGGCTGCCGCGCAGGCTGGATCATGTGGAGGAGGGGGGCTGGTTACGCAGCCTGTTTCCCGATCGACTCTGGCTGGCGGTGGAGCTGCATCGTGGGCCTGACGATGCCCGTCGCCTGGGTGAATGCCTGGCGCTGGCTAAGCAGCTGGGTATTCCTCCGGTCGCTTCCGGGGATGTACACATGCACGCGCGAGGTCGGAGGGCCCTGCAGGATACGCTGACCGCCATACGGCATCACATGAGCGTGGCGGAAGCCGGCCATTGGCTGTTCCCCAATGGCGAGCGCCATCTTCGACCTCGTGACGTGCTTGCCGAGCTCTATCCGCCATCCCTGCTATCGGAAACCCTGCGCATAGCCGAGCGCTGCACATTCGACCTGAGTCAACTGCGCTACCAGTATCCCCATGAGCTGGTGCCCCCAGCCCGGACGGCCAGTAGCTGGCTGCGTGAATTGACCGAAACGGGTGCGCGCTGGCGGTGGCCGGAGGGTGTGCCTGAGCGCGTGACTCAGCTGCTGGACAAGGAACTGTCGCTGATTGCCGAACTGGGCTACGAGAGCTATTTCCTCACGGTCCACGATATCGTTCGGTTTGCTCGCAGTCGTCACATCCTCTGCCAAGGCCGTGGATCTGCGGCCAATTCGGCTGTGTGTTTCGCGCTCGGCATCACTGAAATCGACCCGTCGCGGATGAACATGCTCTTCGAGCGGTTCCTATCCAGGGAGCGCAACGAGCCGCCGGACATCGATGTCGATTTCGAGCATGAGCGACGTGAGGAGGTGATTCAGCATATCTTCCAGCGCTACGGTCGTGGCCGTGCCGCGCTCACCGCGGTTGCCAGCAGTTACCAGGGGGCCGGCGCCCTGCGCGATGTGGCCAAGGCGCTGGGGCTGCCAGCGGATCAGGTCAGTGCACTGGCCGATTGCTGCGGTTACCACCATTTGCCGAGTGCCGAGCGGCTCCGAGAGAACGGCTTCGATCCGGACAGCCCGCTGCTTCATCGTGTGCTGACGCTGGCCTCAGAGCTCCTCGGTTTCCCCCGGCATCTGTCGCAGCACCCCGGTGGCTTCGTGATTTCCGAATATCCCCTGGATACGCTGGTGCCGGTGGAAAACGCCGCGATGGAGGGGCGCACCGTGATCCAGTGGGACAAGGACGATCTCGATCTGGTGGGCTTGCTAAAGGTCGACGTGCTCGCCTTGGGCATGCTGACCGCCTTGCGTCGTACCCTTGACCTGTTGCGCCGACATCGCGGACGAGACCTGAGCATCGCCACCATTCCTGCGGAGTGTCCGGCTACCTACGACATGATCAGCCGCGCCGACACCATAGGTGTCTTCCAGATCGAGTCCAGGGCGCAAATGGCGATGTTGCCGCGCCTCAAGCCCAGAACGTTCTACGACCTGGTCATCGAGGTGGCCATCGTGCGGCCTGGCCCCATACAGGGTGACATGGTCCATCCCTATCTGCGCCGGCGGAACGGTGAAGAGCCGGTCAGTTATCCGGATGAAAAGCTGAAGAAAGTGTTCGAGCGTACCCTGGGGGTCCCCCTGTTTCAGGAGCAGGTGATGGAACTGGCCATCGTTGCCGCCGACTACACGCCCGGCGAAGCTGATCAGTTGCGCCGGTCCATGGCTGCCTGGAAGCGTCACGGGGGGCTCGAACCGCATCGGCAGAAGCTTACCGAGCGGATGCTTGCCAATGGCTACAGCGGTGAATTTGCCGCCCGTATCTTCGAGCAGATCAAAGGTTTTGGCAGTTATGGATTTCCCGAGTCCCACGCAGCCAGTTTTGCCCTGCTGACGTATGCCAGCTGTTGGCTCAAGTGCCATGAGCCTGCCGCCTTCGCCTGTGCGCTGATCAACAGTTGGCCAATGGGCTTCTACAGCCCTGACCAAATCCTGCAGGACGCGCGCCGTCACGGGCTGGAGGTGAGCCCCGTCGATGTACTGCACAGCCATTGGGACTGTTCGCTCGAGCCTTCTACTTGCGCAGCGCAGCCCGCAATTCGCATGGGTTTTCGCATGATCCGCGGGTTCAGCGAAGAGATGGCGGGACGCATCATCACCGCACGTGCGCAGCAGGCTTTCATGGGCGTCGATGATCTGTGCCGCCGTAGTCGACTCGATGAGCGAGCTCGTACGCTGCTGGCCGATTCGGGCGCCTTGCATGGGCTGGCAGGCCACCGTCATCGCGCGCGCTGGAGCGTGGCAGGGCATGAGGCACAGCGCCCCTTGTTCGATGACCTGCCGTCAGAAGGCGAGTCGGATGTGGTTCTGCCGCTGCCTTCCGCTGCCGATAATATCCATGCCGATTACGCCACCCTCGGTACCACCCTAGGACCGCATCCGCTGGCACTGTTGCGAGAGCAGCTCCGCGCCCGCCGCTGTCGCCATTCATCTGAGCTCGCGGCTATCGAGCATGGTCGCCCAGCGCGCGTGGCCGGGCTGGTTACAGGGAGGCAAAAGCCAGGTACCGCCAGTGGTGTCGTTTTCGTAACCCTCGAAGACGAGCATGGCATGGTAAACGTGGTGGTCTGGCATAGTCTGGCTGAACGCCAGCGCAAGGCCTTGATCGAGGCCCGATTGCTGCAGGTGGAGGGGCGAGTGGAGTACCAGAGCGGAGTGCGGCATGTCATCGCCGGGCGGCTGACAGATATCAGTGAACTGCTCGACGGGCTGGATGTTCGCAGCCGTGACTTCCATTGAGGAAGACTTGGCCAGGCTCGATGTCGTTGCAGCTATCGACAGCCATACGGCGCTAACGTCGTATAAAAGAGGGCATCGCCAGCGCTTGAAATTCGGCAGGGAATCCCTATCTAGTTGATGCGGGGCGCCGCAGTCGGGTCCCGCGATGTCCACTCGCTGAACTCATTCGGGAGATTGAAAAATGACCGCATTTTCCATGGCCCCTCTGTTTCGCCAGTCGATTGGTTTCGACCGGTTCAACGATCTGTTCGAGTCTGCCCTGCGAAACGACAATGGCAGCTCCTATCCCCCTTACAACATCGAGAAGCATGGTGATGACCACTACCGCATCGTCGTGGCGGCAGCCGGCTTTCAGGACACCGACCTCGAATTGCAGGTCGAACGTGGTGTGTTGACTGTCAGTGGCGGCAAGCGGGAAAACACGACCGAGAACGTCGCGTATCTGCACCAGGGGATAGCGCAGCGAGCATTCAAACTGTCATTCCGTCTCGCTGATCATATCGAGGTCAAAGGCGCAGAGCTGCTCAACGGCCTGCTCAATATCGACATGGTGCGCATCGTGCCGGAAGAGGCCAAGCCCAAGCGCATTCCAATCGGTAACGAGCGCCTGGCCCTGGAAGGCTGACCCTGTACTGACCGGACCGGTGAGGTCATTGGAGCCGGCCCGCAGAGGGCTTGACCAACTCGCCGATCCGGTCGGTTGGCCCGCCAGGTTCAGGCTGGGTGGGTCGGACCCGCCGCCCGAGCCAGGCTGCTGTCGAGCAATTCGCAGAACATCTCCAGTGGCAATGGCCTGCTGAACAGATATCCCTGGTACAGATGGCAGTCTCGCTGCTGAAGAATGTCCAGTTGGGCCTGCTGTTCGACGCCCTCGGCAATCACTTCCAGCCCTAGGCTGGCGGCCATGCTGACGATGGCGCGAATGATTTCCGCGTCGCCGTCGCCGGCCATGGCGTCGCGCACGAAGGACTGGTCGATTTTCAGCAGATCCACTGGTAACCGCTTGAGGTAAGTCAGTGAGGAGTAACCTGTTCCAAAATCGTCCATGGCAAAGCTGATGCCCGCCTTCTTCAGGCGGTTCATCTTTCCGATGGTGTCTTCCAGATTCTGGATGACGATGCCTTCGGTGATTTCCAGCTTGATCATTCGTTGTGGCACGCCGCTGGCGCCTATGGCGCGCATCACCTGTTCGACGAAATCGCTCTGTCGGAATTGACGAGGACTGATATTGATCGAGAGGCTGAAGGCGCCCGCGTCGACTGATCGCTCATTCAACAGGTATGCGCCGATACGACAGGCTTCGCGCAGAATCCAGTCGCCCACTTCGACGATAAGGCCACTTTCCTCCAGCAGCTGAATGAAGAGTCCCGGAGATTGCGGGCCAAGTTTGGGATGATCCCAGCGCAGCAGTGCTTCGGCACCAATGATGCGATTGTCACGTGCGTCGACCTGCGGCTGCAGATGCAACCGAAACTCGTGCCGTAGCAAGGCCTGACGCAAGTCGTTTTCCATCTGCAAGCGGGCACTGGCGGCGTGCTGCATGGTGGTGCGGAACAGCTGGATGGCGTTGCGGCCGGCATCCTTGGCCCGGTACAAGGCGATATCAGCTCGCTTGAGCAGGTCGGCAGGCGTCTCTCCATGGTCTGGCAACAAGGCGATGCCCATGCTCGGCGTCACCTTCAGCCACTGGCCCTCATAACGCATGGGCTCGGCGAGCACAGCTCGCAGTTTCTCGGCCACCTTGCGTACCTGGCGAGTGACCTCGGAGCGGCGACCGCTCAGACCGGTCAGCAATACCACGAATTCGTCGCCACCGAGTCGGGAGACCGTGTCCTCGTGGCGCACGCTGGCTTCGAGCCTGGCGGTGATCATCTTGAGCACCACGTCACCTACCGGGTGGCCCAACGAGTCGTTGATGTGCTTGAAATGATCGAGATCGATGAACAGCACCGCGCCGCGCATGTCGTGGCGCTTGTGCAGGGCGATCTGCTGGGTGAGGCGGTCTGTGAGCAGGGCACGGTTGGGCAGGTCGGTGAGTGGATCGTGCCAAGCCAGGTGCTGTATGCGCGCCTGCGCCTGTTTCAGTTCACTGATATCGCGAGCAGTGATCAGCAGGCATGCGGTTTCGTTCAGTGACATGGGTTCGACCGACACGTCCAGATGGAGCGTGCTGCCATTGCGATCGATGAATACCGAGTCCCGGTGAACAACCCGCCCTTCATGCTCGACCAGCCTGAGCAGGCGATCACGCTGGGCCTTGTCCGGCCACAGCCCGAGCTCTTCTGCGGTACGCCCAATGGCATGCTCGCCTCGGTGGCCGGTAAGGCGAGTAAAGGCTTCGTTGACTTCGATGAATCGGCCGCTGTCGCGTTCGACGATCACAATGGCGTCCGGGCTCCCGTGAAATGCCCGGGCGAACTTCGCCTCGCTTGCGCGCAGCGCTGTTTCGGCTTGCTGTCGCTCGGTGATGTCGACAATGGTGCCGGCCATGCGATGGGGTTTGCCATGCGCGTCCCGATAAAGCCGCGCAGTGCTTTCCAGATAGCGGAAACGGCCATCGGGCATACGGCAGCGGTACTGCGCCTGAAAGTTTCGCCGGCGCCCGGAGGCCACTGCATGATAGATGCCGTACATGCTGCGCATGTCCGTGGCCGGAACGTGAACGAAAAACTCGCGGGTGGAGCCTTGAAAAGCACCCCTCGCCAGCCCCTGCAGGCGCGCCGCGCGGGCTGAGCCGTAGATCATGCCGCTCGGTATGTGCCACTCCCAGGTACCCAGCTCGACCGAGTCCAGGGCCAGTTTCAGGCGCTCCTGACTTTCCCTCAGGGCTTCGGCCTGGGAGCGCTGCTCGGTAATGTCGCGAGTAGTGATCAGCAGGCAATGCTGACCGTCGAGCACAAAGGCTCCGCCGTACAGCAGGTGCTGCATCCGCTCGCCGGAGCGGCTGACAAGTTCGACTTCCACCTCGTCCAGGCAGCCCTCACTTTCAAGGGTATCGAGAATCTGCTGGCGGGTGCCTCGGCTCATCATGCCCAGCTCGAGACTGGTTTGGCCAACTGCCTCTAGTTCACTCCAGCCAAAATGCCTGACAAACCCCGGATTGACATCAAGCAGGCGCCCGGTGGAGTGTTCACTGAGCATGACGGGGTCTGGGTTGGTCTGGAAGATGACCTGCAATGCGGTAGGGCCGCTGCGCAGGTAGCCGTTCGAGAAACGGTGACCGTGCTGCGCGAAGTCCTGGCCGGGGCTCAGTCCATGGGGCTGGGAATCACTGAGGAGGCGATGCAGGTACAACGGCAAATTCACCATGACGACCAGCTTGTTGTTGTTCTAGCGATCAAGTTATCGCCTTGGCAGTGGGTCGTGCAAGCCGCCTGTATCTTCCTCGAGCAGGCGCATCATGGCGCGTGCGGCATTGGACAGCGTACGTTCCGTATGGACGACGTAGCCCAGGCGGCGGCTCAGATTCATGCCGGGTAACCTGAGGGCGCAGAGCTGGTCATCCAGCATGGTGCGCGGCAAGACACCCCAGGCGAGTCCGATGGATATCATCATTCTGATGGTCTCCAGATAGTTGGTGGTCATGCTGACATCCAGGCTCAGCCCCGTCGATTCGAACAGGCCACTGACGATCCGGTGGGTAAAGGTGGCATCGCCCGGTAACACTGCTGGATGGCAGGCCACATCCCGCAGCCGGACATTTTCGCGTCTGGCGAGGGGATGGTCGATGGCGGCGACCAGGTCCAGTGGGTCGTCCCAGATTGGTACAGCCCTCAGCGGCCCCAGGGTCTGGGGCGCCAGCGTGATGATCGCCAGCTCCAGGCGTCCATGAAGCACCTCGTCGTATGCTACCTCCGAGTCAAGAAAGCGTATATCCAGCGTGACAGCCGGATGAGCATGGGTGAAACGCCTCAGTACCGGCGGCAGGCGATGCAATCCAATGTGATGACTGGTCGCCAGGGTGAGCCGACCGCTTATCTGGCCCTGCAGGTTGGTCAACGCCCGGCGGGTATCGTCCAGCTCATGGATGATGCGATACGCCCTTGGCAATAGTGCCCGACCCGCCTCGGTCAGCCCCACCTCCCGCCCGAGGCGATCGAACAGGCGCACGTCTAGCTGAGACTCTAGCGCCGCGATGCGCTTGCTCACCGCCGGCTGGGTCAGATGCAGCCGCTCCCCGGCGCGGGAAAAACTCCCGGTTTCGGCGACGGCGATGAAGGCGGAAAGGTTGGCAAGATCCATAGAGAAAGCTTCAAGTTGATAGCCGCAAGCTACTGGAAAAGGACGGTCGGCTTGCAGCTTGCAGCTCGCTGCCAAGTATTCCAGAAAGGAATGCATTGGATGAAAAATATGAATTTGAGTGATCCGATGCAAGCCCCTAGCATATCCGTTCGACAAGAGGGGCTTAGCGCCCCGTTGCGCACCGACGCTGATGAGGAAAGTCCGATGGCCGGCAAGACGCTCTACGACAAACTCTGGGAGATGCATGAGGTGAAGCGCCGCGATGACGGCTCTTCGCTGATCTATATCGACCGTCACATCCTCCACGAAGTGACCTCGCCCCAGGCGTTCGAAGGTCTGCGCTTGGCGGGCCGCAAGCCCTGGCGCATCGACGCCAACATCGCCACAGTCGATCACAACGTGCCGACCACGCCGGACCGCAAGGGCGGCGTGCAGACCATTGCCGACGATACCTCGCGCATCCAGGTGCAGACGCTGGATGAGAACTGCGACGAGTTCGGCATTCTCGAATTCAAGATGAACGACGTTCGCCAGGGCATCGTCCATGTGATCGGCCCGGAGCAGGGCGCGACCCTGCCGGGCATGACCGTGGTCTGCGGCGATTCGCACACCTCGACCCACGGCGCCTTCGGCGCGCTGGCCCACGGCATCGGCACCTCGGAAGTCGAGCACGTGCTGGCTACCCAATGCCTGATCGCCAAGAAGATGAAGAACATGCAGGTGCGCGTGGAGGGCAGGCTGCCCTTCGGCGTGACCGCCAAGGACATCGTGCTCGCCGTGATCGGCAAGATCGGCACTGCCGGCGGCAATGGTCATGCGCTGGAGTTCGCTGGCAGCGCGATCCGAGAGCTGTCCATGGAAGGCCGCATGACCATCTGCAACATGGCCATCGAGGCCGGCGCCCGTGTAGGTATGGTGGCGGTGGACGAAAAGACCATCGAGTACGTCAAGGGCCGTCCCTACGCACCCAAAGGCGACGACTGGGAGATGGCCGTTGCCCAGTGGCGCGAGCTGGTTTCCGACGCTGATGCGCACTTCGATACCGTCATCGAGCTGAAGGCCGAAGACATCAAGCCGCAGGTCAGCTGGGGCACCTCGCCGGAAATGGTGCTGGCCGTCGACGAACGCGTGCCGGACCCGGCCGCCGAGACCGACTCGGTCAAGCGCGGCTCCATCGAGCGCGCCCTGAAGTACATGGGCCTGACCGCCAGCCAGCCGATCACCGAGATCAAGGTCGATCGGGTGTTCATCGGCTCGTGTACCAACTCTAGGATCGAGGATCTGCGCGATGCCGCTGCCGTGGCCAAGGGTCGCAAGGTCGCCGGCAACATCAAGCAGGCGCTGGTTGTGCCCGGCTCCGGCTTGGTCAAGCAGCAGGCTGAAGAGGAAGGCCTGGACAAGGTGTTCATCGAGGCCGGCTTCGAATGGCGCGAGCCGGGCTGCTCCATGTGCCTGGCGATGAACCCGGACAAGCTGGGCAGCGGTGAACATTGCGCGTCCACTTCCAACCGCAACTTCGAAGGCCGCCAGGGCAATGGCGGACGCACCCACCTGGTGAGCCCGGCCATGGCCGCCGCCGCGGCGGTGACCGGTCACTTCGTCGACGTGCGCGAATTGCTGAGCTAAAGGAGCGGAGCAGATGAAAGCCTTTACCCAACACACCGGTCTTGTCGCACCACTCGACCGCGCCAACGTCGACACCGACCAGATCATCCCCAAGCAGTTTCTCAAGTCGATCAAGCGCACCGGCTTTGGCCCGAACCTGTTCGACGAGTGGCGCTACCTGGACGAGGGCATGCCCGGCCAGGACTGCTCCCGGCGTCCGCTGAACGAGGACTTCGTCCTCAATCAGCCGCGCTACCAGGGCGCGAGCGTGCTGCTGGCCCGCGAGAACTTCGGCTGCGGTTCGTCCCGTGAGCATGCGCCCTGGGCTCTTGACGAGTACGGCTTCCGCGCAATCATCGCGCCGAGCTTCGCCGACATCTTCTTCAACAACAGCTTCAAGAACGGCCTCTTGCCGATCGTGCTGAGCGAAGGGGAGATCGACGAGCTGTTCAAGCAGGCCGAGGTCACCGAGGGTTACCAGCTGACCGTCGACCTTGCCGCGCAGACCGTGATCCGGCCGGATGGCGTGCAGTACCGTTTCGAGATCGACGCCTTCCGCAAGCACTGCCTGTTGAATGGCCTGGACGACATCGGTCTGACCCTGCAGGACGCCGACGAGATCCGCGGCTTCGAGGAAAAACACAAGGCGAGCAGCCCCTGGCTGTTTGGCGCGATCAAATAAAAGGAGCTGCAAGCCGCAAGCTTGAAGCAATTTCCGAAGGAAAAAACATGTCCAAGAAGATTCTGGTTCTCCCCGGCGACGGTATCGGCCCGGAAATCGTGGCGGAAGCCGTCAAGGTGCTGGAGCTGGCCAACAGCAAGTACAGCCTCGATTTCGAACTGAGCTACGACGAACTGGGAGGCGCGGCCGTCGACAAGTACGGCGTTCCCCTGGCCGACGAAACCCTGGCGCGCGCCCGTGAAGCCGATGCCATCCTGCTCGGCGCCGTGGGCGGCCCGAAGTGGGACGCCATCGACCCGGCCATCCGCCCGGAGCGCGGCCTGCTGAGGATCCGCTCCGAGCTGGGTCTGTTCGGCAACCTGCGTCCCGCGCTGCTCTATCCGCAGCTGGCCGATGCCTCTTCGCTCAAGCGCGAGATCGTCGCCGGTCTGGACATCCTCATCGTTCGCGAACTCACCGGTGGCATCTATTTCGGCAAGCCGCGAGAGAGCAAGGTGCTGGAAAACGGCGAGCGCATGGCCTACGACACGCTACCCTACAGCGAAAGCGAGGTCCGCCGCATCGCCCGGGTCGGTTTCGACATGGCCATGGTGCGCAACAAGAAACTCTGCTCGGTGGACAAGGCCAACGTACTGGCTTCGAGCCAGCTGTGGCGCGTGGTGGTCGAGGAAGTGGCAAAGGACTACCCCGAGGTGGAGCTGTCGCACATGTACGTTGACAATGCGGCCATGCAGCTGGTTCGTGCGCCCAAGCAGTTCGACGTGATCGTCACCGACAACATGTTCGGCGACATCCTGTCGGACGAAGCTTCCATGCTCACCGGTTCCATTGGCATGCTGCCGTCCGCGTCGCTGGATGCAGACAACAAGGGCATGTACGAGCCCTGCCATGGCTCCGCGCCGGATATCGCCGGCAAGGGCATTGCCAACCCCTTGGCAACCATCCTCTCGGTGTCCATGATGCTGCGCTACAGCTTTGCTCAGGCTGCTGCCGCCGATGCCATCGAGCAGGCTGTGAGCAACGTTCTGGATCAAGGACTGCGCACGGGCGACATCCAGTCCGAAGGCTGCCGTCAGGTCGGTACCCGCGAAATGGGCGATGCGGTGGTCGAGGCGCTCTCTAAGTTGTAATCTCTGCGGCCCTCCTGGCAGCCGCTGAATCATCATGATCGGCCTTGCCGGTTTATTTGACGGCCCTGCCAGGTCCGGGCCCACTTGATAGATAGGTAGTTGCGATGAAACGTGTTGGTCTGATCGGTTGGCGCGGCATGGTTGGCTCCGTGCTGATGCAGCGGATGCTGGAGGAGCGGGATTTCGAGCTGATCGAGCCGGTATTCTTCACCACCTCCAACGTCGGCGGCCAGGGGCCAGAGATCGGCAAAGACATCGCTTCGCTGAAGGATGCCTACAGCATCGATGAGCTGAAAACGCTCGATGTCATCCTCACCTGCCAAGGCGGTGACTACACCAACGAAGTCTTTCCCAAGCTGCGCGAAGCTGGCTGGAACGGCTATTGGATCGACGCTGCTTCCGCCTTGCGCATGCAGGATGATGCGGTGATCGTTCTGGATCCGGTAAACCGGCGTGTGATCGACCAGCAACTGAGTGCCGGTACTCGCAACTTCATCGGCGGCAACTGCACCGTCAGTCTCATGCTGATGTCGCTGGGCGGCCTGTTCGAGGCCGGGTTGGTGGAATGGATGAGCGCCATGACTTATCAGGCAGCCTCTGGAGCCGGTGCGCAGAACATGCGCGAGCTGATAAAGCAGATGGGCGCCATCAACGCGGCCGTAGCAGATGACCTGGCCAATCCGGCCAGTGCAATCCTCGACATCGATCGCAGGGTTGCCGATAGCCTGCGCGGCGACGGATTCCCGGTGGATCATTTTGGCGCGCCGCTGGCTGGTAGTCTCATCCCCTATATCGACAAGGAGCTGCCCAATGGGCAGAGCCGCGAGGAGTGGAAAGCGCAGGCGGAAACAAACAAGATCCTTGGTCGTTTCACCAGCCCGATTCCTGTCGACGGCATCTGTGTGCGGATCGGTGCCATGCGGTGCCACAGCCAGGCGCTGACCATCAAGCTGAACAAGGATGTACCGATGGGGGATATCGAAGGGCTGATCAGCCAGCACAATCCCTGGGTCAAGCTTGTGCCCAACCATCGTGACGACAGCATGCGTGAGCTGAGCCCGGCGGCGGTGACCGGTACCCTCAGCGTCCCGGTGGGGCGCCTGCGCAAGCTCAACATGGGGTCCCATTTCCTCGGAGCATTTACCGTGGGCGACCAACTGCTGTGGGGCGCTGCCGAACCGCTACGGCGTATGCTGCGGATCCTGCTGGAGCGTTGACGGGGCCCGCCGTGCCGCTTATGACGCCGCGCTCGACGCGGCGTTTTCGTGAGCGCTGCGCCTGTCGTCGCCCTGGTGCCTCCGATGAGGCAACCCACTCTTGCAGCAACGACGCTTTTCGCTAAAGTGCCGCGTTAATCCCCTAGCAGTTCGGCATCTATCTCACGACAGCCGGGGCTGCTCGGAGCTGGGTATGCTTGCCGTCGATCCTCGTCGAAAGCCGCCCGGCGGCTATCAAGTTTTGCCCTGGCAAGGCGATAGCCTGGGCATGTCTCCTGGCAACCACCGTCAGCGCGGACTCTGCGGGTTAATTTGTGCATTGCGTCTGATAACGTGCGAAAAGGTCTTGGGCGGTACGTCGTGGCGTCGGCCGAGTTGTTGATAAAACACCATCTGTAAAAGATACTTGCCGCTAATTTCCAGAAAGATTCTAGGGCTTACCGGTTACTTTCCTCGATGTTTTCCGCCTTTAGGCGGATTAATTCAGTACTGCTGCGACGTTGCGGTGTAAGTGGTCCCCCAGAGTCGTTCTGAATGATGGATCGCTGACGGGGGAGCCGCTGCATAGGCAGGCGTGGGCAGTGACCAGAAGTCTCTCGAAGCTTCGAGAAGAAAGATCAAACAGGGAAAACATTATGGTTCGGGTTCGCAATCTGGTCCTCGCAATCGCGGCCACTACCGCGCTGACTTCCAATATGGCGTTCGCGCTGGGGTTAGGGGAGGTCAGGCTGAAATCTTCACTGAATCAGCCGTTGGCGGCCGAGATCGAGTTGCTGGATGCCCGAAACCTGGGGGACGGCGAGATCCTGCCCAACCTGGCCTCGATCGAGGATTTCAACCGGGTTGGCGTTGACCGTCCCTATTTTCTTTCGGATCTCAAGTTCACGCCGGTAAGGCGGCCGGATGGCCAGTATGTCATCCAGGTGAGCTCCAGCCGGCCGATTCGTGAACCCTACCTCAACTTTGTCATTGAAGTGATGTGGCCAAGTGGGCGCCTGCTGCGCGAGTACACCCTGCTGCTCGATCCGCCCCTCTATTCGCCTGAAACCGTAGCTCAGGCTGCGCCCCAGTTGCCCATTGCCGCGCCTGCGCCGGCTGTTAGGACGGTGCCGCCCGCGCCGACCAACCACGCTACTCGCTCGGCCCCGGCCCCGGCCCCGGCTGCGCGACCGGCGCTGGGCGACGAGTATCGTGTGTCCTCGCGGGACACGCTGTGGGAAATCGCCGAGCGGAGCCGCCACGGTGGTTCGGTCCACCAGGCCATGCTGGCTATCCAGGACCTGAATCCGGATGCCTTCATCGACGGCAACATCAACCGGATGAAGAACGGGCAAGTGCTGCGCCTGCCGACCGCCGAGCAGGTCGTCCAGCGCTCCCGCGCTGACGCCGTTGCCCTGGTTGCCGAGCAGAACGCCGCCTGGCGACAGGGACGCGCCCTCAGCCCGGCCGGAGCTCGTCAATTGGACGCCACGCCACGCGCAACCGTCAGTGCTGAACCCGAACGCAGCGACAGCGGTGATAGCTTGAGGTTGACCGCCGCCATCAGTGGCAGTTCGACGGTAGGCAGTGACACTGGTGGTGAGGGCGACTCTGCTGCGTTGCGCGACCAGTTGGCGACGACCCGAGAGAATCTCGATTCCTCCGTTCGTGAGAACATCGAGCTCAAGGAGCGCCTGGAAGATCTGCAAAGCCAGCTCGATAAGTTGCACCGACTGATGGAGCTCAAGGACGATCAGTTGGCCAAGCTGCAATTGCAGTCGAGCCAGGAGCCTGTTCCTGCCGCCGCGGACACCGAGGAATCTGCCGACGTGGTTGCCGCACTGCCGGCATCTGCCGCTCCAGCGGCACAGGGGGATGCAACGGGGGAGCCGCCTGTACCGGCTGCACCCCTTACGCCTGCCCCCGTGCCGTCAGACCCGGGCCTGTTGGCCACCGTACTGGGCAACCCGCTGTGGCTGGGTCTCGGCGGCGGCGCGCTCCTGCTGGTGTTGGTCGGTCTGCTGTTGGCATCTCGTCGCAAAGCCTTGCGCGATGCTGCACTCGAGGAAACGCTCGAGCAGGACGCATTCCCGAGCCAGGAAGTACCCATCGGGGTCTATGGCGCGGTGAATGAGTCGCGCGTAGAGGATGAGCCGGCTGAAATGGCTGCCACTGAGGAGCGTCGTGCTCAGCCGAGCACTGACGTCCTTGCCGAAGCCGATGTATATATCGCCTATGGACGCTTTACCCAGGCTGCCGAGTTGCTGCAGGACGCCCTGAACCATGAGCCCCAGCGTAGTGATCTCCGGCTCAAGCTGATGGAAGTGCGCGCCGAGATGGGCGATCAGCAAGGTTTCGTCCGGGAAGAGGCGGAGCTGCGGGAAATCGGCGGTAGCGAAAACGAGATCAACCAGCTCAGGGCGCGTTATCCGGCCATGCTCGCCGGGGTGGCTGCTGGCGTCACGGCGGCTGCCGTAGCAGACGAGTTCAACTTCAATTTCGACGACCTGAACCTTGATGATCCAGTCGTTCAGGATCCCGAGGACGAACAGGCTGCTGCGGGGGCGGAGTTCGACTTCAACCTTGACGACTTGGAGGAGCAACTGGCGGAGCTGGCTGAGCCGGGCGAGGTGCCTGTGCTCGACACTGCCGCCGACGTGGCGGAGACCGATCCGGCGCCAGGGCAGGCGAACTTTGACGAGTTCAGTTTCGAGTTGGATGTCGATCAGCCGGCCGAAGAAGATCCCTTCGCTGATTTCGATCTCGAATTGCCAGAAGAGTCCGCCGCTAAGCCTTCGCCTGCGGTGCCACCTGTAGATGAGGCACTCACTGCAGATAATGACGAGATCCTGGACTTTGATCTTGATCTTCATCTTGATGCGCCCAAGCTCGAAGGCGAGCCGCCAGCGGGGAGGCAGGAGCTGGACGAGCTGAGCTTCGAACTCTCTGGCCAGGCGTTCACCCTGGATGACGAGCCTGGGAAGGCGGAGTCCGAATCGTCTTTCCTGCTGGAAGACTTCGATCTCTCCCTGGATGACTTGGCCGCTGAAGAGACACCCAGCGAGCCAGCGGAGGTCGATGAGCTCGACGCCGAACTCGATGCGTTGGCACAGCGATTCGAAGTGGCGCCCGAGCCTGCCGCCGACAATCCGGCTCCTGTACAATTATCGCCGGTCGCGGATGACATGGACGAGGATTTCGACTTCCTTGCCGGCACCGACGAAACCACCACCAAACTTGATCTGGCCCGCGCCTACATCGAGATGGGTGATGCCGATGGCGCTCGTGACATTCTCGACGAGATTCTGGCCGAGGGTAATGCTGCTCAGCAGCAGGAAGCGCGCGAAATGATGACTACCTTGAGCTGACGATTTGGAAGGTTCGGTGGAAAAGACAGCGGCAGCCGTAGAGGCTGCCGCTGGCGTTTACAGAATAGCCTTGGGCGTGGAGTACAAGGGATCGCGCTATGCGGGCTTCCAGCGACAGCAGCCAGGCGTACGTTCGGTCCAGGAGTCTCTGGAAACGGCTTTGACTCGCGTGGCCGGTGGTTCGCCGGTGTCACTCAGATGTGCCGGTCGCACCGATGCGCTGGTGCATGCCTGTGGTCAGGTGGTGCATTTCGACACGCCTGTTTCGCGCAGCTCGCATGCCTGGGTGATGGGCGCCAACGCCAATCTGCCTGCGGATATCAGCGTGACCTGGGCGCGCTCGATGCCCAGTGAATTTGACGCCCGCTTCAGTGCCAAGTCGAGGCGCTATCGCTACGTTATCTACAATGACCAGATTCGACCTGCGCACATGGGCGAAGAGGTGACCTGGAATCACCGGCCGCTGGATGTCGGGCGCATGCGTCAGGCCGCGGAGGCATTGGTCGGCACCCACGATTTCAGTGCCTTCAGGGCCCAGCAATGCCAGGCGCGCTCGCCGGTCAAGACCGTTCATCACCTTCAGCTGACGCGGTTTGGCAAGTTCATCGTCATCGATATCCGTGCCAATGCCTTTCTCCATCATATGGTTCGCAATATCACCGGTGTCCTGATGACCATCGGCGCTGGCGAGCGTCCCATCGGCTGGGCTCGCGAAGTGCTTGAGTCGCGCCTTCGTCGACAGGGAGGAGTGACTGCCCATCCTTACGGTCTGTATCTGGTGCAGGTGGAGTATCCCGACGAATTCAAGTTGCCTGAGCGCTACCTCGGGCCGCATTTTCTGTCGGGCCTGCCAGACTGCATGGAGTCTGCCTGGCCTATCTGACGCTTGCAGGCGGGCGCCCTTTTGCTACCATCGGTGCTTTTAACTCTGAGGTCGTGCGCTTGCCGGTCGTTCGCGTCAAAATTTGCGGAATCACCCGTGTCGAAGACGCCCTGGTCGCTGCCTGCGCCGGCGCGGATGCGATCGGGTTGGTGTTCTATCCCAAGAGTCCCCGAGCGGTGAGCATCCGTCAGGCTCGGGAGATTATCGAGGCGCTTCCTCCCTTCATTACTACTGTCGGCCTCTTCGTGAATGCTTCGCGGAGCGAGGTGGAACAGACCCTCGCGGCTGTACCGCTCGACCTGTTGCAATTCCATGGTGACGAGACGCCGGAGGAGTGTGGCAGCTTTGCGCGCCCCTGGATCAAGGCGTTGCGGGTACAACCGGGAATGGATATCGCTGCCAGGGTTTCAGCGTACCGGGGCGCCAGTGGGGTCCTGCTGGACAGTTACATGGCCGGTGTCCCCGGTGGGACCGGCCATGCCTTCGATTGGTCGCTGATTCCCTCGGGTCTCTCGCTGCCGCTGATCCTGGCCGGGGGGCTTACTGCCGAGACCGTGCGCGAAGCCATCGCGCGGGTTGCGCCCTTTGCGGTGGACGTCAGTGGCGGCGTAGAGATGAGCAAAGGCATCAAGGACGCCGCAAAAGTGAAGCGTTTCGTGGAAAGGGTCCGGAACGACATGTGACGGGGCCGAGACGCGAGCCGTCCACTAGTGATGCCTCAACGACCAGTGCGCCAGGCCAGAGGCCCGTCGCGACGCGGTTAACAAGAATCTGCCAGGCGCGAAGCTGCGCCGGAATTGAAGTTGTGGAGAACAAGACATGAGCAACTGGCTGGTCGACAAGCTGATCCCCTCGATCATGCGATCGGAAGTGAAGAAAAGCTCCGTTCCCGAAGGCCTGTGGCACAAGTGTCCGTCCTGCGAAGCGGTTCTGTATCGCCCCGAGCTGGAAAAGACGCTGGATGTCTGCCCCAAGTGCCAACATCATATGCGCATCGATGCCCGTACCCGGCTTGATGTGTTCCTGGATGCAGAAGGCCGGGAAGAGATCGGCGCCGATCTGGAGCCGGTCGACCGCCTCAAGTTCCGCGACAGCAAGAAGTACAAGGACCGGCTGGTTGCAGCCCAGAAGCAGACCGGGGAAAAGGACGCGCTGATCGCCATGCGCGGTACCCTGGTCGGAGTTCCGGTGGTTGCCTGTGCTTTCGAGTTCAGCTTCATGGGCGGCTCCATGGGCGCCGTAGTTGGCGAACGCTTCGTGCGTGCGGCCAATGTCGCCCTTGAGCAGCGCTCGCCACTGGTGTGCTTTTCCGCCTCAGGCGGTGCTCGTATGCAGGAAGCGCTGATCTCGCTCATGCAGATGGCCAAGACCTCAGCAGTGCTGGCGCGCATGCGTGAAGAGGGTCTGCCGTTCATCTCTGTGCTGACCGACCCGGTCTATGGCGGCGTGTCGGCGAGTCTGGCGATGCTGGGTGATGTGATCGTGGCCGAACCCAATGCCCTGATAGGTTTCGCGGGCCCGCGCGTCATCGAGCAGACCGTGCGCGAGAAACTGCCGGAGGGTTTCCAGCGCAGCGAGTTTCTCCTGTCCCACGGCGCGATCGACATGATCATTCCGCGGGGTGAACTACGCGTGCGGCTCTCGCGGCTGCTGGCGCAAATGCAGGGCCTGCCGTCGCCGACAATCAATCTGCCCATCGATCCTGAGCAGCTGCCGGAGCCATCCGAGCAGGTTCCGGCCTCTGCATGACGGTCCGCAGCCTGGGCGACTGGCTCGCCTATCTCGAGCAGCTTCATCCGAGCGCCATCGACATGGGGCTGGAGCGGGTGCGGCTCGTGGCCGGACGGCTCGGGCTCAGCCGTCCGGCTGAGCGGGTCGTCACCGTTACCGGCACCAACGGCAAGGGCTCTACCTGCGCCTTTATCGCCGAGCTGGCGCGCACTCAGGGATTGCGCGTCGGTGTCTACAGCTCGCCGCACTTGCAGCGCTACAACGAGCGGGTCGCGGTGGATGGCCGGATGGTCAGCGACGAGGCGCTCTGCGAAGCCTTTGCTGCGGTGGAGGAGGCGCGTGGCGACACCTCGCTGACTTATTTCGAGATGGGGACACTGGCGGCTCTATGGCTATTCCAGGCCGAAGCGCTGGATGTCGCCGTGCTGGAAGTGGGGCTTGGTGGGCGTCTTGATGCGGTCAATCTCATCGACGCCGATATATCCATTATCACCAACATTGGCCTCGACCACGCCGAGTGGCTGGGTAACAGCCGTGACAGCGTGGCGCGCGAGAAGGCGGGTATTCTCCGTCAGGGCGCTTACGGCTTGTGTGGGGACCTCGATCCTCCCCAGCCGTTACTCCATCATGCCGCGTCCATTGGTTCGCCTCTGCTGGTACGCGGCCGCGATTTCGGCTTCGAGGTGGATGGGGAAGGTTGGAGCTGGGCCGGGCGTGATGCACGGGGCGCGGCGTTGCGCCTCGAGGCATTGCCTCTGCTCGATCTGCCACTGGAAAACGCTGCATTGGCCCTGCAGTGTTTTTTGCTGCTGGGGTTGCCCTGGGAGACCGGGCAGGTGGCGCAGGCTTTGAGTCGGACCCGGGTCACCGGGCGGCTCGACCATAGAGTCGTTCACCGGCGGGCGCAGCGCCTCAATCTTTTGATGGATGTCGCTCACAACCCGCATGCGGCAGACTATCTCGCTACTCGCCTGACGGGCACGAGAGCGTCAGGCCGCCGACTGGCTGTGTTCGGACTACTGGCCGACAAGGACCTGGACGGTGTGCTGCAGCCGCTTCTTCCGCTGGTGGATGAATGGGCCGTGGCAACCCTGGCCTCGCCGCGGGCGCGTGCGGGTGAGGCGCTGGCTGATGCCCTGGGGCGACAGGGGGCAAAGGTGAAGGTGTTCGAGTCGGTAACCCATGCTCTAGACGCCTGTACCGAAAACGCCGGCCTAGAGGACGAGATTCTCGTGTTTGGCTCCTTTTATGCGGTAGCCGAATGCCTGGACTGGCTGGAACGAATTTCAGGAGAATGATTCAATGGCGTGGCTGGATAAAGGCCTGAAACAGCGAATCGTAGGCGCGCTGGTGTTGGTGGCACTGGCAGTGATCTTCTTGCCGATGCTGCTCAATCGTGAGGACGAGCGCCGCCAGGTTCGGGTGGATGTGCCAGCGGCGCCTGCCGCTCCCGCCATGCCTGGAGCCGAATTGGAACCGGTTGAATTGCCGGAGCCGATCTTCGAGCCAATTCCCACGCCTGCTCAACCGCCGGTCGCCTCGGATGCGATCCCGGCCGAGCCGATACAGCCTGTCCCTGCTCCTGCTCCTGCTCCTGCTCCTGCTCCTGCTCCTGCTCCTGCTCCTACTCCTGAACCCCCGCCTGCGCCTGTACCTGAGCCGGTGCCTCAATCCATGCCGGCGCCCACCCCCGAACCCCGCCTCGATGCTGCCGATCTGCCGGTCAGCTGGTCGATTCAGCTGGCCAGCCTGTCGAGCCGTGCCAACGCCGAGGCGCTGGTGGAGCGCTTGCGCGACCAGGGCTACAACGCGTACCTGCGTAGCGTGGACGGCATGAACCGTGTCTTCGTGGGGCCGGTGATCGATCGCGCCGAGGCGAATCGCCTGCGTGATCAGCTACAGCGCCAGCAGAAGCTCGACGGTTTCGTCGTGCGCTTCCAGCCGGAGCGGCAATAACGCCGAGCGGCTGGCGAGGCGATGGCAGCGTCTTAACCGCAGGTCTCCTACCTGCTAGAATGCGCGCCCTTGCCTCCTCACATAGAAGCTAGCTGTGGCACTCACTTGGGTCGACTGGGCCATTGTCGCGGTCGTCGTCATCTCATCCCTGATCAGTCTTCGGCGCGGGTTCGTCAAGGAGGCCCTGTCTCTGCTCACCTGGATCGTGGCGGGTGTGGTCGCCTGGATGTTTGGCGGCGCCTTGTCGGTGCATCTGGCCGAGTTCGTCAGCACACCCTCGGCACGGGTCATCGCCGCTTGTGCGCTGCTGTTCGTCGCGACCTTGCTGGTCGGGGCGATCATCAATTTCCTGCTCGGTGAGCTGATCCGGGTCACGGGCATGTCGGGCACCGACCGATTCCTGGGCATGGCCTTCGGCGCTGCACGGGGAGGGCTGCTGATCGTGATACTGGTCGGGCTGCTCAGCCTCGCGCCTGTCCATGAAGACCTGTGGTGGCGGGAGTCCGCCCTGGTGCCGCACTTCCTGATGGTGGCGGACTGGTCAAAGGATCTGATCTTGCGCCTGGGTGGCCAATGGACCACCGGTACGCTCGACCTTCCGGTCGGGTTCAATTAGTCGATAACGCGATCGGGCCCTGGTGCTCGCTCGTATTGAGAGGTTGTCTTGCATGTGTGGCATCGTCGGCATTGTCGGTAAGTCGGGCGTCAATCAGGCTCTCTATGATGCGCTCACCGTACTGCAGCACCGGGGCCAGGACGCTGCCGGCATCGTGACCAGCCATGACGGCCGGCTCTTCTTGCGCAAGGACAATGGTCTGGTGCGCGATGTCTTCCAGCAGCGGCACATGCAGCGACTGGTCGGCAACATGGGCATCGGGCACATCCGTTATCCCACCGCGGGCAGCTCCAGTTCAGCGGAGGCGCAGCCCTTCTACGTCAATTCGCCCTATGGCATCACGCTGGCGCACAACGGCAACCTCACCAACGTCTCGCAGTTGGCCAAGGAAATCTACGAGTCCGACCTGCGTCATGTGAACACCAGCTCCGATTCCGAGGTGTTGCTCAACGTCTTTGCCCACGAACTCGCGGTGCAAGGCAAGTTGCAGCCCACCGAAGAAGAAGTGTTCACCGCCGTGGCCAAGGTGCATGAGCGCTGCCGCGGTGGCTATGCCGTGGTCGCCATGATCACCGGCTATGGCCTGGTGGGGTTTCGCGATCCGCACGCGATTCGCCCCATCGTGTTCGGTCAGCGTCATACCGAGCAAGGCGTGGAGTACATGATCGCTTCGGAAAGCGTCGCGCTGGACGTGCTCGGTTTCAGCCTGATCCGGGATCTCGCACCGGGTGAGGCGGTCTACATCACCAGTGACGGGCGTCTGCATACCCGCCAGTGTGCGGTCGATCCCAAGGTCTCGCCGTGCATCTTCGAGCATGTGTACCTGGCGCGCTCGGACTCCTTCATGGATGGTGTGTCGATCTACAAGGCGCGCCTGCGCATGGGCGAGAAGCTTGCCGACAAGATTCTGCGCGAGCGGCCCGAACATGACATCGACGTGGTCATCCCGATTCCTGATACCAGCCGTACTGCAGCGCTGGAGTTGGCGAACAAGCTCGGGGTGAAGTTTCGCGAAGGCTTCGTCAAGAACCGCTACATCGGCCGTACCTTCATCATGCCGGGACAGGCGGCGCGCAAGAAGTCGGTGCGCCAGAAGCTGAACGCCATCGATCTGGAATTTCGTGGCAAGAACGTCATGCTGGTGGATGACTCCATCGTTCGTGGCACCACCTGCAAGCAGATCATCCAGATGGCCCGCGAGGCAGGCGCGCGCAAGGTGTATTTCTGCTCAGCCGCACCAGCAGTGCGCTATCCGAACGTCTACGGTATCGACATGCCCAGCGCCCACGAGCTGATCGCGCATAACCGCTCGACTGAAGAAGTCGCCGAGCTGATCGGTGCCGATTGGTTGGTGTATCAGGACCTTCCCGACCTCATCGACGCCGTTGCCGGGCCCAAGGTGAAGATCGACAGCTTCGACTGCGCGGTCTTCGACGGGAAATACGTCACGGGTGACATCGATGAGGCCTATCTGGACCGGATCGAGCGCGCGCGCAACGATGCGAGCAAGGCAAAGACCAACGCCGTCAGCGCCATCATCGATCTGTATAACGACTGATCCTGCCAGCCCTGGGCTGGTGACATAGCGGGTGGAGAGCAAGAATGTCGAATGAATGGGATGCCGGCCGGTTGGACAGTGATCTCACCGGGGTATCGGATGACACCCTGGCGGTACGGGCGGGCCAGCACCGCACTCCCGAAGGGGAACATGGCGAGCCCCTTTTCTTCACCTCCAGCTATGTCTTTCGCAGCGCTGGCGAGGCGGCAGCGCGCTTCGCCGGTGATCAGCCGGGCAATGTCTACTCCCGTTACACCAACCCCACCGTGCGCGCCTTCGAGCAGCGCATCGCCGCCCTCGAAGGTGCCGAGCAGGCGGTGGCGACCGCTTCGGGCATGTCGGCCATCATGGCCACCGTCATGAGCCTGTGCTCGGCCGGCGACCACATCCTGGTATCCCGCAGCGTATTCGGTGCCACCGTTTCGCTATTCGAGAAATATTTCAAGCGTTTCGGGGTGCAGGTCGATTACGTTCCGCTCGTCGATCTCGCTGCCTGGGAGGCGGCTTTCAAACCCAACACCCGCCTGCTTTTCGTCGAGTCGCCGTCCAATCCGCTCGCCGAGCTTGTCGATATCGAGGCACTGGCCGAGCTGGCACATCGGCACAATGCGAAACTCGTGGTGGACAACTGTTTCTGTACGCCGGTGCTGCAGAAGCCGTTGGCGCTGGGGGCGGACATCGTGGTGCATTCGGCCACCAAGTACATCGATGGCCAGGGTCGCTGCCTTGGTGGCGTGGTGGCTGGCCGCCGGGAAGAAATGACCGAGGTGGTGGGTTTCCTGCGCACCGCCGGCCCGACCATGAGCCCCTTCAATGCCTGGGTTTTCCTCAAGGGCCTCGAAACGCTACGGTTGCGGGTCCAGGCGCATTGTGCTTCGGCTCAGTCGCTGGCCGAGTGGCTTGAACAGCGGCCAGGCGTGGAGCGCGTCTACTACGCCGGCCTGCCCAGCCATCCACAGCATGAGCTGGCACGCCGTCAGCAAAAAGGCTTTGGTGCAGTGCTGAGCTTCGAGGTCAAGGGGGGCAAGGAGGGAGCCTGGCGGTTCATCGATGCCACGCGGATGATTTCGATCACCGCCAACCTGGGCGACAGCAAGACCACCATTACCCATCCGGCGACCACCACCCACGGCCGACTGAGCCCGGAAGAGCGAGCCAATGCAGGCATCCGTGACAGTCTGGTGCGCATCGCCGTCGGCCTGGAAGACCCGGAAGATATCAAGGCCGATCTCGCTCGCGGACTGGCCGCGCTCTGATCCTCCGGGGCTAGGTGGTCCTGATCGGCGGAGGCTGCTGCCGCTATTCTCCCACCTGATCCTCACGGGAGGATCAGGTGGGAGAAAGGCGCATCAGTCGCGGCCGAACATCACCACGAAACCATCGAGCTGTCGCTGCCGTTGCAATTGATCACGCAGCGCATTGGCCGCCACGCGATCAGCCACTGGGCCTACGAACACCCGATAGAGATTGCCCGCTGCGATGACGTAAGCGTTGTAACCCGAGGCGCGAAGCTCGGATCTGAGGGCCTCGGCGCTGTCAGCCTTCGACAGGCTGGCAAGCTGCACGGACCAGCCGCTTTTCAGCGGCGCGCCTGTTTGTGGTGCGGGTGCGGCTTGCGGCGCTTGCTGAACCCGGGCAGCGGGAGCGGCGGACCGAGGCGTCGCCTGTTCCTGCGATCTCAGGTCGACGGTAGGGATGGCAGACTGCCCTTGGCGATCGAACAGGCGAGGCAGGTCCTCCGGCAGTAGCGAAGAAGCCTCCTGGCCGGCGCCGATGATGCGGATGTCGTTGTACTTGGCTCCAGACAACGCCGCCATGCCTGCGCCGTCCCTGACTACCGTAGGTCGCAGAAACACCATCAGGTTGCGCTTGACCTCGGTATCCCGGGTCGAGCGGAAGAGGGCGCCCAGCACCGGTATCCGGCCGAGGACCGGCACTCGATACTCGCTGCGGGTGACATCGTCCTGAATGAGCCCGCCAAGCACGATCACCTGGCCATCCTCAGCCAGAATGGTGCTCTTGATCGAGCGCTTGTTGGTGATCAGGTCAACGGCCTGGGCGGTAAGCGTAGCGGTTGGCGCGATCGAGGAAATCTCCTGCTCGATCTGCAGGCGCAGGGTGGCGCCTTCGTTGATGTGCGGCACGACGCGTAGCGTGACCCCGATGTCCTGGCGCTCGATGGTGGTGAACGGGTTGTTCGCCCCCGCTGCATCGGTGGTGTAGGAGCCGGTCTGGAACGGCACGTTCTGGCCGACCAGGATCTCGGCTTCCTCGTTGTCCAGGGTGAGCAGACTGGGGGTAGAGAGCAGGTTGCTCTTGCTGTTGGCCGAGAGGGCCGTGATCAGGGCGCCGAAGCTGCTCGTGCCGATACCCACGATCGCGCCGTCAGGCAAGCCCGCCGGAATCTCGTTCTGGTTGATGGCATTGATGAGGGTGCCGATCGCCAGGCCGGTGTTGCCGAAGCCGACACCTCCTGCGCCGCCAGTGCTGCCGCGCGCATCCACAGCCCACTGCACGCCCAGTGCATCGCTGATGTCTCCGGAAACCTCGACGATGGCTGCCTCGACCAGTACCTGCGCTCGGGGTACATCGAGTTGACGCACAATGGTCTCGAGCGTGGCGACCATCTCCGGGGGGGCCAGCAGCACCAGGGCGTTCAGGCTGGCGTCGGCGCGAATGAGAATGTTCTGCTGGGTAGGGGCCGCCATCGGATCCGCACCCTGGGTGGCGAGCCCCTCGGAAATGTCGCCGAGCGTTTCGGCCAGGGCGGTGGCGTCGTTGTGGCGAAGCCGGATGACCCTGGTGTTGGCCGAGCGCGTCGCGGGGGTGTCCAGGGTGCGAGCCAGCGAACTGAGGCGGGTCCGTGCCTCCGCCGGGCCGATGAAGATCAGCCGGTTGGTGCGCGAGTCGGCAATGATCTGAGCGCCAGCGGTTTCCTGTGCCTCGCCTCGGCGAACGGTGTTACGCAGAACCTCGGCAATGTCCATGGCCCAGCCATGTTCGATGTTCAGGGCGGTGTAATCGTGGGTCTCGCTACGGTCTATCTGTCTGACGATGTCGGTGATGCGAGCGATGTTGGCGCTGCGGTCGCTGATGATCAGGGCATTGGCCGACGGCACTGCCGCGAGATGACCGTACTGGGGGACCAGCGGGCGAATCAGCGGAATCAGCTCGTTGACTGGCGTTTGCTGAACTTGCAGTACGCGGGTTTCAAGCTGGTCACCCCCGGTGGGACCGGTGCCGGCCTCGGCCTTGGCTTCGGCGTTGGGCACGATGCGGGCGACATCGCCCTGGGTCAGCACGGTGAATCCGTGGGTCGCCATCACCGACAGGAACAGCTGGTAAAGCTCGCTAAGCGATAGCGTGGCGCTCGAGACGACGCTGACCTGGCCGCGTACCCGCGGATCGACAATGAAGGTTTGTCCGGTGATTTCGCTGACCTGGTCGATGAAGGCTCGCACGTCCGCGTCCCTCATGTTGATCGTCCAGCCATCCTGCTGTTGGGAGGTACTGGGTTCGATGCCTGGTTCGGCGGCCGTGGCCTGCAACGGGGTGGCCAGCATCCCGGCGGCGAGAAGGGCGATGAGGGGGCGGGGAAAATTAGGCAACATTGGTTGGTTGAATTCCGTGGCTAATCATCGATGGGGGCTGCGTCAGGAGGCGTCCCCTCCAGTTGCTGTCGCAGCGCGTCCATCTGCTGTCGCAGATCGGGTTCGGCAGGCTCGTAGGGAGCCTCCGTGTATGCTGGCGGCTCGGCGTAGGCGGGCTCTGACTCTGGAAAGTAGACGGCCTCGCCCGGCTTGGGAAATCTCAACACCTCCGCGCGGCCGTTACGCAGGATCTCGATCCGATCGGCATATACCCCCTGCAGTCTCAACCCCGATGACAGCGCGTCGCCGGGGCGAAACAGGCGAGGCGCCTCCGGACCATGCTGGATGATCGCGGAAGACCGCTGCGGATCGGCATGCACGAAGCTGCCATGGAGCACCATGTCAGACTCGCCGTCGAAGGTGACATCGCTCTCGGCGATATGCGGCGTGCCGAAGAGTACACCGAGGCGCTCGAGATCGGGGATGGTATCGATGGACGGGATAGGGCGGTTGGTGGCGTCACGGGAGCTGCGGGTGAGCTCCATCCAGGCATTGAGCTGCCAGCCTATCAGGATGAAGAACAGACAGAGTACGGCCGCACCGGCTAGCAAGGGGGCGTACCGACGGATTTTTCGGGAGTGTGAAGGCAAACGCTTGCTCCATGGGCCTGAGCTTGGGTTCGACATCAGCTGGCGGCGATCCTGGATCGCGCCAGATCATGGCAAAAAAATATGACAATCGTATTAGACCCATGAGTTAGTTCATGGTTCTCCTCCATTCGTCCGGTGGGTCGGTGGCGCCGCTCCTGCCGATTCCCAGGATCCCGATTTTTTCTTAAAACTTATTGACTTACCTGGGACTGCCAAGTAAATTGCGCACCTCGCAAGGCGATCGGCTGATTAGCTCAGCTGGGAGAGCACCTGCATCACACGCAGGGGGTCGGCGGTTCGATCCCGTCATCAGCCACCACTCTTGCGAGAATGGACGCAAGTCCAGCCGACACGCAGCGGTAGTTCAGTCGGTTAGAATACCGGCCTGTCACGCCGGGGGTCGCGGGTTCGAGTCCCGTCCGCTGCGCCATACCTGCCTCAGTCTAGCTGAGGCTTCGAAAAGCGGTCCTTAGGGGCCGCTTTTTCGTTTCCGCTTCATGATAGTGGCTCCCGCGTTGCGTCAGTGAGCGCACTTTTTCTTCCGCGACGGTCAAAGCGTGCTAGCGCTCCGATCAGGATGATGACACTGCTTTTCGTAGGATGGAGCCAGCGATTGTCTCTGCCAAGATGAGGGAGTGTCATGTTCGGACTGGAAGCTTTAGAGCTCGCCCGCATCCAATTCGCCTTTACCATCGCGTTTCACATCATTTTTCCGGCCATCACCATAGGTCTCGCCAGTTACTTGGCGGTCCTCGAAGGGCTCTGGCTGAAAACTCGCCAGGAACTTTACCGCGACCTGTACCACTTCTGGTTGAAGATCTTTGCGGTCAATTTCGCCATGGGGGTGGTGTCCGGCATTGTCATGGCGTACCAGTTCGGCACCAACTGGAGTGGCTATTCTGAGTTTGCGGGTAGCATTACCGGGCCTCTGCTCGCTTATGAGGTGCTCACGGCGTTCTTTCTGGAAGCGGGCTTTCTCGGTGTGATGCTGTTTGGCTGGAACAGGGTAGGTCCCCGGCTGCACTTCTTTTCCACCATCATGGTTGCCATCGGTACGCTGATCTCCACCTTCTGGATCCTGGCTTCCAATAGTTGGATGCATACGCCGCAAGGGCACGAGATCATTGATGGAGTCGTCGTTCCGGTGGACTGGTTCGCGGTGGTCTTCAATCCGTCCTTCCCTTATCGCCTGACTCATATGGCAATCGCCGCGTTCCTGGCCACAGCGTTCTTCGTCGGGGCCTCGGCGGCCTGGCACCTGCTTCGGGGCAACGACAATCCGGCTGTGCGAAAGATGTTCTCCATGGCGCTGTGGATGGCGCTACTGGTGGCGCCGGTACAGGCTGCGGTCGGCGACCTGCATGGGCTCAACACCCTGGAATACCAGCCGGCGAAGATCGCCGCGATGGAGGGCAATTGGGACAACTCGCATGGAGGCCCAACGCCGCTGATCCTGTTCGGCTGGCCAGACATGGAACGTGAGGAAACCCTTTATAAAATCGAGATTCCCTACCTCGCCAGTCTCATTCTCAACCATAGCCTGACCGAGCCGATTCCTGCGCTCAAGGACTTTGCCCGGGAAGATCGACCCTACGCACCGATCGTGTTCTGGTCTTTCCGGTTGATGGTGCTCATAGGCCTGCTGATGATCTTCAGCGGCGCCTGGAGCCTGTGGCTGCGATACCGCAAGAAGCTTTTCACTTCCCGTCCCTTCCTGCGCTTCATGACCTGGATGGGGCCGTCCGGCATCGTTGCCATTCTCGCCGGCTGGATCACTACCGAGGTGGGGCGGCAGCCATGGGTGGTGTACGAGATCATGCGAACCGCAGACGCGGTATCGCCGCATTCGGCCACCCAGATGGGATTCACGCTGGCGATGTTCGTGGTGGTGTATTTCGCCGTGTTCGGGGTGGGCCTGGTCTATGTGCTGCACCTGGTGGCGAAAGGGCCGGTGCCGTTCGAAGGTCGCGAAAAGGGCGCTGGCGGGCCGGGCGAGTCGCGTACGCCGGCGCGGCCGCTGTCGGCTGCCGATGAGCGGGTCGACACCCACAAGAAAGATCAACTGGGCAAGGGGAACTGAAGCATGGACATCGATTATTCGTTGATCTGGGCGCTCATCATCATGTTCTCCATCATGATGTACGTAATCATGGATGGCTTTGATCTGGGGATCGGGCTGCTGTTTCCCTTCGTACCTGACGAAACCGACCGTGACGTCATGATGAACACTGTGGCGCCAGTCTGGGATGGCAACGAAACCTGGCTGGTGATGGGCGGAGCGGGGTTGTTCGCAGCCTTTCCGCTGGCCTATTCGGTGGTGCTGTCGGCCATCTACCTGCCGGCGATCTTCATGGTCATTGCCCTGGTGTTTCGAGGCGTGGCGTTCGAGTTTCGCTTCAAGGCGAGCCCCGAGCGGCGGCATTTCTGGGACAAGGCATTCATAGGCGGATCACTGGTAGCCACCTTTTCTCAGGGGGTGCTACTGGGCGCCTTCATTACCGGGTTGCCTGTCGAGGGACGTGCCTATGCCGGTGGGCCCTTCGACTGGCTGACACCGTTCTCGCTGTTCTGTGGCGCAGCGCTGCTGGTGGCTTTTGCGTTGCTCGGCTGTACCTGGCTGATCATGCGCACCGAGGGTGATCTGCAGCGGCGGATGCATGATCTTGGAAAGCCGCTGACCTGGGCGCTGCTGATCATCACCGGCATCGTCAGCCTCTGGACGGCCCTGGCCCATCAGGACATCGCTGACCGCTGGTTCACCCTGCCGAACCTGTACTGGTTCATGCCGGTCCCCATATTGGTGCTGCTCTGCACTGTTTTCCTGCTTCGTTCGATCGAATCCTATGCTCACTACTCGCCGTTCCTGCTCACACTCGGGTTGATCTTTCTTGGCTACAGCGGTCTGGGCATCAGCCTCTGGCCGAACATCATTCCGCCGGAAGTCAGCATATGGGAGGCCGCCGCACCGCCGCAAAGCCAGGCGTTTGCCTTGGTGGGGGCACTCGTCATCATTCCGATCATTCTTGTGTACACCGCCTGGAGCTACTACGTGTTTCGCGGCAAGGTGACCGCCGAACACGGCTATCATTAAGGAGCGGATATGAAACGAGGGGGCGAATCGGAACAGGCGCCGCTCTGGCGGCGCCTCGCCTGGCTGGTGATCATCTGGGGGCTCAGCGTCACCGCACTCGGGTTGTTGGCCTATCTGATCCGGTTGATCATGAACTCGGTTGGCTTGAGCAGTTGAGTCTCGTCGCTGCGCTGTCATCAGCGTGCAAGGTGGAATCTTTAGTGTATTGGCATGGTCTTTGTTTGCAATCTGACAAAGCGCTATGCGCACTGAATTTCACCAGACAGACAGGAGAGCCCAATGGACGATTATCAAGAAGAGCTCCTCGACCGCCGTGCTTCGGAGCAGGACTATTCCGACGAAGCGGACGACGCCACCGAGTTGTGATCCTTCCCGATCCAGGCGTTCAGCATTCTTCCAGGCTGGGCATTGACCACGGGGTTGGGACGGCGGGGCGAGCCTGCCAGATTCCAGGGAAGCCCCAGCGTCCCGACCTGTACCTGGTGCTGCGCGCCGGGCAAGGGCGCGCAGTCTGATCCGATGAGCGCAGCGACCGCCGGGCGTTCGGATTCCTGCCGCGGATCATCGCAACCCAGCATGACCGTCAGGCTGCCCGCGGGCGTCTCATATTCGGCATACCAGCGCGCTACATGCGAAGCGGCGCTGTAGCGTTGCTCGTAACGGCTGAGATGATGCTTGATCAGCAGCGGCTCCAGAATGGTGCCCTCTGGCGAAAATACAGCTGCGACCTGCCGCAATGGTCCGCTGCCTGGACGCAACCGTCCGTTGGACAGGTAGGGCTCTGGCAGTACCAGCGATCCCGCCACCAGCGTGACCTCGAACTCCCGGGCCAGATCGGCGAATACGCTCTGATAAGCCGCCGCCGTGCCCCGCGCTTTCATGCGTAATACCGCTTCAGTCCGGCGGTCCTCTCCATGGTTGCCCAGCAAGGCGCGCAGGTATCCCAAGGGGTTGCTCAGCGCCATCCATTGCATGGCGTCGCGAAGTGTTCGCGCCTGCTGGACCTCTGGCTTCTCGCCAATGGCAAACAGGCCAGTGCCAACGTGCTCGGGGAGCGCCACGACGGTCTGGCTGCCGAGCAGCCCTGCGTCCTGCGCCTGGCGGAGGTGACTGGCGAAGCGCAGATGCAGGCGTTCAGGGCTCTGGTAGTCGGCAGGCAGCAGGCGGACCTCGATGGCAAGCAGATTGCCGAGTCCACGATTGCTGCCCTGATGCTCGATGGTCAAGGGACGCAGGTCGGACAGCAAGGGGCCGGCTCGGCGATCCTGCGTCCATTGCAGATAGAGCCCCAGCGAGATCAGGCCGAGAATGGCGGCGGTCAGGAACAGTATTCGGATGCGCATCGATCGCAGCGCTGCCAAGTGATACAGAGCGCGAATCGTGGCGGATCCGGCGTGACGTGACAAGCAAACGCGTCTTTCAATTCAATTGCACCTGAATCATGAGGCGCGTCACACTTTCGAGGGGCGACCAGGCGTGTGACCACTCGACTCCAGGTCATGCCAACCCAATCACACTGCCCGACAAGGAAGATCTTTTAAGATTCGTCATTCCAATGGCGCCTGAATTATGGCGTATCAGGAGACCGTCGACTCGGCAGTATCCGCGCAGCGAGGATGAGCGAGCATGAGAAAAAAGGCGCAGATGGCAGAAGCCGTGCTGTTCTTCAGAGACGGCGGTGTCTGCAAGGAAATGCTGTACCCCGAATTCGAGGCGGTGTTGGACGGTGTGGTCAACCTGCCGGAATTTGCCGAACAGCAGATCGGTGCTGCGTTCGTCGTGATCGATCCGCGGCTGGCGATTCGCGCGGCGGTTTTCTTCTACCTCGATTTCCACGAAGACGGGGCGGCTGACAGCGGTTGGAATATTCCGCTGCGCATGCTGGCCGAGCGGGGCGGGCGCGGCCCTGACCTTGGTTCAGGTCCGATCCGGATGGTCTGTCGTAGCCAGTGCCCTGTGTCCTGGCACCAGATGCATCTCTGGGACCCGTTGATGAAAGGTGAGCGCAACCATTTGGCGCTGATGCGTGATCGTGTCAAACGTAACGGATTGGGGCTGATCATCGAGGAAGAGGCTACGCCCTCCTTGCCAGCTGAGCGACTGCAGATTGCCGCCGAGGATCGCTGGTATACGCGAGGGCCTTTTGCCGAGCCCCGAGAAGCCGCCCCGGCGATGGCGGGGGTTCCTCAGTATGTCGAAGGCCAGCTGAAAAAGGATCTTCAGGACAGTGAGCAGGCCCGGGCACGCCTGAGCGACGAGATTGCCCGCCTGCATCAGCTTCTCAAGGATGAGCGCGGCCGAGCCGAAGCCCTGATAGCCCAGCAGGCGGCCCAGACCGAGTGCTTCCGACGGATTCGCGAAGAATTGAGCGAGCAGTTGCGGCGGAACGAGCGCAAGGGCCAGGCGGGGATCGATGCCATGCGCGATCGGTTCGAACTTGAAGCCCAGGCACGCATCACGGCGGTGGCCGAGGATTTTCAGAAACGCATCGTTGCACTGCAGGACGAGTTGCTGCGGCGAGACGAGCGTCAGCTGACTGCCGAGACGGAGATTGCCCGGCTGGAAGCGGTCTGTGCCGACCTCCGGGAGCAGATTGGTCGCAAGACTCTCGAACGCCTGGCGGACCAGGGAATGGTATTCGTCGTCTATCACCCAGGAGCAGGGCAGCTCACCGTGCCGGTGGACGATATCGAACCCTATCAGCAGAACCCGCAGGCCTATGCTGCCGCAAAATGTTCCGTTTCACTGGAGCACTACCGGCAGTGGCTGGATCACTACATGCGGCCTGCCTGCCAGGCAAGCATGCTAAACGGCAGCCGGTGCGGCATCCCCGTGGACAGGATTGATCTCCCCATGCAGTTCGTGCCGGGTGTATCCGACTGCTGTTCGCGGCACCGCGGCGCGGCACGGCGCACGGGCAGCTGAACGGGCTTATTTCTATGCTGGGGCCCACTGTGCTGGAGCCCCTCACGGTCGACTGGGCGGCTGCCCAGGGCGTGGAGATTGCAGTACTCAGGCTCGATCTGATCGATCCGCTGCTTTCTGGCAACAAGTGGTTCAAGCTGCGCCTTCATCTCGAAGGCTCTCGCCAGCGCGGGTGCACCGGGCTGATCAGCCTCGGTGGCCCACATTCCAATCACCTGCATGCGCTGGCAGCGGCCGGTCAGCGGCTGGGGCTGTCAACGGTCGGTCTACTACGTGGTCACGAGACCTCGACCCCGACGATAATCGATCTGCGTCGTTTCGGCATGCACTTGCACTGGCTGGGATACGGCGGATACCGCGAACGGCATCAGGCTGACTTCTGGGGCGCCTGGCAGGCCCGCTATCCGAGGTATCATTGCGTACCCGAGGGAGGCGGCGGGCTTGAGGGCGCGCTGGGCTGCGCGATGCTGGTCGAGCAGGTCGAGGGCGCCTTGCCGGCGTTCGGTTGGCAGGCGTTCGATGCCTGGTGGCTGGCAGCCGGCACGGGAACCACCATGGCAGGGCTGGTGATCGGGGAAAGGGCCACAGGGCGTCTGGTTTATGGCGCCTTGGCCGGGCCTGGCGCGCATCGGGGGGGCGACCAGGTGGCGCAATTGTTGCGGGAGGCAGGGGTTTCGACCGATCGATACGAAATGTTGGAGGCGAGCGGCAAGGGCTTTGGGCGCTTCGACCGCAGACTGGCGCAGTTTATCTTCGATATCGAAGAGCAGACCCGCCTGCCGCTGGAGCCGGTCTACACCGCCAAGGCGCTCCTGGCCCTGCGCCAACATGTCGAAGCCGGCCGTTTTGAGCCGGGCGCGCGCGTGGTTTTCGTCCATACGGGCGGCTTGCAGGGTCGCCGTGCGGCTGAGCCGCTGCTGCGTCAGTTGCGTAGGCGCCACTGCTGAGCGGTAGGCCATTGCTCATTCGCCAGGAACACCCGTGTGGTTTCTCGATAGTCATCGGGTCCGGCCCGCTCCAGTTGTGCAAGAAGTTGCGCGGGTGCAAGTGATGGCAAGCGCGCCAGCCACTCGCCGAAGCCCTCACGCCCCATGATCTCGCTGCCGTTCAGACGCGCCGGTGCCAGCCAGGCTTGACGTGGCAGCGGCTGCCACAGGGCGCCCGGGTGTGCGTCTGCGAACGCCGCCCAGTCGTGGCGCCTGACCCAGCACAGTTTCATCGCCTCACCCTGAGTCGAGCGCCAGGGAAGAAAAAGATATCCCGCCAGCCAGAAGCGGCTGCGAGTGCCTTCGACGTTCAGGCGAGTCAGTTCGGCCTGGGCTTCGGGTTGGGCAGGTAGCGGCAGCTGGTGATCGAGAAGCCGCGCCAGCTTCAGATCAAGCCGATCCACCCCGCCGGGCCCGATCCATGACAGGCCTGCCTCCTGCTGGACGCCAAGGTAGAGCTTGAGCGCGAGCTCCAGGTGCCAGATACCGTCTGCATCGCTCAGCAGCAGATCAAGCTCTCCCAGTGTCTGGCCGGACCGGCGGATGGCAAGGTTGGAGGCCAGCAGTTCGACCTCGGGGGCATGGATCAAGGCGAACTGCCACAGGCGTTCGTAATAGAGCCCTAGGCGGCGGTTGCTGCGCTGTGCCAGCCAGTCCTCCAACGGGGCGGGGGCCGCATCGAGCCGGCTGAGCCAGTTCGACAAGCTGTGGCCATCAAGCCAGGGGCTGGCGGCCAGGGGATGGCGCTGTTGCGGTTGATCAGGGATAAGTGGCGGCGAGAGCAGCGTCCAGGCGAGATCCCTCACCCTGGAATGATGCAGCCGGTTTAGCGTGGTTTCGAGAGAGAGGCTTTGCATGGGTCCAGCATAGCCGAGCCCTGTTTGCCGCTGCCTCCGCGTTTCGCCCATAATCGAAGGTACTTGCGCACCTTATCGGGAACATCCATGGAGCAATTTCGCAACATTGGCATCATCGGCCGTCTGGGCAGCACTCGAGTGCTTGACACCATCCGCCGGCTCAAGCGATTTCTCGTTGATCGCGGTCTGCACGTGATACTCGATGAAACCATCGCGGAGATGCTGCCTGGTCACGGAATGCAGACCTCCTCACGTCAACTGCTGGGAGAATCGTGCGATCTGGTGATTGTGGTCGGTGGTGACGGAAGCCTGCTTGGCGCGGCTCGGGCAATGGCGCGTCACCGGATTCCGGTGCTGGGGATCAACCGTGGCAGCCTGGGTTTCCTCACCGATATCCGCCCCGACGAACTCGAGGTGAAGGTGGCGGAAGTGCTGGACGGCCAGTTCACCATGGAACGCCGATTCCTGCTGGAAGCACTGGTGCGCCGCCAGGACGAGCCGATCGGCGAGGGTGACGCTCTCAATGACGTGGTCCTGCATCCTGGCAAGTCGACGCGCATGATCGAGTTCGAGCTTTTCATCGACGGCCAGTTCGTCTGTAGCCAGAAAGCGGACGGCCTGATCATCTCCACGCCAACCGGCTCGACCGCTTACTCGCTATCGGCGGGCGGGCCCATCATGCATCCCAAGCTCGACGCCATCGTGGTGGTACCCATGTATCCCCACACGCTTTCCAGCCGCCCGATCGTGGTGGACGGCAGTAGCGAACTGAAGATCGTGGTGTCATCGGACATGCAGATCTACCCCCAGGTCTCCTGCGACGGGCAGAACCACTTCACCTGTGCCCCCGGTGATACTGTGACGGTGCGCAAGAAATCCCAGAAGCTGAACCTCATTCACCCGCTGGATCACAACTTTTACGAGATTTGCCGGACCAAATTGGGTTGGGGCAGTCGTCTCGGCGGAGGAGCGTGATGCAACTGGATTCGGAACGGGGTTACGACCTGATTGGCGATGTTCACGGGTGCGCCGAAACCCTGGTCCGTCTGCTCGATGGAATGGGCTACCGGCGGCGCGGGGACGTCTGGCGGCATCCGTCGCGGATGGCGATCTTTCTCGGCGATATCATCGATCGAGGGCCTCATATTCGCGAATGTCTGCACTTGGTGCATGACATGGTCGAGGCGGGGCAGGCCCTGTGCATCATGGGTAATCATGAATTCAATGCCCTTGGCTGGTACACGCCCGCCCCACCGGAAAGCGGTCGCGAGTTCGTGCGCGACCACTCGCCTCGCTATGCAAAGTTGCTGGAAGAAACCTTCAAGCAGTTCGAGTCGCATCCGGCGGAATGGAAAGCCTTTCGCGAGTGGTTCATGGACATGCCGCTCTACCTGGACGGCGGCCGATTCCGCGTCGTGCATGCCTGTTGGGACAAGTACCTGATCGCCAGGCTGCGTGAGCGCCTGACCGATGGATTGATCGACATGGATTTCCTGCGCGAGGCGGCCACCGATGGCAGTTTCGCCCAGATCGCCCTGGACCGTCTGTTGCGCGGCACCGACATGCCGCTGCCCCATGGCCTCACGGTTACCACGGACGAGGGGTTCGTGCGCACCGTGTTCCGCACCAAATTCTGGGAAGAGCACCCCAAGACCTACGCGGACGTGGTGTTTCAGCCTGACGGCCTGCCCGATCGCGCGGCGCGCACCCGGATCAGTGAAACCGAGCGGCGCCGTTTATTTCTCTACGGGCCGGACGAGCCGATGCTGTTCGTTGGCCATTACTGGTGCTCGGGCCATCCGGGGCCGATTCGTCCCAACCTGGCCTGTCTCGACTACAGCGCGGTCAAGCGCGGCAAGCTGGCGGCATATCGGCTGGGTCCCGAAAAACGCCTGGAGCCGGCGAATTTCGTCTGGATCAACGTGGAGCCGTCCGATTCATGATGCTGGAAGAAGCCATCCGCTTGCCGCTTTCGGCGGATCTCAGCGGCTTCGTTGCCATGCTGCAGCACCAGGGGGTTCCCTGTCGGGTCTCCGAGGAGGCTGGCGACCAGGTCTTGCGAGTCCCTCGCGAACGGGTCGGCGAGGTCCGCGAACTTTACCTCAGTCATCCCCAGGGGCAGGCGGGCCCGGCGCCTGCCAGACGCTCAATGCCTGGCAACGGCGTGACCCAGGCCCTGCGCCGTCATCCCTTCACCAGCGTCGTTCTGCTGCTGACCTTTATTGCCGCCGCGGTCACCTGGCTCGGCGACAACCTCGATGCGGTGCGCTGGCTGAGCTTCCTGGATTTCCGGATCGAGGGCGATTACGTCTATTTCGCGCGGCTCGAGCACACCCTCGGCCAGGGGCAATGGTGGCGCCTGATCACGCCTGTGTTCATCCATTTTGGTTTTCTCCATCTGGCCATGAATAGCTTGTGGTACTGGGAGTTGGGACGCCGCATTGAGATTCGCCAAGGGCCCTTGCTGTTGTTCGGCTTGACGCTGCTCTACGGCCTGGCCTCGAACGCAGCGCAGTATCTCTACGGTGGTCCCGGTATTTTCGGGGGATTGTCCGGGGTGCTCTACGGGCTGCTCGGACATTGCTGGCTGTTCCAGAAACTCGCACCGGGGGACGCATATCGCCTGCCTTCCGGCGTGGTCATGCTGATGCTGGCCTGGCTGGTAATCTGCATGACCGGCCTCATCGAGGTGGTGACCTTCGGTTCGGTCGCCATTGCCAATGCGGCGCATGTCAGCGGCCTGGTGGCTGGCTGCATCACCGGTGTGGCCGGTGGCATGCTGGCCAGAGCGCGCATGGCACCGCGGCACTGACCCGAGCGCTGCGGTCCCGGCAATGGATCGAGGCTGCAGCCTGCCCCGCGATTTCCCGTTAGAATGCCGGGTCCTTTCCATGGAGACCGGCCATGTCATCCTTCGAAGATGCGATTCGCAACATCACCCCCGAGATCTACGAGAACCTCAAGCTGGCGGTGGAACTGGGCAAGTGGGGCGACGGGCGCCGGCTGACCACCGAGCAGAAGGAGCTCTGCCTGCAGGCGATGATCGCCTGGGAAGTGCAGAATCTTCCCGAGGAGCAGCGTACCGGTTACATGAATGCCCAGGAGTGCGCCTCGAAATCCAAGACGGTCCCGAACATCCTGTTCAGCAGCAACCCGGATACCCTGCACTGATGATCGAATTGGGACGCGGCGGTCTGCGCAAGATGACGACTCGCCTTGGCGAGACCGTACAGTATGGATTGCCCCTGGGGGATGGTGAGGTGGCGGTCAATCCGCTGCTTGGCCAGTCGATCCGGCTCGAGTATCAAGGGGCGATCCACTGCAGCCATTGCGGTCGCAAGACGCGCAAGAGCTTCAGCCAGGGCTACTGTTACCCCTGCTTCAGCAAGCTGCCCGAGTGCGACATCTGCATCATGAGTCCGGAGCGCTGCCATCATGAGCTCGGCACCTGCCGCGACTCGGCATGGGGGGAGCAGTTCTGCATGACCGATCACGTGGTGTACCTCGCCAACTCGTCCGGGTTGAAGGTTGGCATCACCCGCGCGACCCAGCTGCCGACCCGCTGGCTCGATCAGGGCGCGACCCAGGGATTGCCGATTTTGCGCGTGGCGACCCGTCAGCAGTCGGGTCTCGTCGAAGACCTTCTGCGCAACCAGGTAGGTGATCGCACCAACTGGCGTGCCCTGCTCAAGGGCGACGCCGCGCCGGTCGATCTCATCGAGGCCCGTGATCGGCTGCTCGACGTCTGTGCCGAAGGCATCCTGGCGTTGCAGCAGCGTTTCGGCCTGCAGGCGATCCAGCCGCTGAGCGAAGCGAGCGTGCTCGATATCCGCTATCCGGTGCTGAGCTACCCGAGCAAGGTGCTCAGCCTGGACTTCGAGAAAACCCCACAGGTGGAAGGCACTTTGCTCGGCATCAAGGGCCAATACCTTATCCTCGATACTGGCGTGATCAACATCCGCAAATTCAGCTCCTACCAGGTCGTCGCCAGCGGCCACGCCTGAGGCGTTCCCCTGAATGGCCGCTCCAGGCTTGCAACTTGTCGCCGGCGGCAGGAAGCTTGGGGCTTGCCGTTCAAGACAAGGGTTCTCCGATGCGTACAGAACAACCGAAAGTCATCCATCTCAAGGATTATCAGGCGCCTGACTATCTGATCGATGAAACCCATCTGACCTTCGAACTGTACGAAGACCGCACGCTGGTCCATGCGCGGCTGGCGATGCAGCGCAACGACGCGGCCGCCAGCAGTGCCTTGCCGCCGTTGCTGCTGCATGGCCAGGAACTCGAGCTGCTGTCCCTTTCCCTGGATGGACGGCCGCTGGGTCTTGGTGATTACCAGATCGATGAAAACAGCCTGAGCCTGCAGCCTGACGCAGCATCCTTTGTACTCGAGAGCACGGTGTGCATTCACCCGGAAACCAACACCGCGCTGGAAGGCCTGTACAAGTCCGGCAAGATGTTCTGCACCCAATGCGAGGCTGAAGGGTTTCGCAAGATCACCTATTACCTGGACCGCCCCGATGTGATGAGCAGTTTCACCACCACGGTGAAGGCCGACCAGCAGCGGTACCCCATCCTGCTCTCCAACGGCAATCCGGTGGCCAGCGGTAGCGAGGACGATGGTCGCCACTGGGCTACCTGGGAAGATCCGTTCAAGAAGCCGGCGTATCTTTTCGCCCTCGTGGCTGGCGACCTCTGGTGCGTCGAGGACAGCTTCACCACCATGAGCGGTCGCGAAGTGGCCCTGCGTATCTATGTCGAGCCGGAAAACATCGACAAATGCCAGCATGCCATGGACAGCCTAAAGCGGTCGATGCGCTGGGACGAGCAGGTTTACGGGCGCGAATACGATCTCGACATCTTCATGATCGTCGCGGTCAATGACTTCAACATGGGCGCCATGGAGAACAAGGGGCTCAACATCTTCAACTCCAGTGCGGTCCTGGCGCGCGCCGAGACAGCTACCGACGCCGCGCACCAGCGGGTCGAGGCCATCGTCGCCCACGAATACTTCCACAATTGGTCCGGGAACCGGGTCACCTGCCGCGACTGGTTCCAACTGTCGCTCAAGGAAGGTTTCACTGTGTTTCGCGACGCCGGGTTTTCATCGGACATGAACTCGGCGACGGTCAAGCGCATCGAGGACGTTGCCTATCTGCGCACCCACCAGTTCGCCGAGGACGCCGGACCCATGGCGCATCCGGTGCGTCCCGATTCCTTCATCGAGATCTCCAATTTCTACACCCTGACCGTGTACGAGAAGGGTGCCGAAGTGGTGCGGATGATCCAGACGCTGCTGGGGGAGGAGGGCTTCCGCAAAGGTTCGGACCTCTACTTCGAACGCCACGACGGCCAGGCGGTGACCTGCGACGACTTCGTCAAGGCGATGGAAGATGCCACCGGGGCGGACCTCCAGCAGTTCAAGCGCTGGTACAGCCAGGCAGGTACTCCGCGGCTGGCCGTCAGCGAAGCGTATGATCCGTCAACGCAGCGCTACAGCCTCACCTTCCGCCAGAGTTGTCCGCCCACGCCCGGGCAGGCGGAAAAACTGCCCTTCGTGATCCCGGTCAAACTGGGATTGCTGGACAGCCAGGGCCGGGAAATCCCCTTGCGCCTGGTCGGCGAGGGGGCTGCAGTGGGGACCGACCGGGTAATCTCGGTGACCGACGCAGAGCAATGCTTCACCTTTGTCGATACTCCCGAGCAGCCACTGCCATCGCTCCTGCGGGGCTTCTCAGCGCCGGTCAAGCTGGACTTTCCATACAGCCGAGACCAGCTGATGTATCTGATGCAGCACGACAGCGACGGTTTCAATCGCTGGGAGGCCGGTCAGCAATTATCCGTCCAGGTCCTGCGCGAGCTGATCGACCAGCAGCAGCGAGGCGAGGCCATGAGCGTCGATCAGCGGCTGATAAGTGCGCTGGGTAGCGTGCTGGACAACGACAGGCTGGATCAGGCGATGGTCGCCGAGATGCTCTCGCTGCCCGGCGAAGCCTACCTGATCGAAATCAGCGAGGTGGCCGATGTGGACGCCATTCACGCCGCCCGCGAACATGCCCGCCGCTGCATCGCCGAGGCCCTGTTCGAGCCGCTCTGGAGGCGCTATCAGGCCAACCGCGAGCTATCGCGCCAAACGCCTTACGTGGCGCAGTCCGAACATTTTGCGCGACGGGCGCTGCAGAACATTGCCCTGTCCTACCTGATGCTCAGCGAACGGCGGGAGGTGCTCGCCGCCTGCCAGGAACAGTTCGAAACGGCCGACAACATGACCGAGCGACTCACCGCCATGGCGGTCATGGTCAACTCGCCGTTCGAGGCTGAGCGCAGCGCAGCGCTGGCAACCTTCGCCGAGGCCTTCAAGGATGATCCACTGGTAATGGATCAGTGGTTCAGCGTTCAGGCTGGCAGCGCCATGCCGGGGGGGCTCGAGCGCGTGCATCATCTGATGCGACATGCTGCCTTCACCATCAAGAACCCCAACAAGGTACGCGCAGTAATCGGCGCCTTCGCCAACCAGAATCACGTCAACTTCCACGCGCTTGACGGCTCGGGCTATCGCTTTCTGGCTGACCAGATCATCATGCTCAACGCCCTCAACCCTCAGATAGCCTCCAGGCTGCTGACTCCCCTGACGCGCTGGCGCAAATACGACGACGCGCGCCAGGCGCTGATGCGCGGTGAGCTGGAAAGGGTGCTGGCGTCTGGCGAATTATCCAGCGATGTGTTCGAGGTGGTCAGCAAGAGCCTGGCTTGAGCCAGACGCGTCTGGCTCTGCCGGCACCTTTTGTCGCTGAGCCCCGCCTGCGGCTCAGCGAGGATAGAGCGGCGGCAGGGTGCCGGTGTCGGCCTGCGGGGGCGCCGGGTGGCATGCGGGTAGTTCACTGACCGCTTGCCACAATGCCTGCCCTTGCCACCTGTCGCCGCTTTCGCTGTATAGCGCACTGTTCAACTCATCCAGGGCCTCGGACAGCGGAGCATGGCGAGCGGCCATTTCGGACAGGGTTTCCGGTTGTTGTCTGGCCCAGGCGTCCAAGGCTTGCCGGGTGCCCTGGGTGTCGTCTGCCACGCAGGCGCGGCGGAGGTCGTCCAGGAGGCTGCGGGTGCTGGGTCCTGCGGTCTGCGTGCGCTGCACTGCCGGGCGCTGGCGGGCGCGCCACCAGAGTCCGAAACCCGCCAGCGTGGTGAACGCCAGCACCAGGGTGCTCAATTGCCAGGGCCAGGCGGGCGCCGCTGGTGCGGTCTCCGTTGCGGACGACACTACGACGACTGGCGGCTCGACCAGTTCAGGGTTGCTCTCCACCTTGAATGTCCGGGCGGGGAGGTTGGCTACTTCGAGCCGGTCCTCGAGCGTATTCCACCAGAACAGCTCGGTACCGGCGATCTCGAATTCACCGGCGGCTCCGGGTACCAAGGCTTCGCGCTGTTCGCGGCTGCCGAGGATGCCGCCGTCGTCGACGCCGTGGCCCAGCGTGGGTTGGTCTGGATAACGGCGCAGGTCAGGCGGGGAGCTGGCGGGCAACGGGGGCAGCTGAGCGGCGGTCAGGCCCTCGGCGGCGATCATCAGGCTGCGAGTCACCGAATCTCCCACCCGGATGTCGTCTTCCGGCGCGCTCCAGACTTCGCTGAGGGTGATACGCCTGGCGGGTAGCCAGGGCGCATCGGCTGGATATTCGGGCGGCTGGGGCCTGACGATCAGCGGAATGCTGGGTGATTTTACCTGGGTCGAGCGTCCAGGACGGATGTCGTAGATCGAGCCGTTGCTGCCCGTGGCCGCCGTCGTCGCGCTGAATACCTGGCTCGGTATGGTCAGCTCGCCGCTGCGCTGGGGAAAGATCGCGTAGCGCACCTCGATGACCCCGTGGCGAACGCCCCCGAGGGTGCGTTCATAGGTGCGAAAGTCACCGATACGTTCGACGTGCGCATCCGGCATTTGCAGGGGCGAGAGGGTACTGTCGTCGTACAGCGAGACGGAGTGGTAGATGCGCAGCGTCAGCACGGCCTGCGCCTGCACATAAACGCTGTCCTGCTCGAGACTGGCGTCGATGAAGATCGGCGCCAGCTGTGCGGACGCCTGCTCCGCTCGGTCCAGCACGGTCAGGTTGACCGGTTCGCTGCGCCATTCGCCCAGTTGCAACGATGGTATCTGCTGATCACCGATGTACCGCGGTTGCAGGGTGATCTGCCATGCGCTTCCGGCCGGCAGGGATTCGAGGCGGCGCGGTGAGGCAACCACGAACCTCGCCTCCAGCGGGCGCAGATCGGGCGTGCCGAAATGGGTCGGGTCGGACGCCTCCAGCGTCAACACCAGGGTTTCGTCGAGGGCGAGCCGGTGTCTGTCGACTTTCGCGGTGAGGCCGACAGCGCCGCTGTGCATCGCGACGAGAGTCAACCAGATGGCGAGCATCGCTCGAATCATCATACGCCTCCCTGGCGCCTTCGCTGTTCCAGTAGAAATTTCTGCCGCAGCAGTTCGCTGGGGTCGTCGGGGATACGGCGCAGCCACTGTTCGGCCTCCTGCCTGGCTTCCAGTTCGGTGGGGTGCGGCTGGGTCACCTGGGACGGCTCGCTCGGCTGAGCGCCAGGGTCAGCCCCCGGCTCCTGGGCGGGCTCGCTCGCCGCCATGTCGTCAGCGTTGCGGGACTGCCCGGCATCCGATGCAGGCTTTGCGCTTTCGTCGTCGGTGGCCTCCTGCCGCGCTTGCTGCTCCTGTTCCTGCTGCTGGCGCAGCCATTGCTCGACCAGGGCACGGTTGTGCCGGGCCTGTTCCAGGCCGGGGTCGAGGTGGAGTGCCTGGTCATAGGCTTCTAGGGCCGCTTCAAGTTGCTCCGCCAGCGCCAGGGCATTGCCCCGGTTGTAGTGGGCTGTCGGGCTGTCGATTTCGCCGAAGCGCTCTGCCGCGGCATGGTAGTCGCCGGCCTGATAAGCAGCCATGGCCTGCCAGGGCCTGTCGCGAAAGCGGCTGCTCGCTTCATCGAAGCGCTCTGCCCGATAGAGTCGCTGGCCCTGCTGGTCGGGCGTCAGCCAAAGGTCCTGCCATTCCAGGGCATGGCCTTGCTGAGTGGGCAAGATCATCAGCGCCATGCAGAATAGCCAGCCCCGCCGACCGGCAAGGGCGGCGATGATCAACAGTGGCAGCAGCAGCCAATGGCCCCGGTCCCGCCAGGCCGCGAGGGGTATCTGTTCGGGTTCCTGTTCCCAGCTGCCCTGCCTCTGCAGCAGACCCAGCGCGGCGAGGTCCTCGTCTCCAAGTCGTGCCGTCTGATAGCTGCCGCCAAATTCCGCGGCGGCTTCGGCAAGGGCCGGGCGATCAAGCCTCGGGAGCAGGATGGCGCCCTGCGGATCCTTGAGGAAGCTACCGTCCGGACTCATGATCGGCGCCCCGCGCGAGGTACCCACGCCGAGGATCGACAGCGAATCGCCCGAACGACGGAGCTGTCTAGCGATGCTGCTGCGCTCTTCCGGGCTCAGGCCACTGCCGATGAGCAGCAGGCGGCCTCTGCCGAGCCCGCCTTGTGCCAGCAGCTCAAGGGCCTCGCTGACGGCCAGATCGGCGCGCTGGCCCGATACGGGCATGATCGAGGGATCCACGGCACCCAGCAGGTTGCGGATGGTGGCGAGGTCGTCCGAGAGGGGAACGAGCGTATGCGCGCTGCCGGCATAGACGATGACGGCGGTCTGCGCGTCGCGGCGAGTTTCCAGGTAATCGAGCAGTTTGCGTTTGCCCATCTCCAGGCGGTTGGGTGTGACGTCGCCGGCGAGCATCGCCGGGGTCACCTCAAGCAGCACCACGAGAGGATCGATTCGCCTGTGGGTCGGTTGTTCCAGCCGGTCCCAGGCCGGGCCGAGCAGCGCCAGCAACGCCACCAGCCAGGCCAGCCCGAGCAGCAGCCAGGGCAATTTGCTGCGACGCGGGCGGCCACGGGTCAAGAGCAGAGCATGAAGGTGAGCGGGCAGCAGCTTTTGCCACTGGCCGGCCCGGCGCTGGTGATGCCAGAGCCGCCAGAGCAGCCAGGCCATGAGCGGCAGCAGGACCAGCCAGTACGGCCGTGAAAGGTGCAGCCAGCTCATGGGCGTGCCAACCGGCGCCACCGTGGGCGACTGGCGGGATCGACCGCGGTCAGGGCGAGGATCAGGCTGGCGAGCAACGCGGTGCCGAGGGGCCAGGGGTACAGCGGTTGAGCGAATCGGCTTTGTGCGGGCTCCTGCGCCGCCGGTTCGAGACGGTTGAGGGTGGTGCCGATGACTTCGATCTGCTCGCTGCTGCCTCCGTGGAAGTACTCGCCTCCGGTCTGATCGGCGATCGCGCGCAGGCTGGGCTCATCCAGGTCCAGGGCCGGATCGAAGCCGAACAAGGAGGCACCGCTGGCATCCGGTGCTGCGCCGATGCCTATGGTGTAGATCCGCAGGTTTTCGTCTGCCGCCAGCCGAGCGGCTACCTGCGGATCGATCTGCCCGCCGTTGTTGGCGCCGTCAGTGATAAGCACCAGTACGCGGCTCTGCGCAGGTCGTTCGCGTAAATGCTTGACCGCCAGGCCGATGGCGTCGCCAATCGCCGTGTTGCTTCCGGCGATGCCCACCACCGCCTCCTCCAGCCAGGTGCGCACGGTGGTCCGGTCGAAGGTCAGCGGGGCGTGCAGGTAAGCCTTGCTGCCAAAGAGGATAAGGCCGATTCGATCGCCGTGCCGCTGTTCGACGAACTCGCCAAAGAGCCGCTGGACGATCTCCAGACGTGTCACTTCCATGCCCTGCCAGCGCATGTCGGGGTAATCCATGGAGCCGGAAATATCCACCGCCAGCATCAGGTCCCGGCCCGTGCTGGGCAGGGGTAGCGGTTCGCCCAGCCACTGCGGCCGCGCGGCGGCCAGCAGCAGCAGCAGCCAGATCGCCAGGTACGGCAACTGCTGTCGCCAGCGCGGCAGGACGATACGCGGGCGGCGACTGTTGAGCATTTGCAGGTCATCGAGGAAGCTGACCTTGAGGGCCGCCTGGCTGCTTTCGGAAGGCGGAAGCAGGGCGCGTAGAACCCAGGGAAGCGGAAGCAGGGCGAAAACCCAGGGCCAGGCGAGGTCAAGCATGCTTGCGAATCCAGACGCCGACTGACTGCTCCAATCCCTCGATCGCCTGGTCGTCGAGCCGGCAGTCGGGGCGGTAGGCGCCTTCGACCAGAATCATCCAGCGTGTCAGCCCGGCTGCAGGGCAGCGGCTGTCGAGAAACGCCAGCCAGGCCCGGCCGCTCAGGCGGTGCGGGTGCTCTTCGGGGTAGCGGGTACGGCACAGGCGTTTGAGCAAGGCATTGAGTTGCTGGAGCCAGAGACTGGCCGGTTCGCCGTCGGCGGGCCTGGACATTTGCTGAAGTTCGAGCAGCGCAGCCTGTCGAAGCGGATCGACGGTCGCTTCCGCAAGATCGTTCGGCCGCCGCCGCGCGAACCATCGACGCAGCAGCCACAATAGCAGGCCCAGCAGCGGCAACATCAGTAGAAGAATCCACCAGCCGGGGGCTGGCGGCCAGGCACCGACCGGCGGCGGGGCGATGGGCGGGGCGAGCTGCTGCAGCGGGTCCATCATGTTGCTCCGATCAGTTGGTCGCGCAACTGCTCGAAGGCGGGCCGTTCCGTAGACAAAGGCAGCAGGGGCGCACGCAGGCGTCGTGCCAGTTGCTGCCAGCGCAGCTGACGCAGCCGGGCCTGTTCGGCGTAGGCGTGGCGAATGCTGTGGTCGTGGGTGTCCAGCTCCAGTCGGGCTCCTCCCCTGGCGAAACGCAGCAGTCCGGCGTCGGGGAGCGCGTGATCCAGCGGATCTGAAAGTGGCAGCAGAAGCAGGTCGATGTGTCGGCCAAGCAGGGTCAATTGTTTCTCGGCGGTGTCGGTCAGGGCGCGTTCGTCGCAGAGAATGACCGCCAGGCTGCCCGGACGCAGGACTTCGCGGGTCCGGCGTAACGCCAGTCCCAGGTCCTCCGGATCGGACTGGAGGTCGGCATGCAGCTGCTGATTGGCCCGCGCCAGACGGTCAAGCAACTGCAACAGGCTTTGCTTGCTGCGTCTGGGTTTGACCTCCTGACAGCCATCGTCGCCGAATACCAGGCCACCGACCTGGTCGTTGTGCGCCAGCGCTACCCAGCCGATCAGGGCCGCGGCCTGGGCCGCGAGCAGGGATTTGAAACCTTTGCCGCTGCCAAAGAAGAGGCGCCGGCTCTGTTCCACCAGCAGGTAGATGGGGCGCTCGCGCTCCTCGTGGTAGAGCTTGGTGTGTGGCTCCTGGGTGCGCGCGGTGACGCGCCAGTCGATGTTACGCACGTCGTCACCTGGCTGGTAGGCGCGGACGTGATCGAAGTCGACGCCGCGGCCGCGTAGCCGCGAATGGTGCAGGCCCACCAAGGGGCTGCGTCGCTGCAAGGTCGAGAACAAGGGCAGCTCGCGGGCGCGCTGGCGCATCTCGATCAGCTCGGCGACCTGCACATGCACGCCGGATACGGGCTCGGTCGGGCGTGCCGCGCCCTGGCGACTCATGGCTCAGGCCACCGCGACCACATCGAGCACCCGTGCCAGTACCCGGTCCTGGTCGACGCCCGACGCCTCGGCCTCGAAGGAGAGGATCAGGCGGTGGCGCAGTACGTCGAACATGACGGCCTGGATGTCTTCGGGGCTGACAAAATCACGTCCGGCCAGCCAGGCATGGGCGCGTGCGCAACGGTCCAGGGCGATGGTGCCGCGCGGGCTGGCGCCATAAGCGATCCACTCGGCCAACTGCGAGTCGAATTTGGCCGGCGTACGGGTCGCCATGACCAGTTGCACCATGTACTCCTCCACCGCTTCGGCCATGTACAGGCCAAGGATCTCGGTACGTGCGGCAAAGATGGAGCGCTGACTCAGCCGGTGTTCAGGGGCGGCTTCCCCATGGATGGCTTCCCCCCGCGCCTGATGAAGGATACGCCGCTCCACGCTGGCGTCCGGGTAGCCGATCTTCACATGCAAAAGGAAGCGATCCAGCTGTGCCTCGGGTAGCGGGTAGGTGCCTTCCTGCTCGATGGGGTTCTGGGTAGCCATCACCAGAAACAGCGGTGGCAGCGCATAGGTGCTGCGTCCTACGCTGACCTGGCGTTCGGCCATGGCCTCTAGCAGTGCGGACTGCACCTTGGCCGGCGCGCGGTTGATCTCGTCGGCGAGCACCAGGTTATGGAACAGCGGCCCCTGCTGGAACACGAAGCTGCCGGTTTCGGGGCGGTAGATCTCGGTACCGGTGATGTCGGCGGGTAGCAGGTCGGGGGTGAACTGGACACGGTGGAAATCCGCCTCGACGCCCTCGGCCAGCTCCTTGATCGCCCGGGTCTTGGCCAGGCCCGGTGCGCCCTCGACCAGCAGATGCCCATCGGCGAGCAGGGCGATCAGCAGCCGCTCGACCAGTCTCTCCTGGCCGAAGATTCGACTGGATAGGAATTGTCTGAGCGCGACCAGTGTTTCACGGTGATCCATCGTTGCGACTCTTGCGAAGTTCGGGACGCTCGCCTCTCGCGGCGAGGGCGCGCTGGCGCAATTTTCTGACGCTTTGGCCAAGCAGGGCACTTTACTGCATCGATTGCTTTCTACACTAACCTTTAAGCGCTAGTGAACTGGCGAACCGTCAGCAGATTCTATCAGTCGAGTGGAGCGTCCGAATGCCGTTTTACACCGCAGCCAGCCAAGCCGAATTCCTGCAGCAATTGCGGGCGGCGCTGGGGCAAAGCCTGAATGCCGACCTGGTGCCGCAGGTCAGCCTCTTTACCGAGCAGTTCTTTTCCATCGTGCCGCTGGCTGAGCTGACCCAGCGCCGACTCACCGATCTGGTTGGCATTACGCTCGCAGCGTGGCGCCTGCTGGAGCAAAAGGACGCGACCGGCCCGGCCCTGCGGGTGTTCAACCCCGATTACGAGAAGCACGGCTGGCAGTCGACCCATACGGCGGTGCTGATCTTGCAGCCGGACATGCCATTCCTAGTCGACTCGGTGCGCATGGAGCTATCGCGGCGTGGGCTGCGCATTCACAACCTGCAGAACAGTGTGCTGCGGGTGCGGCGAGGCGACGATGGCCGCCTGAGCGAGTTGCTGCCGCGCGACGGCGACAGCGCGGCGACTGTGAGCGAGTCGCTGATCTTTCTCGAGGTCGACCGTTGTGCCAACGCCAGTGAGCTGCGGGCCCTGGAGCAGGCGCTGCTGGCGGTGCTTGGCGAGGTGCGTCTGGCGGTCCAGGATTTCGGGGCGATGAAGGCCAAGGCACTTGAACTCAGTGAAGGGTTCGCCGAGCTCCATCCGCAGGCGCAGCCTGAGGACCTGGCCGAGGAGCGCGACTTTTTCGCCTGGCTGCGGGACGAACATTTCACCTTTCTCGGCTATGAGGAATTCTCGCTGGAGGAGACGGAGCAGGGCGGTCGCCTCGTCTATGACCAGGCCAGCCTGCTGGGTCTGTCACGTGAGCTGCGCACGGGGCTGGAGGCCGAGGGCGCGCAGGTCGATCGCAGTGCCCTGGCCTATCTGAAGGCGCCGCTGCCTTTGTCGTTCGCCAAGGCAGCCAGGCCCAGCCGTATTCATCGGCCAGCCTACCCCGACTTCGTCTCGGTACGCGAATTGGACGCCCAAGGTGTGGTAGTGCGTGAATACCGTTTCATGGGGCTCTTCACGGCAGCGGTGTACACCCAGAGCGTCCAGCGCATCCCCTTTATTCGCCGCAAGGTGCAGCAGATTCAGCAACGTGCTCGCCTCGAGCACTCGGCGCACCTGGCCAAGGAGCTGTTACGGGTGCTCGAGGTGCTGCCGCGGGACGAGTTGTTTCAAAGCACCCTCGACAACCTGTGCGACACCGCTATCGCCATCGTCCAGATCCAGGAGCGCGACCTGTTGCGCTTGTTCCTGCGGACCGATCCCTATGGCCGCTTCTGTTATTGCCTGATCTACCTGCCCCGGGATGCTTATTCGACCGAGACACGGCAAAAAATCCAGCAGGTGCTGATGGATCGCCTGAACGCCAAGGGCTCTGAGTTCTGGACCTACTTCTCCGAGTCACGGTTGATCCGGGTGCAGTTCATCCTGCGGCTCGATCCGGAGCATCCGCCGCAGATAGACCTCGAGAAGCTGGAGCGGGAGGTGACCCTGGCCTGCCGTGACTGGCGTGACGACTACATGGCGCTGGCGCTCGACCGCCTCGGCGAGTCCCAGGGCAGTATGGTGCTAAGCGATTTTCCGAAGGGGTTTCCCGCTGGTTATCGGGAGCGGTTTTCGCCCTTCTCGGCCGTGGTGGATCTGCAGCACCTGCTCGACCTCGGCCCCCAGCGCCCGCTGGTGATGAGCTTCTATCAGCCCTTGGCGGCGGGCGGCAACCGCCTGCATTGCAAGATCTACCATGGCGAGCTGTCGCTGGCGCTGTCGGACGTGCTGCCGGTACTGGAGAATCTGGGACTGCGGGTCCTGGGTGAAGTCCCGTATCGGCTGCGGCATCGTGACGGGCGCGAGTTCTGGATCCACGATTTTGCCTTCACCTATGCTGAAGGGCTGGAAATCGACCTGCTGGAGATCAACGAGCCGCTGCAGGATGCCTTCGTGCACATCATCGATGGCCGGGCGGAGAACGACGCCTTCAACCGCCTGGTCCTCACAGCCGGCTTGTCCTGGCGTGAGGCCGCCCTGCTGCGCGCCTATGCCCGCTACATGAAGCAGATCCGGCTGGGCTTCGACCTCGGCTATATCGCCAACGCGCTGGTCAATCACAGCGCTATCGCCCGTGAGTTGGTCCGCCTGTTCAAGATGCGTTTCTACCTGGCCAGGCGGCTGGGCGAGGAGGACCTGCAGGACAAGCAGGAGCGGCTGGAAAAGGCCATCATCGCCGCCCTCGAGGACGTCGCGGTGCTCAGCGAAGACCGCATCCTGCGGCGCTACCTCGACCTGATCAAGGCTACCTTGCGCACCAATTTCTATCAGCCGGACGCGGAGGGAAAACCCAAGGACTACTTCAGCTTCAAGTTCGATCCGTCCGTCATTCCCGAGATGCCGCGGCCCGTACCTCGCTATGAGATTTTCGTCTACTCACCGCGGGTAGAAGGCGTGCACCTGCGTGGCGGCAAGGTGGCGCGGGGAGGTTTGCGCTGGTCGGACCGGGAAGAGGATTACCGCACCGAGGTGCTGGGGTTGGTCAAGGCCCAGCAGGTCAAGAATGCAGTGATCGTGCCTGGCGGCGCCAAGGGCGGCTTCGTGCCTCGGCGCTTGCCGACCGGGTCGCGGGACGAAGTACAGGCAGAGGCAGTTGCCTGCTACCGACTGTTCATCAGCGGCCTGCTCGACATTACCGATAACCTGCAGGAAGGTCAGGTGGTGCCCCCGGCAGCTGTGTTGCGCTACGACGAGGATGACCCCTACCTGGTGGTGGCGGCTGACAAGGGAACGGCCAGTTTTTCCGATATCGCCAACGAGATCGCCGCGGCCTATGGCTTCTGGCTTGGCGACGCCTTCGCCTCGGGCGGCTCGGCGGGCTACGACCACAAGAAGATGGGCATCACTGCCAAGGGCGCCTGGGTGTCGGTGCAGCGACACTTCCGCGAGCGTGGTATCGATGTCCAGACCGACAGCATCGACGTGCTCGGGATCGGCGACATGGGTGGCGACGTGTTTGGCAACGGGCTCCTGCTGTCGTCCTCGCTGCGGCTGGTCGCTGCGTTCAACCATCAGCACATCTTCCTGGATCCGGACCCCGACCCGGCGAGCAGTTTCGCCGAACGCTTGCGCCTGTTCCAGTTGCCGCGTTCGTCTTGGGCCGATTACGACGCTGCGCTGATTTCCACTGGCGGTGGCGTCTACCCGCGCAGTGCCAAGAGCATCACCCTGAGTGCAGCGGTCCGGGAGCGCTTCGCGATCCAGGCCGAGCGTCTGACCCCGACCGAGTTGATCCAGGCACTGCTCAAGGCGCCGGTCGATCTGTTGTGGAACGGTGGGATCGGGACCTACGTCAAGGCGGAGCATGAAACCCACATCGAGGTGGGCGACAAGGCCAACGACGCGCTGAGGGTGAACGGCAACGAGTTGGGCGCCCGGGTGGTGGGCGAGGGCGGGAACCTCGGCATGACGCAACTGGGCCGCGTCGAGTATTGCCTGAAGGGCGGCGCCTGCAACACCGATTTCATCGACAACTCGGGCGGCGTCGATTGCTCGGATCACGAGGTCAACATCAAGATCCTGCTCAACGGCCTGATCGCCGAGGGCGATCTGACCCTGAAGCAGCGCAACCTGCTGCTGGCGGAAATGACCGACGCGGTGGGCGAACTGGTATTGCACAACAACTACAAGCAGACCCAGGCGCTGTCGGTGGCCGAGCGTCGGGCGCGCGAGCGGATCGGTGAATATCGTCGCCTGATCGTGGGGTTGGAATCCTCCGGCCGGCTCGACCGCACCCTGGAATTCCTGCCAAGCGATGAGGCACTGGCCGAGCGCATCGCCCATGGCCATGGCCTGACCCGGGCGGAACTGGCGGTACTGGTCTCCTATAGCAAGATCGATTTCAAGGAGGCCTTGCTGGACTCTTCGCTCCCGGATCTGCCGTATCTCACCCGTGATATGCAGCGCGCCTTTCCGCAACTGCTGGCCGAACGGTACGGTGAGGCGATGCAACAGCATCGCCTCAAGCGTGAAATCACCGCGACCCAGGTGGCCAACGATATCGTCGACCACATGGGCATCACCTTCGTCCAGCGGTTGCGGGAATCCAGCGGCATGAGCGCCGCCAGCGTGGCCAGCGCCTACGTGATGGTGCGCGACATCTTCCATCTGCCGCACTGGTTCCGCCAGATCGAGGCGCTGGATCATCGCGTGTCCGCCGATCTGCAGCTGGCGCTGATGGACGAGCTCACCCGCATGGGCCGTCGCGCGACCCGCTGGTTCCTGCGCAACCGCCGTTACGACCTGAACCCGGCGCGTGAGGTCGCGCATTTCGGGCCACGGGTCGCGGCCCTGGGACTCAAGCTCGACGAGTTGCTCGAAGGGGTGACCCGTCAGCACTGGCAGGAGCGCTACCTGCGATATGCCGAGGCTGGCGTACCGGAGCTGCTGGCGCGCATGGTCGCCGGCACTGCGCACCTCTACACCCTACTGCCCATCGTCGAGGCCGCTGATCAGACGGGGCAGGCCGAAGAGCGAGTGGCGGCCGGCTACTTTGCCGTGGGCGGGGCGTTGGATCTGAACTGGTATCTTCAGCAGATCACCAATCTCAGCGTCGAGAACAACTGGCAGGCGCTGGCGCGAGAGGGCTTCCGGGACGATCTCGACGCCAACCAGCGAGCCATTACCGTGTCGGTGCTGAACATGGGTTCAGGACCGATGGAGCAGCATCTTGCACAGTGGATTGTCCAGCGCCCGGGGTTGACGGAGCGCTGGCGCTATCTGCTCAGCTGCCTGGCGGCGGCGCCTGCCGGGGATTACGCGCTGCACTCGGTGGCGAGCAGGGAACTGCAGGATCTGGCCCTCAGCGAGCCCGAGTGAAGGAGGGTGGCTCGCTGACGAGCCACCCGGTTCACAGGTGCCGGCGCAGATAATCGCAGAAGTCGGCGGCGCCGGCTTTCTTCAGTCCGATGCCGAGTCCATCGGACCGAGGCAGTCGCTTGTCCAGCAACAGCCATTCATGGTTGTGGCGTTGCAGGCGGAGGCGGGCATAGGGTGTGCCGTCTTCCAGTAGATGGCGCATGAATTCGCGATCATTCCACGCATGCTCTGGCATCAGCAGCACATGGTAGGCCCGCTCCAGAGCGGCAAGCCCATCCTCGTCGATGAAGTAGCGCACCTGTTCGCATGGCAGCGACAGATCGAGCCCGCGCAGTCGCGCATAGGCGATGGCGCAGGCAAAGGCCTCGCCATGCCCGTCACCCGCCCAGAACACCCGGTCGCCCTGCCAGTTGGCCTGTAGCAAGGTGACCCGGGGCGCGGCCTTGTAGCCGGGTACGGCGGTGTCCATGACACGCATGAAGTCGTTGTAGCTGATAATGCGTATCGCCCGGCACGCGGGCGTTGCGGCGAAGGTTTCGAAACTGGGGCAGGGAATGCCCAGTGGGTTCGGAGCGAGAAAGCCACCCACCTCGCGAAGATCGAAGGCATCACGCGGTTCGCTTTCCCGGCGAATCAGCTTGACCAGAATGGCGTGGGCGCGAGCCTTGTATTCCTGGGTAGGGCCGGACAGGGCTCCGCGAGGCAGCTCGTGGAGGTCCTCCAGGGAGGGATTGTCGCTCCAGAAGATGCTCGAGTGAAATGCAGGCAGCGGCGCAAACTCCAGCTTGAGTTTGCCGATGCGCTCTCGGGCATGCTGTGGGGCAGGGGGGCGGCTGGTCAGTCCCAGGCGGGTAGCCAGGCGTGCAAGGCGCGAACTGAGAGAGGGCGACACCCTGACCTCAGCCCTTCAGCCAACCGATGTGCCGGGCACCGAAGCCGTATTCGCCGTCGCGTGGCATCATGGCGATCATCAAATGGAGGTGCTCCGTGCCTAATCTGATCCTCGATATTGCCTTATCCACGGACCGGCTGCTAGCCGTCTATCAGGGACGTGCCAACCGTATCCTGGTGCAGAGCCGCGAGGGTCGTCGGGTGAGCCTGCCCGCCCATCATCTGCGTCCCTTCGTGACCGAAGAGGGGGTGCATGGCAGCTTCGTCATGGAGTATTCCGCCGATGGCAAGCTCCTCGGGCTGCGACGCGCCTGATCCCCTGTCGCCGTAGGGACAGTCACGCGGCTCGCCGCTATACTTTGGCACCCTCCGTTTCTTCGACTTAGGCTGCGCATGTACAACCTGGCCCGCGACCTCCTGTTCAAGCTTTCTCCGGAAGGCGCCCACGAAGTATCCCTGGATCTGATCGGTGCGGGAGGCCGACTGGGACTCAATGGCCTGTTCAAGAAGGCGCCCTGTTTGCCGGTAACGGTGATGGGGCTGGACTTTCCCAATCCAGTGGGGCTCGCGGCCGGCCTGGACAAGAACGGAACGGCCATTGATGGGCTTTCACAACTTGGATTCGGTTTTGTCGAGATCGGCACGGTGACGCCGCGCCCGCAGCCTGGAAACCCCAAGCCGCGAATCTTCCGACTGCCGGAGGCCGAGGCGATCATCAATCGCATGGGGTTCAACAACCTGGGCGTCGACGCCCTGCTCGAGCGGGTGCAAGCGGCACGCTTCAAGGGCATTCTCGGCATCAATATCGGCAAGAACTTCGATACACCGGTGGAGCGCGCGGAAGATGATTACCTGCTGTGCCTGGAAAGGGTCTATCACCATGCCAGCTATGTCACGGTAAACGTCAGCTCGCCCAATACCCCTGGCCTGCGAAGCCTTCAGTTTGGCGATTCGTTGAAGGCCTTGCTCGAGGCCCTGCGCCTGCGCCGGGAGGATCTTGAGGTGCGCCATGGCAAGCGTGTGCCGATTGCCATCAAGATCGCGCCGGACATGAGCGATGACGAGATCGCGCTGGTGGGGGAGGCGGTGTTCCAGGCAGGTATGGATGCGATCATCGCTACCAACACCACGCTCAGTCGTGAAGGCGTGGGCGGGCTGGCACATGCGGATGAGGCGGGCGGCCTGTCTGGCGCACCGGTGCGCGACAAGAGCACCCACACCGTGCGAGTCCTTGCCCAGACGCTGGCCGGTCGCCTGCCAATCATCGCCGTGGGCGGTATCACTGAAGGCCGGCACGCGGCGGAGAAAGTCGAGGCAGGTGCCAGTCTGGTGCAACTCTATACAGGCTTCATCTACAAGGGGCCTGGTCTGATTCGCGAGTCGGTTGACGCCATCGCCGCGCTGCAGGCGGCCCGACGCGTCTGACGGGACCGTCGCCCGGTGGGCTCCCCGTCTGGGGAGCCCTACGCCCGGGTGAGGCGTACTGGAAGAGAAAGGTGTCTGCGTGTCAGCCTACGGCATGGAATTCATTGAGGCGATGGACACCGGCGGTGCCGATCATGCCATCCCAGTGGTCGGTGCGGCCTTCCCGCCATCCGTTGATCCAGGCCTGCCGGGTGCCGGCCTGAGTGAAGGGGCAGAGGTCGCGAGATTTGCCATAGATGCCGTGCTGGTAACCGCGCTGGAAAGCTCGTTCCATCGGATCACGCTTCAGTCTTCTCATTGGGTAAAGCCCTCAGTTATTGACTATGTTCCCATCGGCCCCGTGACGAGGCTGGCAGCTTGCTGCCGACGGGCCCGCTGCCGGCGTGGCGGACCCTTCGCCTTCATTGCAAAGACGATTGAGATGAGTTCTAACCTATTTTTGCAGGGCAGGTGAATGATCGATTTGGCATAAACAGCGCAGTGATATCGCTAAATGCCCTAACCCACCCTCAACAGCTGTAACTGCAACGCTGCCGAGTGATCGCTCAGGCGTCACAATAGAGCCGCTGTCGCCCGGATATCGAACCGCCAATCTTTCTGGAACCCGCATGACCCTACAATTGATCCTCACCTGCCCCAAAGGCCTCGAATCGCTACTGCGTGACGAGGCTGCTGCGCTCGGCCTGCAAGAAAGCCGCGAGCATCCAGCCGCGGTGTCCGGCGTGGCTGATCTGGAGGTGGGCTATCGCCTGTGCCTGTGGTCACGGCTCGCCAATCGGGTATTGCTGGTGCTGTCGCGGTTCCCGGTCGACAGCCCCGACGCGCTGTACGCCGGTGTGGCCGCCATCGACTGGCATGACCACCTCGACAGCCGCGGCACGCTGGCCGTGGAGTTCAGTGGCCAGGGCGCTGGAATCGACAACACTCATTTCGGAGCCCTGAAGGTCAAGGACGCGATCGTCGACAGTTTGAGGGACGAGAACGGCGGGCGTCCGGGCATCGACAAGCTCAATCCGGACGTGCGTATCCATGTCCGGATCGACCGTGGCGAGGCGGTGGTGTCGCTAGATCTGTCCGGCCATAGCCTGCACCAGCGCGGCTATCGTCTGCAGCAGGGCGCCGCACCACTCAAGGAAAACCTGGCTGCAGCGGTGCTGATCCGCGCTGGTTGGCCTGCCATTGCGGCGCAAGGTGGGGCACTGACGGACCCGATGTGCGGTGTTGGGACCTTTCTCGTCGAGGCGGCGCTGATGGCGGCGGACATTGCCCCCAACCTTCGGCGCGAGCGCTGGGGTTTCAGCGGCTGGTTGGGACACGTGCCGGCGGTATGGTCGCGCCTGCTCTTCGAAGCGCAGGCGCGCGCGGCTGCTGGCTTGGCAAAGGAACCCCTGTGGATACGCGGTTACGAGGCTGATCCACGGCTGATCCAGCCGGCACGCAACAACATCGAGCGCGCGGGTCTTGCCGAATGGGTGCGTGTATACCAGGGTGAACTGGCGACTTTCGAGCCGCGCACCGATCGCAATCAGAAAGGCCTGGTCATCTGTAATCCGCCCTATGGCGAGCGCCTTGGCGACGAGGCCAGCCTGCTTTATCTCTATCAGCACCTGGGTGAACGGCTGCGCCAGGCCTGCCTCGGCTGGCAGGCCGCAGTGTTCACCGGCGCGCCGGAACTCGGCAAACGCATGGGCTTGCGCAGCCACAAGCAGTACGCGATGTGGAATGGGGCCTTGCCGTGCAAGCTGTTGCTGTTTCGTGTCGAGGTCGAGCAGTTTGTCACCGGGCGTAAGCCGGGCGCAGAAAGGCCTGTCGCGGCACGGGAGACCGACCTGGCCGGCGAGGCCGCGGTGATCCCGGCGCCTGGACTGGCGCCGGAAACCGCGCGCCTCAGCGAAGGCGGACAAATGTTCGCCAATCGTCTGGCCAAGAACCTCAAGCAGTTGGGCAAATGGGCCGCGCGTGAGCGGATCGAATGCTATCGCCTGTACGATGCGGACATGCCCGAGTATGCGCTGGCGGTGGATCTTTATGCCGGCTGGGTCCATGTGCAGGAATACGCACCGCCGCGCAGCATCGAGCCGGCCAAGGCCCAGGCACGCTTGCTCGATGCACTTGCGGCAATCCCGCCGACGCTCGGCGTGAGCCCTGATCGCGTGGTGCTCAAGCGCCGCGAGCGCCAGAGCGGCACTCGTCAATACGAGCGCCAAGGCAGCGAAGGGCGGTTCATGGAGGTGCGCGAAGGGGCAGTCAAGCTACTGGTGAACCTGACCGACTATCTGGACACCGGCCTTTTCCTCGACCATCGTCCTATGCGCCTGCGGTTGGCGCGCGAGGCAGACGGCAAGCGCTTTCTCAACCTGTTCTGCTACACCGCGACGGCCAGTGTACACGCGGCCAAGGGGGGCGCACGCAGTACCACCAGCGTCGACCTATCGCGCACCTACCTGGACTGGGCCCGCCGCAACCTGGCCCTCAATGGCCTGTCCGAGCGGCATCAACTGGTCCAGAGCGATGTCATGGAATGGCTGGCGCAGGAACAGGGAATCTATGACCTGATCTTCATGGATCCGCCAACCTTTTCCAATTCCAAGCGCATGGAAGGCGTGTTCGACGTTCAGCGTGATCATGTGCGCCTGCTCGACTTGGCCATGGCTCGGTTGGCGCCGGGCGGCACGCTGTACTTCTCCAATAACTTCCGCAAGTTCACGCTGGAGCCCCGGCTGGCCGAGCGCTACGAGGTGGAAGAGATCTCCGGCCAGACCCTGGACGAGGATTTCCGGCGTAACGGCAAGATTCACCGCGCCTGGCGCATCCAGGCGAGCAAGCGCTAACGGCGGGCGGTCTGGGAGCCGCCCTGCTGGCTGGACAGGCTGACCAGGACCTCGTCGAGAATCGCCGCCGCCCCCCAAGGCTGGGGATGGTTGAGAATCGCGACCACCGCCCAGCTGTTGCCCTGGGCGTCGCGGCTGTAGCCGGCGATCGCCCGGACATCCTTCAGGGTGCCGGTCTTGATGTGAGCGTTGCCGGCTACCGGGGTCTCGCGCAGGCGCTTGCGCATGGTGCCGTCCATGGCGGCCAGCGGCATCGATGAGATGAACTCGGCGGCGTAGGGGCTGCGCCAGGCGGCCTGCAGCATTGCTGCCATCTCGCGGGCTGTGATCCGCTCCTGGCGAGACAACCCCGAGCCATTCTCCATCACTAGATTTGGCGCAGCGATACCCTTGCTGGCGAGCCACTGCCGAATCACCCGTTGGGCCGCCTGGGCATCGTCCGCATCTCCCGGTAGGCGATGGGCCGCGCCCAGGCTGAGAAACAGCTGGCGAGCCATGGTGTTGTTGCTGTACTTGTTGATGTCGCGAATGATTTCGGTCAGGTCCGGCGACAGCGCGTGGGCCAGCAGGCGGGCGTCGGAGGGTACCGAGCCGACCCGGTCACCGCCGGTGATGCTTCCGCCCAGCTCCTTCCAAAGCGAGCGAACGGTGCCGGCGGCATAGTCAGGATGATCGAGCAAGGCCAGGTAGGTCTGGCCGTTGCACCCGGCATGAAGCTTGCCGGTGATGACCACGGTGACGCCCTGCGAATCGGCGATCGGGTTATAGTGCAGGTCTGGCCAGCCGGGGCATTTGGCAGCCGGCAGGGCCTGCACGCGGTTGTCGATCCTGACCCGATCGAGCGGTGGCTCCACCGCAACGCTGACCTTCCCGCCGTCGTTGCGGGTCACGAAGCGCAGTGCCTTGAGATTGACCAGCAGCGAATCCGGCTCGACGAGAAACGGCCGGTTCTGATCGCCGCCGTCATCGTCGAAGGCAGGCAGATCGGGCTGGATGAAATGGCTGCGGTCGAGTACCAGGTCGCCCTTGACCTGCACCACCCCATTGGCTCGCAGATCACGCAGCAGCAGCCAGAGTTTCTCCATGTTCAGCTTGGGATCGCCGCCGCCCTTGAGATAGAGGTTCCCCTGGAGGACGCCATCCTTGAGCGTGCCGTCAGTAAAGAATTCGGTTTTCCACTGGTGGTTGGGACCAAGCAGCTCCAGAGCGGCATAGGTAGTGACGAGCTTCATGGTGGACGCCGGGTTCACCGAGACATCGGCATTTACCAGGGTCGCGGCGCCTTCCCCATTGAGTGGGAGCATCACCACCGAGAGGGTATCGGCGCCTAGCTTGTTGCTCTTCAGGGCCTGCTCGACCCCAGCCGGCAAGGTCGCGTCGATGCGTTCTGCGTAGGCCGGCAGGGCGAGGGTAGCGAAAGCGAGGCCGCGCAAGACACCGAGCATGAGCGCTCCTTTCCTGATACTGCGGAATGGGCTGGACATGGCAATCCCAACGACTGGATGAGGGCGCGCTGATTATGCCCGAGCGGCTGGTTGGCGGGTGGGTGTCAGGAAGATTCTAGACGAAATGACTCTGTCCGACCGGATCCTGGGGCTGCGGCGGGGCGCTCTGGGCAGGCGCTGGATCGCTGTCTCGGCCGCGTTTTCGATGGAGGCGTCGGCACAGGTGAAGCAGCAGTGCAGAAAGGACGGCGACGCAGGTACCCACCACTGCGTTGATCAGGCGCCACTGTGGCTCTGTCCAGTCGAATGACAGGGTCTCGGTGAGTAGCAGAAAGCAGAGCGTGATCTGCAGGGCGAAAACCCCGTAGCGACGGGCCTGATACGCACGAAAGAGCACCACCAGTGCAAGGGTGAAGAAGGCAACCGGTGGTGCGCCAGCGAGGCTGTAGCCCAACAGGATCAGCAGGACAAAGAGCATCAGAAGCAAGAGGTCGGCGAGCAGGGCCTTGAGAAAGCCGTAACGATGGGCTAGCGGGATGGTGAGGAGGACAGGCAGCGTAAGCCAGTAACTTCGCGGTAGCGCCAGGTAACTGGCGCAGAAGCCGGCAAGACCCAATGCCAGGGCGCTGGCGACCGCCGCTGGCCACCAGTGGGACAATGGATGGTGCCGAGCCATGCGCCGCATGCCGCGGCGGGCGGTCGCGAGCCGCGGTTGTTCAGGCCACATTCGTAGACCCGCCGCGCCACGCAAACCGAAGCCAAGCAGCGACATCCACAATCCACCCAGCAGAAACAGCATGGCAATGGCCGGGGGGCGGTCGAAATTGCCAAGGCCGAACTCACCCTGTCCCAGACACAGGCAGATCGCCAGGGCCAATCCGCCTCGCGCTGCCTCGCTGCCATAACGGCGCAGGGCGGCCAGCAGAAGCCCATAAAAAGCGAAAAGGGCGAAGCTGAGCCAGGGCGAGATGGCGACGCGATACCCGATAGCGACACTGAAGGCGCCGAGCAGGACCAGGGTGAGCATGCTCAGCATGCCGAGGCGCAGGATGGGATTGGCCAGACTCCCCATGAAGGCCCCGACGGTGGCCCAGTAGAAGCCGGCATGGCCGCTGAACATGCCCAGCGACAACGGCAGCGCACAGCCGAGCCCGGCCGCCACTGCCGGGGGCCAGGCCGCTTGGCCGAGATGTCGGGATATGAACTGCCGCATGCCTTTTCGGGAACCTATACCGGACTGGAGCGGCCAGTCATCTCGCAGGCCATCTCCGTGGCGTAACTGTCGGTCATTCCGGCGATGAAGTCGATCATGCGAAGGAATGATGAGTACAGCGGCCAGGCCGGATCAGGGCAGTTATTGCCCAGAAGATCGAGAATCCGACGGTTCTTGAACGACAGCGTACCGCCGTGATGTTGTTCCAGAGCAGCGCCGCAGAAAGCGTTCAGCAGGATCTCCAGGGTTGTGTAGGCACCGATCTCGTGCAGGGTCTTGCGCTTGTCCTGAAAGATCTTCTCCCGGGCCAGCGCCTTGGCGCGTAGCACGCAGGTCTTGGCGCGACCGTGCATATGCTCCACCAGATCACCCTGCAGGCAGCCTTCGAGCAAGGCTTGCTGTTGCTCGACAAAAGCGCCCGCGGCGGCATTGGTCAGATGTTCGATGGCCTTGCCCCGAAGGATCGCGAGTTTGCGTCTGCGCGAGTCCGCTGGTCCGAGTTGCCGATAGGTCTCGGGGAGATCGTCACCGACCAGGTCCAGCAGTAGCGCTTCTACCTCGACGTAGTCGAGCAGGTCCATTTCCAGCCCGTCCTCGAGGTCGATCAGGCCGTAGCAGATATCGTCGGCTGCCTCCATGAGATAGACCAGCGGGTGCCTCGCCCAGCACTGATCTTCCAGCAGGGGCAGCTCCAGGCGCTGGGCGATCTGCTCAAGGAGGGGCAGGTCGTTCTGGTAACAGCCGAACTTGTGCTTCTTGTAGCCCTTGGCCTCGGCGTGGCGAGAGGTCCAGGGATACTTCAGATAGGTGCCGAGGGTGGCGTAGGTGAGGCGCGTCCCGCCATCGAACTGGTGATATTCGAGCTGGGTGAGTACTCGAAAGCCCTGGGCGTTGCCCTCGAAGTTCAGAAAGTCGGCCTGTTCGGCCTGGCTCATCGCATCGAGCCATCCGCGGTTGGCGGCCTGCTGGAACCAGTGACGGATCGCATCTTCACCAGAGTGCCCGAACGGCGGGTTGCCGATGTCATGGGCCAGGCATGCCGACTGCACGATGACGCCTAGGTCGCCCGGGCTGCACCATTCCGGCAGGGCACCACGGAGGGTTTCACCGACCCGCATACCCAGCGACCGGCCGACGCAGCTCACTTCCAGCGAATGAGTGAGGCGAGTGTGAATGTGGTCGTTGCTCGAAACCGGATGCACCTGTGTCTTGCGGCCCAGGCGGCGGAAGGCACCGGAAAAGATGATCCGGTCATGGTCCTTGTGGAATGGGCTGCGACCAAGTTCCTCGGTGCTGCGAACCGCCTTGCCCAGGCGCTCGCGGGTGAGCAGGGTGTGCCAATCCAAGGGCTGTACTCCGTTGCCTCTCATGGTCCGCGACGCGTGTGCGGCGGACGGCAAAATCCTGCCTGAAAAAAGCGGGGTCGTGGTGAGCTATTTAAGCCGGCGGAGCGCTCGTGTGCGACGTCTCGCTGAGTCGTACCGGCGACATCCCTGTCGCTGCGGCGGCTCAGTGGCGTTTGCGCACCAGCAACGCCTGGGCCTTGAGGAGCGGATAAAGGGTCAGACCCAGTCGAGCGAGGATGCCCAGTTTGCCAAGACGGCGGCCAAACAGGCTCAGTGCCAGCGTTGCGGCAATCACCATTGGACCCTTGCTCGTCGAATGGTGGCCTTTGCTGCGCCGACCGGACAACATGCCCTTGACTCGATCAAACGGATTGGCCAGAGGCTGTGCGTTGTACAGCAGTTGCTGGCGATGCATTTCCATGCGCAACCGCACCAGCTCCTTGCGCGCTGCCAGGTCACTGGAGGTGGTCAGGGGTAGGCTCATGGCATTAGTCGCTCCCGGTCCCGAGCCAGCTCTTCCAGTGTGGCCTGGAAAGGCTGGGTGAATTCCTTGATGATCCGCATGACCATGCTGAGGCACACGCCCAGGGCAATGGCGTAAAGCAGGCAAAGGATGATGGTCGCCGCGATGCGGTTATCCCAGAACGCCATGACCACCACAGCCGAAATGCCGACCAGTATCAGGATGCCCAGCACGAGGCTCACCCCGGCCAGGAGGAAAAGCTTGATGGCTCGCGCCTTCTCCTCCTGGAGCTCGATGCCCAGCAGCTCCAGATGGCCTTGCATGAGGCCGGCAAAGGCGCTTCCCAACCGCTTGACAGAGGGTTGCTGCGCCTCGTTTTCGTGGTCCACGTCCATTGGCGCGTCTCCTGTCAACGGCGAGTGACCAGGCCTAGCAGAAAGCCAACGCCGGCAGCGATCCCGAGCGCCTGCCAGGGACGGCTGTGAACGTATTCCTCGGTGCTCTGCATGTAGACCTGACATTGGCCGCGCACGTCCTCTTCGCGCTCGTGGAGCATCGACTTGGCGCGGGAGATGTTTTCGTTGACCTTCTCGCGCAACTCGCTGGCCTGGCTGTCGGTAGAGCCCTGGGTAAACTTCAGCAGGCGCTCGGCATCGGCGATCAGGGTATGGAACTCGTCGACCAGTGCATTCTGGGCGGCCTGGAGATTCTTGCGGTGCGCCTCCTTGTTTACCAGGGGCGCTTTTTCAGCCTTGTCGGACTGGCTCGTGGCTTCTGGCGATACACCAGTCACATCATTGCCGGTCACGTCGTTATTGGTTGGCTCTAGGGTCATGAGGGCGCTCCTTGTTGTTGAGGGACTCTTTTTTCGAGCACCCTGCCGAGTCAAGGTTCCGCTTGGCTTATCCGAAGCTGTAAAGAAAAAGCCCGTCAGGGCGGGGCCGTGACGGGCTTTGTCTAACCAGCGAAGTGGTGCTGCTCTGATTACATCAGCGGCAGAGTGTAGCTGACGATCAGACGGTTTTCGTCCATATCGGAAGCATAGCTGCGACGCAGAGTGGCATTACGCAGACGAACGCCGAGATTCTTCAGAGCTCCGTCCTGGAACACATAGCCGATGTCGGTGTTGCGCTCCCACTCTTTTGCCGAAGCACCACCGACCTGGAAGCCGTCGCCAGTGATGTAGCGGGTCATGAAGGTCAGGCCGGGGATACCCATGGCAGCGAAGTTGTAGTCATAACGAGCTTGCCAGGATTTCTCGCCAGGGTTGGCGAAGTCCGAGATCTGCACGTAGTTGACCAGGAAGGGATCGGTACCTGCAAGGTAGGCGTAGCCGGTGTCGCCGTTCATCTTCTGGTACGCCAGACCAAAGGCGTGGCCGCTGATCGCGTAGGTGAACATGGCGCCAAAGGCGTTATTGTCCACGTTGGTGTTGCCGTCATCGGTGGAGCGGGCAAAACGCAGGTCGGTCTTGAACGACTGGCCTTCGCTGATCGGATGCACATGCACTGCATTGACGATGTGCTGCTTGTAGTTCTGGTCCAGGTTACCGTAGTTGTAGCCCAGGGTCAGGTTGTTGTCGACGGCGAAGCTGCCGCCGGCGAACCAGAACTCGTTTTCTGCAGTGGCGCCGGTAATGCCGCGGGCACCGGTCGGTGCGTTCATCGCGATATCATCGCTGCGGCTGAGGTTGCGCAGGCTGTTCTGGTACAGGCGGCCAGCGTTAAGGGTCAGGCCGTTGATCTCCTGGGAGGTCAGTTGGAAGCCCTGGAAAGTCTGCGGTAGCAGGCGGGAATCGTTGGCGCTGACCGATGGCAGCTTCGGCATCAGAGTGCCGGCACGCAGGGTGCTGTTGGAGATCTTGGCCTTGGCGGCAGCACCAAGCTGGCTGTACTCGTCAGGCACGTCATCGCCAAAACCGCCTGGAAGAATGCCGGTGCCCGCACGGCCGGGGCCCGAGTCCAGCTTGACACCCAGCAGACCGATGGCGTCCACGCCGAAGCCGATATCACCTTCGGTGAAACCCGACTCATAGCGGAGGATGAAACCTTGAGCCCATTCTTCGGCCTTCGACTGTGCGCCAGGCGCAGCGTCACGGAAATCCCGATTCATATAGAAGTTACGCAGTTCGAGCGTAGCTTTACTGTCCTCGATGAAGGCAGCTTGTGCCAGAGAAGGAATTGCCAGAGTTGCTCCCAGAGTTGCCAGGCTGATAGCCCGGGCCATTGGAGTCTTGAGCATTTATTGTATCTCCTCGGTGGATGATGCTCTGTTGTTCGCTCAATTTACGGCGATGCCACTTAAGCATTAGTCCGCGGCCAAAGGCTTTTAGACTTTCGTCTTCCTTGCGCTTTACCGCAGCGGCTACGGTGATCTGCTCCGCAAAACGGGCATGACCCTTCGCTCTTATCCGAAACCGTGGTCGAGACGGCTTCTGGCGGCGAATCCTAGCGGTTTGACAAAGGTTAGTCGAATGAAAAACCTGCACGAAGTCTGCTGTATAAAGGTCCGACATGACGGTTTGATGAACGCAGGCTGCTAGACTTTAGTACAGGTACAACGAGAGGGGAGAGCATGTCGACGGAGTGTCAGTTGTTGGGCACGCTGGGTTGCCATTTGTGCGAGCAGGCCGAGGCGGTATTAATTCCGCTGGTGGAGAGGGGGCTTGTGGTTGAGTTGATCGATATTTCCGAGCGTCCCGAATGGGTTGAAGAGTACGGCACCCGGATACCTGTGCTGCGTCGTCTGGACACTGGGCAGGAACTGAACTGGCCTTTCGACGCGGCCCGGGTAGAGTTTTTCCTGGCCTGCTGAAGTCGGCATTTGCCGACTCCAGCGCCGAGTGGGAAGTTGTCTTAGTTGAACTAGAGGCTTCTGTGAGCCGAGCAGGCTGACAGGAGTTTTCGCCATAAACGAATAAACCCGCACAAGGCGGGTTTATCGAGTGCGGCTGACCGCAGAGTGTTGGTCGGAGCGACTGGATTCGAACCAGCGACCTTCTCGTCCCGAACGAGACGCGCTACCAAGCTGCGCTACGCTCCGATGAATGGCGGCATTTTACATAAAAGGTTTTGCTTCACAAGGGCTTATCGGGCTTTTTTTCATCGGGCAAGGCGGTCTCGGGTGACTGCAGGGTGATGTCAGCCATGAGTGCCGGGGTGTTCAGGTTGGCTAGCCTTGGATCACCTGCCGGTACTGCAAGGCTCTGCCCACCCAGGTTCAGCAGAACGCGCAGATTGCTGCGCTCTCCCGCCATCCAGGCCTGTTCGAATGCAGCGCAGAGAGTGGTGGGAATCATGCAGAAGAGAGGCTCCCACTGTTCACCCTGGCGCAGCATCAGTGGATGCCCGGTCGCCTGGGAGGCCTGTCGCAGGGCAAGCAGCAGCGCTGTATCCACCAGCGGCGCGTCGCAGGGCAATACAAGCAGCCAGGGATGCCGGGCGATTGCGAGCCCGGCTCGGATCCCTGCCATCGGGCCTGGAAAGCCTGGCTCGCCATCGCGTACCAGGCGGTCTGCATATTGCTGATAGCGTTCTTCGTTGCGGTTGCACGAGAGGATGAGATCATCCGTATGCGAACGCACCACCTGGTGCAGCCAGGCAATCATCGGGCGGCCCCGCCAGGGCACCAGTCCCTTGTCGCGCCCACCCATGCGAGATCCGCGTCCGCCCGCGAGGAGGAGAATGGAGCAGGGAGGTAGCGGGGCGCTCAGCATGCCAGGGGCTCCGTAAAGCCCTGTGATATAACACTCCAATCCCATGTACTCAACCGGATGGAGCCCCATGAGCCACAGACCTGATCAGCCCTTCGTTCCGCTCAATATCGCGGTACTGACCGTCAGCGACACTCGTACCCCGGAAACCGATACCTCCGGTCAGCTATTGGTCGATCGGCTGACCGAGGGCGGTCATCGACTCGCCGAGCGGGTGTTGCTGAAGGACGACCTCTACCGCATACGCGCCCGGGTGGCTCACTGGATTGCCGAAGATCAGGTGCAGGTCGTCATCATTACTGGTGGCACGGGTTTTACCGGGCGGGACAGCACGCCAGAGGCAGTAGCCTGCCTGCTGGATAAGCAGGTCGACGGCTTCGGCGAATTGTTCAGGCAGGTTTCGGTAACCGATATCGGCTCGTCCACCATCCAGTCCCGGGCTTTGGCGGGGCTGGCGAACGGTACCCTGGTGTGCTGCCTGCCGGGCTCCACCAATGCTTGCCGTACCGGTTGGGACAAGATCCTGCGCGAGCAACTGGATGCTCGTCATCGGCCATGCAACTTCGTCCCCCATCTCAAGCAGGCCGAGCCTTGCGAGAGCCGCGGATGAGCGGTGGTCTGCTCTCCATCGAGCAGGCGCAGGCACGGCTCATGGCGCAGGCCGATGCCAGCCGTATCGAAGACAGCGAGTCCGTGGCGCTTGCAGAGGCGGATGGGCGAGTTCTGGCCGAGGCGGTCTGCGCGGCGGTCGACCTGCCTCCATGGCCCAATAGCGCAATGGACGGGTTCGCCTTCCGCCATGCCGACCTGTCCCGTCAACCCCTGCCGGTCAGCCAGAAGATCTTTGCCGGGATGCACCCGGGTCCGCTCCAGCCCGGTAGTTGCGCGCGGATCTTCACCGGTGCGCCGTTGCCACCTGGCGCCGATACCGTCGAAATGCAGGAAAACGCGGAGCTGCTCGAGGACGGGCGGGTGCGCTTTGCCGAGCCGCTGCCGGTGATAGGTCGTCATGTCCGCCCCCAGGCGGGGGAGGCTCGGCGTGGTGAGGAGGTGTTGGCACGGGGGACCCGCCTTGGCCCTACGGAACTGGGACTGGCAGCTTCGCTCGGTGCTGGTCGGCTTCGGGTGGTGCGCAGGCTGCGGGTCGCCCTGCTTTCCACAGGGGATGAAATCGTCGAGCTGGATCAGCCGCTGGGTCCTGGGCAGATCTACAACAGCAACCGCTATCTACTGCATGCGTGGCTGAGGCGATTGGGCTGCGATGTGGTCGATCTGGGCATCCTGCCTGATGATCCGGCGCAGATCCGCACTCGGCTCGACGGCGTGGCGGGCGCCGATCTGATTCTTTCGACAGGCGGGGTATCGGTGGGGGAGGCGGACTTTCTTGGCCAGATATTGCGTGAGCAAGGCGAGTTGATCTTCTGGAAGCTGGCGATCAAGCCAGGCAAGCCCCTGACCTGCGGTCAGTATCGGGGCATTGCGGTGATCGGGCTGCCAGGCAATCCCGCATCGACACTGGTGACCTTTGCCTTGCTGGCCCGTCCCTATCTCCTGAGGCGTCTGGGTGTGGAGCGCCTTGAGCCGCTCGGCTTCGAGGTTCCGGCAAGCTTCGACCGGTTGACCGCTAGCTCAAGACGCGAATACCTCCAGGCCAGGGTGAACGAGGGTCGGGTCGTGCTTCACTCGAATCAGAGCTCCGGTGTGTTGCGAGGCGCTACCTGGGCGGATGGCTTGGTCGAGGTTCCGGAACACCGCAGTTTTCGTGCGGGTGAGCCGCTACGCTTCATTCCCTATGCTCAGCTTCTGGCGTAAAGCTCTCCGGCCAATCTGGATCAGGAGGCGGAGAATTTTCTCTAGCTCACGAAAAAGGCCACGGCCCCCAGGGGCCGTGGCCTTTGTGTCACGCCTGCGGTCAGCGACGCAGGTTGTAGTCCGCCGCTGCGCCGGTCCCGATAATGGCGGCCGACGGCAGCAGGTTGCTGATGAAACGGTTCCAGCGCGCGATATTGGCCGGCCCTACGAACACCACGTCCTGCGGATGCAGCGGGAAGTGCTTGGCCAGGGCGAAGGCAGTCGGCGACTTGGCGCTCAGCTGGAAGACCGTGGCCTGTTGGGTGGCGATGTTCTGCGCGCCACGGATGACGTAGATGGCGTCGCCGCTGGCCGTTTCCTGGCGTAGACCGCCGGCCGTACCGATGGCGTCCATCAGGTTGAGGCTGGTCGACTTGAAGATCATTGCCTGGGGCTGGATCACCTCGCCGAGTACGTAGATCTTCTTCTGATCATTGTAGGGCAGGTGCAATTGATCGCCTGGTTTCAGGTAGACCTGGTGCAGCCAGGACTCCGAGCGGTTGAGATCATCGATATCGAGCAGATATTCACGGCCTTCGCGCTTGAGCGTCAGTCCGCTGAGATCGGCGTTGTCCACATCCACGCCGGCCTGGCCGATGGCCTGAGTGATGGTCATGGGCGAAGCGGTGATCGGAACCTCGCCGGCAGTGTTGAAGGCGCCGGAGAGGACCACGCGCTTGCTGCCGTAGCGCAGTACGCCAACATCGACCTGCGGGCTGTCGATGTAGTTGGTGAGGCGGCTGGCGATGGTCGAGCGCAGTTCTTCGATGGTCATGCCCTCGGCCTTGACCTGGCCGATGTAGGGATAGAACAGGGTGCCGTCGGGCCGTACCAAGCGACCGTTCGCCTCGAGCTGCTGTTGAGCGCCGGATGGGGCCGTCAGTTCCGGGTGATCCCAGACGGTGATGTAGAGAAGGTCATTGGCGCCGATGCGGTAGGACTCCGGCTGGAAATCCAGCAGTTCCTGTTTGCTCGCCGTGCCCATGCTCGACGCGATGTCACCTTTGAGCAGCTCTGGGGTGATACGCACAAGCTTGACCGTACCATCTTCGGCAGTGCGGTCTTCCCCTCGGAAATCGTTCGGGCTGAGGTGCTGGCCAGGCGCAAAGGCACAGCCTTGCAGGATTAGAGCGGAGGCAGTAATTGCAAGTAGCGATTTCATGAGTTCATCCTTGACGGAAAATGATGGGTCGAGCCGCTAGGCGGAGATCAGTCGGTGCGCAACAGCGGCCGGGTGGGCTGCTGAACTTGAATGCGTCGGGCGCCCCCGAGCCGTAAGGGGCTTGGACAAGTTCGATGACCAAATGCTTTCTCCCTGGTTCTTGTAGCCACCGGCGCTATACCCGCCGACGGTCTTTTAGGGGGCAACCGCCCAATGGCTGTATGCCATCAAGGCGGTTACCGACGAGGTAATAGACCGCTTCGTCAAAAACCGGTTCCTTTCGTCAGTTACTCCTGCTGAAAAGAACAGGACAAAGGAGCTCCCCCCGGTTTCAGCTGTCCTGTTTAGCTGGATTGCAGCGATTGTTCCGTTGATTCCGGGCCCGAATGTAAGCCGGAATGATGAACATCAGGTCCTGGAAGTAACGCTTGGCCAGCCGCTTTGGCTCCGACAACATTCGATGCAGCCACTCGAGCCGGGCTTGCTGCATCCAGACCGGGGCACGCTTGACGCTGCCGGTTGCAAAGGCGATGGAGGCGCCGATGCAGAAACCCATGCCGGTGCGATCCGTGCTGCTCACGGCACTGGCGAGAATTTCCTGGCGAGGCGCGCCGACGGCGTAGAACACCAGCTCGGAGGGGTGCTCGCGGATGAATTGCAGACAACGCTCCACTTCCTCCGGCTGATCGATGAAGCCCATCGGCGGGTTGTGATGGAACAGACGGATGTCGGGATAGCGAGCCTGCAGCCGCAGGCACTCCTGCTCTGTCGATCCGATAAGCACCAGCCGAAGCCCCTTTCGATCGGCCCAGGCCAGCAGATCCAGGGTCAGGTCGCTTCCGGGGATGACTTCGGGCACCCTGACGCCAAGCGAATGCAGCATCGGCATCAGCACGCGGCTGTCGCAGACTCGCCAGCGTGCCTTGGCGTATGCCCGGCGGAAGCTGGTGTTGTGCTGCAACAACGCCAGATGATCGACGTTGGGCGTGACGACATAGGAGTATGGCTGGTGCACCCCGTCACGAATGCACTGCATCAACTGGGCTTTGGTTCCGGTGTAGAAGCGGACCCCAAATGCCTGGCTTTCGTCATTTGACACTCATGGTTACTCCCTTGAAAGCACCTTTCACGCCCGACCAGATCAGGTTTGGATTCCTGATCTCCTTGATCGCGGTAATGGCAGAAAGGATGAAGGCAGAAATAAAAGCGAAGAGTGGCCCGTAATAACGCTTGTTGAACCGTGTCGCCGCCCGGTTGCGGTAGTAATGGTAAAAGGCCGAGCGACTTCCTGAGCTCAGCGATCCGTAGTGAAAGAGTCGGCTTGTCGGGACGACCTGAATGCCGATGCCGGTTCTCTTGGCGCGGTATTGCCAGTCCACTTCTTCGGAATACATGAAGTAGTTTTCATCCATGAGCCCGATTTCGTCGATGACGCGACGGGTGAACGCCAGGCTGCAACCCATCAGATAGTCAGGCTGCTCGTTACGTTCGATCATCGTCTCGGGCGTTTCGCCCTTGCCAAGCAGCTTTGCCTTGCCCAGCAGGGGAAACAGTTTTCCCCCGCCGTAACACTCGAGAGTCTTGTCATCAGCGCTGAGGATCAGCGAGCCGACGAATTGGCGGTCATTCTGCTGCAGGGTTTCCAGCAGCGGAGTGAACGCGTCGTAGTCCACATAGGTGTCGTTGTTGACGACCCAGAAGGTCTCGGCGTTCAGATGTTCGAGTGCCCAGCGAATGCCGAAGTTGTTGCCCCCGGCATAACCATTGTTTTCCGGACTGCCCAGCACTGTGACGTTTTCCAGACTCTTTTGTGCCACCCAATCACGGAGCGCTTCCTCGGAACCATCCATCGAGTGGTTGTCGATCACCAGGATGTGGTTCAGCAGCGGACAATGTTCGAGCAAGCTTTCAGCACAACTGATCGTCTCAGTAGCTGCCTTGTAATTTAGGATAAGAGCGATATTCATAGACCTGCTCCTTACTGCGCTGGTGCTGGGCTTTTAGTGAATGCATAACCAAAAGGAATGCAATGGTGGCCTGGTTGTAGGCAAGAAGACCGGCGAGCGGCCAGATACAGATCAAGGCAAGAACGGCGGGGTAGATGAAGGACATGTCATCGTCGATCGCCTTGGCGATCTTGCGATAGAAGAACAACGTGATGGGTACGATCAGGAAGGTCAGGAAGCCATACTTGAACAGCAGCCCGAAGATGCCCACGTCCGTCAGGAAGAAGTGCTCGCCGAAGTAAGGTACGAAGCCGCCCTGCCACATCAGCGAAAGCGAGCCACTGGGCAACCAGTTCACCTGGTCGAGGTGCATGAAGATCGAGGCGATGGTATAAGGCCTTACGCCATCCTCGACGCCTGATTCGAACTGCTCGTCATAGAATCCCAGATCGATGCCGACGATCTGCAGGAGCTCGGGATAGATGTACAGCGGTGCCAGCAGCACGGCGAGCATGACCCCCCACATGAGCACCTTGGCACGCAGGTAGAACACTGCAAACACCAGGCAGAGCGCGATCAGCTGGCGAGTCTGGGTGGCGAACACCAGCGTCAGCAGCAGGATGGCGGCAAACAGCAGATAGAGATTCTTGCTGCGCGGCGAGCCGTCGATGGGCGACGCGCCCTTGTCCCAGATTGCCACGCAATAGAAGAAGGTCAGGCACATCAGGTAGGGGCCGATGGACGACCGGTCGGGCCGGTCCCAGGAAGCCACTTCGTCACGCCAGTCTGGCACCATGCCGAACTTGAAGCCCCACGAAAGCACTGCCGCGAGGAGTGCCACGTAGATGAGGGCGCGCTCGAACTGCAGGGGAGTGACGCGCTTGCCCACATAGAGCAGGGGCGCGAAGCCCAGGCAGTAAAGGACGCGTCGCTCTTCGATGAAGCCGTAAACGAAGGGCTGCCCATAGGTGAAGTAGGAGAAGATCATGGGCAATACGATGAACACCGCGCAGGTGAACACCGCGTAGTACATGAGCACCCGAAACTCCCGGGATGTCTCTTCCGTTGCCGCCAGCATCAGCAGGATGGCGAAGCCGATGCACAGCGAAAGATAGGCCTCGTTGAGCGGCCGGATGCCGATGGGGTTGTGCGTACTCTCTCCAAACAGGGAGAAATGCAGCATCAACACCACCAGCAGAGCCGGGAAGAAAATGAACCGTGAGGCGAAGGTCGGTCTACTGATCATGTGCGGCGTCAATCCTTTAATCCATGCCTGCCTGCGGGCGGTCGGCCGTCACGCCAGTTCCAGCTGGCGCTTCTTTATCTTCTTCCTGCGTACCAGAAATCCGGCAAAGGCCCGGAAACTCTGATACAGGCCGATCTCGCGCAAGCCCTTTCCGAGCTCGAATCCCTTGTAGGACGGCGTTTTCAGCCGCAACAACTTCATCGCCAAAAGGCGCGCCACGATGGTGGTGCGCCGGTAGTACTGAAACGGCTGGATCTTTCTGATCTCAGCCGGCTCCATGTCTTCTGCTATGACAACGCCAGCGGCTCGAGCGTTTCCAAAAAGTTTCTGCCCTTGGTCGGAGCGGACAAGAATGAGCGACTGGCCATCGGCTTCTTCGAAGGTTGGGTAGCCGTCCCCGCTCGCTTCCCAACCGTCGGCACAGACGATGTCGGCAAATTCGCCGATGCCGTCCGGGCAGATCTTGCAGCGCGTCTGCAGGTGCCGGTTGAGCACTTTTCCCCAGGACTCGTTGTAAGTCATGGTCCGGCGCTCACCGTTCTTGAGCACAGCCTGGGTCTTGCCCGGCCAGCCGTCGCCGCGATAACGGAAGCTGGCCAGCTCCTCTCGTGGGACCTCGAGTTGCTCGAGAAGCTCGTCGGTGCCCCGCAAGCTCGGGGTACCGGCACACATGAAGGACAGAATGTAGGGAATGTTCTCGCGCAGCCGTGGATCCTCGGCCTGTACCTGACGCACCGCGGCTGCCTCGCAGGGCTTTCCGATGAACAGGAATTTCTCTTCGCCGCTGGCGATGAAGGCGAGCGCTTCGGCCGCCGAGGCCGGAGCGTAGCGCGAGCCACAGGACGCGATGATGTGCTTGCGAGAGCGGCTCACCACGGCAATGTTTTCCAGCGGATTGATCGTTGAGGCACGAACCTCGACCACGCCATCGACCAACCCCTGCTCGAGGCAGTACTGAGCGAGGGCGCTGAGCACACCTCCCGAGGAGCCGTTGCGTCGAATCTCGGGATCGCTGGCGTAGCCGGTGAAGGTTTCCTTGAGCTCTCCCCAGATCGGATCGTAGCGCTCGGTCTTGTAGGGCCTTATGTCCAGATTGAGGGCCGGGCATGCCTTGGCGAAGGCGTCGCTGCGCCTGGCGTCGGCCACGGGTTTGTCGCGGAACAGTGGATTCAGGAACGGCCGACGGTAACCGTCGTCGTTGAGTTTCATGCGGATTGCGCCTTCGCTTGCCATTGAGCTGCAGAGGCCGCATCCGCTGCAAAGATCATTTTCAAGGATCCGATTCACTACAGCTTTCATACCTGTGGTTCCTTGAGCGACCGAGTCGCACGGGCGTCTCGGTGCGCATCGACCGGGGAGATGCTCCCGGCTGCGCGATTGCGAAAAATCCTCGTTAGTGCCAGTCCATAGATACTTCCCAGTACGACCATCCCGAAGGTGGCAACCCAGGGCACTGCCTGAATGCCGTGAGACGGGATGAAGATCCAGTAACAGGTGAGCGTGACCACGCCAGAGACCACTATTCCCAGCGTCCGGAGATAGCCCGCGCCGAATGCCATCAGTTGTACGCCCAGCGCGGCAGTCAAAAATCGCGCTGCGGTAAAACAGGCAAAGCCGAGCCAGAGTGCGTTCAGCTGTTCATAGGCGCTGCCAAGAAAGTGGTCGGTGTACAGCGGGCCGAACACGTAGAACCCGATAGAAAAGACAATGCCCAGCAACATGAATTCGCCCAGGATTCTTATTCCGTAGCGCAGCAGACCAGAGGCATTGTTGTGCAGGCGGTGGGCATAACGGGGGATGTGCACGCTGGCCAGCAGCACGGTGAAGGGAACCGCACCCTGCAGCAGGCGCGATCCGGCGTAGTAAATGCCGGCGGCTTCCCGGCCGGCGATGTGATTGACCAGGATGACGTCGAGCTGGGCGAATATATTGGTCGCACCGCTGTCTAGCGCGAAACTTGCCGAAACTTTGAATCGCTCGCCCAGCGCACGCCACGACTGACGCAGGATGCCGCCGAGCTCGAGCAGCCGCGACAGGGCGCCGACGGCGAACGCTGCGTAGATCAGGCGGGACACCAGAAAGGCGATGCCGATGGCGATCAGGTCGTTTTGCAGGTAGATCGCCAGACCGATCAAGGCGAAATGGAGCAACGCCGTGGCCACCACGATGCGTGTCTCGCGGTGAAACTGGCCGATGCTGCGAAAGACCACCAGTGCAAGGTCACCGTAGGAATTGGCCAGCGTTCCGATCAGGAACAGCAGTGCCGCGATGCGCTCGTGCGGCTGTAGATCGAACCAGAACAGTGTCAGTGGTACCAGTACCAGGCATGCCGGCACCACCATCAGGGTCTTGGCCGCCAGGCTGGCGGACATGATCTCGCCGGCGCGCCCGCGTTCGGCACCGATATCGCGCAAGGCACGCATGCCGAAGCCGTAGTCGGTGACCAGAGCGACGATGGTCGACCAGGTGATAACCACAGAGACGAAGCCGAAGTCGCTCGGGCCCAGGGTCTTGGCGAGTATCAGCAGCGTACCGAGCGCCGCGGCAGTCCGGGCGCCGGTGGTAATCCCCATCAGGACGTGATCGCGCATGTCGGTCAGCCCTGGTAAGCCAGATGCCCGGGGACGAGTTTGCTCATCAACTCTTCAAGCGCCCGGCTGTAGGCAGCGAGCTTGCGACGGATGATGTCCTGGCTGGCGGCCACTTCGTTGCGTAGCCGATCACGATTATCGAGCTTGGCGAGTACCATCTCCAGCGCGCTTTCAGTTGACTCGGTCCGCAGGTCGACCACGTGGCCATAGTCGAGCGACTCGTAGAGCCCGGAGAATTTCCGGCTGTAGGCCAGCGGCACCACAGGCACCCCCGCGGAGAACGCACCAATAGTGGCGTGCATGCGTGCTCCGACAAAAAAATCCAGTGCGGCGATATAGGATTTGGCCTCGATCGGGCCATGGAAGCGGGGCGCCAGTTTCACCGTTGGATACTTGTCACGCAGTCGCTCTGCCAGGGCATAGTCATCCTCCTCGGGGAAGCCCAGCGGGATCACGTGGGGAACCAGATGCACTTCATGGCCGCGCTCGAGCAGCGCATCGATCAACTGGGCGGTCAGCTTCTCGTAATTCACCTTCAGACCGAACTGGTTGGCATTTCCCTCGTATCCACCATGGTGGAGCAATGCGGAAACGCTAAGACCGATAGCGACCTGGTCAGGGCTCCTCACCTCGCTGTGTCGAGAAAAGGGCAGGGCGAAGGCAACGTCGATCACCTCGTCACGATGATCGATTTCCAGATCCCGCAGGACCGCGAACGATTGGTGGTCGCGGGCGAACACCTTGGTGCTGCGGTGCATGGCCCAGGCGGCGGCGCGGGTGCCCCAGTTGGACTTGAAGGGGCCGATGGTCTGCGGTGACAGCACCAGCGGGATATTGCCGGCGAGCGCCATGCCTTTGCTCACCAGTAGCTTGATCAGCCGCTTGGAGCCATAGATGTCGGAAAAGCTGTCGCCCTCGCCGATATCGAAGATCGCGTCGCACGAGCGAACCGCCTGAAGTAGCTTGTGGGGGTGCTTGAGCAGCGTCTTTTCATTGAATTCGATGAATTCGTATTTGAACCGGGCGGGGTCGGGTGGGTAATCACACTGCCCGGTGGAGCCTATGATGAGAAACTCGGGGACGATACCTTTCTCGCGTGCTGCTGCGTCGATGAGCAGCATGTTGGAGATGCTCAGCGCACCCACGCCGAGATTACCGGACGAAAACGAGTGCCATAACAAGCCGAACTTCATGGGTTGTTTCACTCCTGGGTAGACGGGCCTATTTCGCTGCAATCGTTGTCGATGTGCTTCTGGAGGATGTCCATTTGCGGACGGTCCTGGCCCTTGCGTGGCTCGATGGCCATCTTGTAGTCACCCCAGCCGGGGCCGGCGGCCCAATAGGCGCTGGGAATGCAATGCTCGTTCAGGTAGGCGAGCATGTTGTCCATGGCGACCAGCATCGGCAGAGAATCGTCGGGCACGCCGTATTCGCCGATGAAGCCGCGATGGCCGTTTTCCTTGAGCCAATCGACGAAGGGTTTGACTCTATTGACGCCGAGCATCGGATCGACCTGCTCCGGTTCCTGGTAGCGGCCGGAAAAGTCCTTGTCGAAATAGACGTGCGCCTCGTAGACCAGGCGATCGGCCGGGTCCTTGATGTTCAGGTTGCCGTTGATCATCGGCCAGTGCCAGGCACTGGCCCAGCGATCACCTTCGATGAAGATCAGCGTTTCACTGTCGACTTCGCGGATCGCATCGACGGCCGCCTGAGCCGCGCCCGGCCAGAGCCCGGCGGTGCTGTGTGGCTCGTTCATGATGTCGTAGCCATACAACGCCGGATGCCCGCCGAAGGTCTCGGCCAGCAGGCGCCAGACTTGCGCATAGGATTCGTAGGGTACGTGCCGCGACCCAATCAGCTCGCCGCGGTAACGCGCGTAGTTGTGCATGTCGAGGATGACTTTGAGGTCATGCTGGGCGGCCAGATCGAGGGTCTTTTTGATCTGCCGGACATAGTCGAAATGCAGGCGATCACCCAGGTTGCGTTGCACCCGTTCCCATTTGAAAGGGAAGCGGATCAGCCGGACATTCTTCTCCTGGTAGTACTGGAAGTGCCGACGTTCCGGAAAGTGGTAATCCCGGCCGAGCTTGCCTGGTAGCACATGGGGGGCGAATTCCGCGCCAGCCATGTTCACTCCGATGAGGGCAATGCCGCGATCCTGGTCCGCGGCCGCACCGCTGGCAACCAGCAGCAGGCTCGCTACGGCTAGGGTACGGCGGCCGCGACCGAGCAGTCTGGCAAGTAGGGTCGTCATCATTTCAACTGCATCCTTCGCTGTAATACTTCCGTCCAGGCCGCTTCCGCGAGGCAAGCCGCCGGCCAGCCCTGCTCAGGGATGGCGGCGGTGCGGGGAAGGGTCGGGGAGGCGGCTAGCGGGTGTACTCATACTGGTAGTAGCCGTACTCGCCATAGGTGGAAGCCTTGCGCTCCACCGCGTTGAAGATCACGCCCTTGACCAGTAATCCGTTCTGCTCCAGGCGGCGCTTGGCAGCTTCGATTTCCTTGATGCGGTTCTGGCCGTAGCGGGTGACCATGAGCGTGGTGCCGGCTTGGCTACCTACCAGGGAGGCGTCCGTGACAGCCAGGATGGGCGGCGTGTCAAAGATCACCAGATCGTACATGGCGCTCACTTCCCGCACGAAGCGTGCGAAGTTCTCATGCATGAGCAGTTCGGACGGGTTAGGCGGCATCTGGCCGTGGCCGATGACATGCAGGTTGCTCATCGGGGTCTTGTGGATCGCGTCGAACAGGGTGATGCGCCCGGACAGGATATCGGACAACCCCTTGTCGGCCTGGGTACGGAACATCTTATGCAGGTAGCCCTTGCGCATATCGGCATCGATAAGCAGGACTTTCTTGCCGGACTGCGCGATGACCACCGCCAGGTTGGTAGTGACAAACGACTTGCCGACACCCGGGCTCGGACCGGTGATCATCAGCACATTATTCTTGGCTTCCATCATGGCGAAGTGGAGGCTGGTCCGCAGGCTGCGTAGCGATTCGGTAGCTAGATCGGCCGGATCGTTGAGCGCCAGCAGGTAGGACGCTTCGCTCTTGTCGCGCTTGAAGTTGGCCAGGCGCTTCTCGATGACTTGCTGCTTCTCGCTGAAGGGGATAGCGGCATAGACCGGGATGCCGTTGCGCTCGATTTCCTCGGGGTTCTCCACGCCGCGCTTCAGGGCCTCGCGAACGTAGACGAAGATCACCGCCAGCAGCGCGCCAAGCAGTGTGGCCGCAATGACCACCAGGGGCTTGTTCGGCTTGACCGGACTCTCGGTGTCCACGGCGGCGCGGTCGATGATGCGCACGTTGCCAACGGTACCGGCGCGGATGATGTCCAGTTCCTGGGTCTTGTTCAGCAGCAGAGCGTAGGTATCGGAGGACACCTCGACGTCACGGGCCAGGCGCAGCAGTTGTTGCTGGGTTTCCGGAAGCTGACCGATGCGGGTTTCGAGCTGGGTCTTTTGCGTCTCGAGTTGTTCGATCTGGTTCAGCAGAGCGCGGAAATTCGGATGTTGGCGAGTGAAGCGCCGCTCCATTTCGCTGCGCTTGAGCTGCTGCTCGGAAATCTGGGCTTCCAGATCGACGATGCGGTCCAGTACGGACTGGGTCTCGGCGCTGATGTCCACGGAGCGAGCGCCAGTCTGGTACTCGTTGAGCGCCCGCTGCGCGGTTTCGAGCTCGCGACGCACCTGGGGAATCTGCTCGTTCAGAAATTCCAGGCTCTGGGTCGCCTCGGCGGCATTGCGCGCCACGTTCTGATGAACATAGAGCTGGGCGATTTCCTGCAGGATGCGCACGGCCTGTTCCGGGTCACGGTCTTCCAGACTGACACCGACGATGCCGGACTGCTTGCCGCGCTCACCAGCGGCAAGCGCCTGCTGATAATGCTCGATGGTGCTGAAGGTGCGATTCTTCACCACGTCGAAGCGGGTACCGGGCCGGGCAACCAGCTCCGAGACCATGATCCGGTAGCCGTCGCTTTCGATCTCCTGGCCGATCGTGCCCTGGATTACAACCTGGCCGTCGGGATCGCGCAGCAGAAAGGCATTGTTGTCAGCCGCTTCCAGGGTCAGCTTCTCGCCATGGATCCGGTCAGGAACCAGAAGGTGAGTGACCCGCAGTGTCTCGCCGCCCCAGGCATAGGATTCCAGACCCTCGGGGTGCCAACCGAGCTCGCCGTCTTCGCTGGGCTCGAAGCGCCGGGCCATGAAACCGCCGACGATGGGGAAGTAGCGTGGCGAGATCTCGATGTCGAGATTGAGGTTCTCTACGGCGCCGCCGACCACGGTCCGCGAGCGTAGCAGGGAGATTTCCGTCTCGGCCGGCGACACCGGCGGGCTCACCGAGACGATGTCGGTGAGGCTCGGCATACCGGTCTTCGCCTCGATCTGGATCATCGCGTTGGCGCGATAGATGGGCGTGGCCAGCAGTGCATAAGCGATGCCCAGGGCCGCAAAAAAGCCGGTGATACCGAGGATCAGGCCCCGGTTGTTCAGGAAGGTGTCGAACAGATAGGCAAGGTCGATGTCCTTGCTGTCCTTGCTGGAGTCATAGATGGGGCGCGGCATGGTAGTCATCGAAGTCCCTTTGATTATTTCAGATAGGGGAGCCAGCTTTCGACGGAGCGCGTCAGAAGCTGGTGCACGTGTTCGAAAGCGGGGCGCGACTGGCGAAAGGGATCCGGTATCTCCAGCTCGCTGTGCCATTTGCCGACAAGAAACGTCTTGCCGTGTACCTCCGGCGCCATGTGCCGGAGATGCTGAATATGGCTGCGCTCCATGGCGAGTATCAGGTCCGCCTCATGCAGCATGCTGCTTTCCACCTGTCTGGCCCGGTGAGGCCCTGGGTCTATTCCGTGATCCCGCAATACTTCTTGAGCGGTCTTGTCCATGGGTTTACCTACTAGTGCGCCTATGCCGGCCGAGCTGAAGACCGGCCCTCCTTCCTGAAGGCTGTGCCTGAACAGCACCTCGGCCGCTGGGCTGCGGCAGATATTTCCTACACAGATGATCAGGATATTTCGAAACATGGCCCCTTACGTTCCTTGTTCTGTTGGCAAATACAGCGAGCGCTGTGAAAGGAGTTGAGAGCGGACAGGCGGTAATTAGTTCCGCCGGGCGGCTCGGCCCGATTGCGACCGACGGCGGTCGCAATCTTCGCTTTCACGGTCGTCGCCGGTCAGTACACGTCCTTGTTGAACAGCAGCGCAGGGATGGTTTTCAGGAGAATGTAGATGTCGAACCAGACCGACCAGCGCTCGATGTAGTCGAGGTCGTACTCGACGCGCTTCTCGATCTTTTCCAGCGTGTCGGTCTCGCCGCGGTAGCCCTTTATCTGGGCCCAGCCGGTGATGCCCGGCTTGACCCGATGGCGAGCGGAGTATTCCGACACCGCCTCTTCGAACAGCACGCCTGCCGCCTTGGTGGCCGTGGCGTGAGGGCGAGGACCGACCATGGACATGCTGCCGAGAAAGACGTTAAGCAGCTGCGGCAGCTCGTCGAGGCTGGTCTTGCGGATGAAGCGCCCCACGCGGGTGATGCGGTCATCGCCACGCGTGGTCTGGCGGGTCGCGTCGGCGTCCGACTTGGCGTGGTGCATCGAGCGGAACTTGAAGACCTCGATCCAGACGGTTGTTGTAGCCGTAGCGTTTCTGCCGGAACAGCACCGGGCCCGGGGAGTCGAGCTTGATGGCGAGTGCCACCAGCAGCATCACCGGCGACGCGAAGATCAAGGCGATGGTCGACAGCAGGATGTCCTCCACGCGCTTGATCAGCGGCGACCACCCCAGCAGCGGAAGGTCTGAGGCGATCAGGGCGGGGAGACCCGCGACGTCGGTAATGCGTTTGTTGGCGTGGCGAAAGGCGACCATGTCCGGAACCAGCAGAACGTTCACCGGCAGCTTGCGCAGCTCGGCGATCAATTGTCCGATGCGGTTGTCTGCGAACCAGGGCAGGGCGACGAGAACCTGGGTGACTTTCTCCTCCCGGATCATGCGTTCCAGGTCGCGGGTATTACCCAGCAGGGGCAGGTCGCCGAGGCGCTTGGGCAGTCGGCCGAGGCGGTCGTCGATGAAGCCGAGCACGCCGGTACGAATGTCGCGGTTGGCCTGTAGGTACTCGGCAATGCGCACACCGTTTTCGGTGCCGCCCAGGATCACCGCGTTCTGCAGGTACATGCCCTTGTCCATCAGGCGGCGGAACAAGGCCAGCATGGCCAGGCGCTCGGCGCCGAACAGCACCGTGCTGGTGACAAACCAGAACACCAGATGGGCCGGTTGCAGGTAGCTGAACAGCCCCAGCCCCTGGTGCATGAAGATCAATACGCTGAAAGCCGCTGTCCAGGCGACGAGCATGACCCGGAAACGCAGCAGGGTGCTAAAGATTTCTTCGCTATAGATGCCGAGCGTCTGAAAGATCACCAGCGACAGTACGGCGAACATCAGTAGAAAGGCACTGAAGCCGCTACCGGGCGCAGCCATTTCCAACGGTTGGAAGGCCAGCAGCAGGAGGCCTGGAAGCACTGCGGTCAATGCATGTGCGAGGCGGACACTGGCCTTGAAATAGTCGACGAAGCTCGGATGAGAATATTCTAGGGTTCCTGCGGTCTGTAAGCGCATGAAAAAAAGGCTCCTTCCTTCGCAGATGCCGGTGCGAACGCTTCGGCGGGTCTGCCTATTGATGGCTTGACTCGATTCCAATGTGTCGGGACTAACCCAACCTTCATCCGGATAAGTGCTACGACCGTGATGGCAAGAATGAGTTCAGTGCAGCCAAGTGTTTGCAAAAATCACTTGAGCAATACGGTCGGGTTTGTAACTGGATGATATTCAAGACAAATTTATCCAATTGAGGTGTTTCGGCCATCCTGAATGGGGCGCCGGCCTCGGCTTTTGCGTCTTGTCTGACACTAAGCCCTGCCGTCTCTGTCGAACGCAGAGTCCGCCCGCTATGGGCGCCGGGACGAATTAAGTGGGTGCTGTGTCGGAGACAGGGAGTACGGAAATGAATCAAGGCAGGGCATGGCTGATCCTCAACGGCAAGCAGGCCAGCAACGAAGAGTTACGGGAGGCCGTGGGCTACCGGCGAGAGCTGGGTTGGGATCTCTCGGTGCGGGTGACCTGGGAGGCCGGAGATGTCGAGCGGCTGGTGGAAGAGGCGATGAGGGCAGGTTGTACCCACGTGATTGCGGCGGGCGGCGACGGCACGCTAAGCGAGGTCACGCAGGCCATGATCGATGCTCGAACGAGTGCCAGCCTGGCGCTCATACCCCTGGGCACGGCAAATGACTTTGCCCGTGCCGCGGGCATTCCATTGTCGCCCAGCGATGCCATGACCCTGCTCGACCTGCCACCGGTTCCGGTTGACGTGGGTCGGGTGGCGTCGCGCTGTTTTCTCAACATGGCCACTGGCGGCGTCGGTTCTCAGGTGACCGCCAGCACCTCCAAAGAGCTCAAGCGGGTGCTGGGTGGCGGTGCCTACCTGCTGACCGGACTAAGCCGTTTCGCTGAAGTCCATTCGGTTTACGGGCACTTCCGTGGGCCAGGTTTCGACTGGGAGGGCGAGTTTCTCGCTTTCGGCGTGGGCAACGGGCGGCAGGCCGGTGGGGGGCAGGTGCTCTGCCCGAACGCGCGAATCGATGACGGGAAACTGGAGCTGTGCATAGTGCCTGCGCCGGAGGATGCGGTCGGCACCCTCGGCACGCTTCTCGCGGGCGGCCTGCAGGGTATCGAAGCCGTATCGGTCAGTGCATCGCTCGAGTGGGTACATCTGCAGGCCCCGGCTCCCATGGATATCAATCTGGATGGCGAGCCGCTCAGTGGGCGCGACTTCAGGTTCACCGTCGGACGCGGTGCACTTCGCTTGCACCTGCCAGCCGATTCGCCACTTTTCGAAGCCGCAGCGGGAGCAGTGATCGATGAGGCGTGATGGCTTGATGCCATACTCCGCTGGCCGCCGGGAGCCTGTTGCTTGACCTTCAAGGACGCTCGATTGCGGCCGATAGCCTCTGGTCAGCCTTTTTATCCGTACAGGACCCGCCATGGCCGCCATTCTCGACTCGGTCGATCAACGTACCCGCCTTGTCGGCGAAAATCGTCTGGAGATCCTGATGTTCAGGCTTTCCGGCCGACAACTGTTCGCCATCAACGTATTCAAGGTACAAGAGGTGGTGCAGCTGCCACGCCTGACGTTGATGCCCCACCGTCATCCCCATGTACGCGGCGTCATCAACCTGCGCGGGCAGACATTGCCGGTGATAGACCTGTCCCAGGCGATCGGTATGCGGCCGCTGGTGGCGGACGAGCGCAGTACCATCATCGTGGCCGAGTACAACCGTAGTGTTCAGGCTTTTCTCGTCGGAGGTGTCGAGAGAATCCTCAACCTCACCTGGGAGTCGATCCAGCCTCCGCCTGGCACTGCCGGTCGCCATCACTACCTCACGGCGATCACCCGGGTCGATGAGCATCTGGTGGAAATCATCGACGTCGAGCGGGTGCTGGCCGAAATCGTGCCGTATAACACCCGAATCGCCCCCGAGCGGTTGGCCGATCCGCTGCTCGAGAAGGCGCGCGGGCGCGAGGTCCTGCTGGTGGACGACTCCAGTGTGGCCTTGGCTCAGTTGCGCGAGACACTGGTGCAACTGGGGCTGAAGATCCACACCGCGACCGACGGCCTGAAAGGGCTGCAAAAGCTCAAGGAGTGGGCCGACGCTGGCGAAGTGCTGACCGACAAGCTGCTCATGGTGTTCACGGACGCGGAAATGCCGGAAATGGACGGCTACCGCTTGACCACCGAGATTCGCCAGGACCTCCGGCTGCGGGACCTGTATGTGGTACTGCACACCTCGTTGTCGGGCAATTTCAACAAGGCGATGGTCAAGAAGGTCGGTTGCGACAATTTCCTCTCCAAGTTTCAGCCCGAAGGGCTGGTCGACGTGGTTCGCGACCGCCTGCAGCGTGACTAGCGTTATGCTTGGCCTCCCGACCTGGAGGCCTTCATGCAGCTGTCAGCGCTTTACCGTTATCCGCTCAAATCTGCTGCTGGCGAGTCCATGGGCAGCGCTCTCAGCGATGCGCTGGGGCTGGCCGGCGATCGCCGCTGGATGCTGGCTGAGGCCGACAGCGGCCGCTTCGTCAGCCAGCGCAACTTTCCCCGCCTGGGCTTGTTGCAGGCGCGGCTGGTTGCGAACGGACTGACGGTGGTCGCCCCTGGCCTGGATCGCTTGACCGTTGCGCAACCTGATGCGGATTCGCCAGCCCGGCGAGTACAGATCTGGGGCGAGCAGGCCGATGCCCTGGACGCCGGCAACGAGGCAGCGGCTCGGCTCGGCAGCTGGCTGGGCCTGCGTTGCCGTCTGGTCTACCTGCCTCTCCAGCAGGGTGTGCCGGTCGACACCCGATATGCGGCTCATGGGGAGCGAACCGGCTTCAGCGACGGTTTCCCGTTTCTGCTGATCGGCCAGGCATCGCTCGAAGATCTTTCAGAACGGGTCGGCCGCGAGCTAGACATGCGCAGGTTCCGTCCGAACCTGGTGGTCCAGGGCGCGCCAGCCTACGCCGAAGACCAATGGAGGCGCATCCGGATCGGCCCGGTGACCTTCCGGGTCGTCAAGCCATGCACCCGTTGCATTATCACCACCCTGGACCCCGATAGCGGAAGCCGTGATTCAGGGGGTGAGCCGCTGGCTACGCTGGCCAGGTACCGCAAGGGAGAGGGCGGGGTGCTCTTTGGTCAGAATCTCATCGCCGAAAACACCGGCGAACTGAAGCTGGGAATGAGCGTCGAGGTGCTCGAATAGGGGGCCGCGGGGCTGCGCTTCAAGCCCCGCGGCAAGACCTCACTGTCCTTCGAAGAAACGCTCGTGCCATTCCACCAGGGGCTGCGGAGCGTTCAGCTTCTGCCCGTAGATGACCGAATAGGTCAGCACGTTCTGCACGTACTGGCGGGTCTCGTCGAACGGGATGTTCTCGATCCAGACGTCGAACGACAGGTGGGTGGCGTCACGCAGCCACTGGCGGACCCGCCCGGGGCCGGCATTGTAGGCCGCTGAGGCGAGCACGCGGTTGCCCTTGAACTGACCGTAGATCTGGCTCATGTAGGCGGTGCCGAGCTGGATGTTGGTATTCGGGTTGAGCACCTGCTGGGGCGAGCTCAGCGGGATGTTGTAACGCTTGGCGGTCTCCTTGGCGGTGGCCGGCATCAGTTGCATCAGGCCGGTGGCGCCGGCATGCGAGCGTGCATCGGCCATGAAGGCGCTTTCCTGGCGGGTGATGGCGAATGCCCAGCTCGGGTGGATGTCCCGCTCCCGCGCCGCCTGCAGTAGGCTCTCGCGGTGTGCCATGGGGAATCGGATATCGAGATCGTCCCAGTACTTGGCCTGGCTGATGGTCCGGATCGCCGGGAAGTACCATTGCATGTCATAGGCCAGGCGAGCCTGGGCGACCATTTCGTCGCGGTCGAAAAAGCGCGAGGCGTGATACCACTCGCGACGGCCATCGACGATCTGTCCCCGGGCATGAAATTCCATGGCGCGGCGAATCCCTGGCGCGTTACGCACCTTGCTCATCAGTTTGGCATCGAGCTGCAGCGGCTGATGGTTGAGCCGGTACGGTGCCTGGATGCGGTCGGCGGAGAGAAATCCGTAGAAGTCGCGCTCCTGGGCCACCGGCTGGTACAGCTTGGCCACCCGGTCATCCTTTTGCCGCGCCAGCTCCAGGCTGCGCGCATGCCAGTAGCGCCAACGATTGGTTTCGGCCAGCTCCTTGGGGAACCGCTCGATCAGCGCATGGACCTCTTCCCAACGGCCGAGGCGCAGCAACAGGCGCGCGCGCCATTCAGCGAGGTTATGGTCTCGCAGGTTCGGGTCATAGCGGCTCATCACGTCCAGCGCCCGCGGATCGAAGCGCTTGGCCAGGGTCAGGCCGATCTGCCGGGCCAGGGCGACCTTTTCCTCTTCGGAGAAATTCATGCTCCGCGCATAGCTTTCCAGCAGGCCCAGGGCTTTCTCCGGGTCCTGACGTGCCAGGCGGCGCAGACCGATGCTGACCACATCGCCCATGGTCTCGCTTGCCGGCCTGAAGCGCTCGGGGTTGTTGATCAACTGGGGTTTCTGGGCGACTTCGACCATCAGCTTGACCTGGTTGCCCAGGGTGGGCATCTCCCGCGCGACGAAGTTGGCTAGACCGAAGTTGCCTGCTTCGACGGCAAGCTTGGCGCGTTGCCAGCGCTTGTGCTCGGTGAGCTGCCCCGAAGCCATCAACCGCTCGAAAAGCGGATCGCAGGTGTTGGGTTGGGACTTACCGACGATCCACAGCTGCTCCGCCTCGGCCAGCCCTTCGCTCCGACGACCGTTCTCCAGAAGATTGATGCCATTCAGGCAATCGAGCTCGGTGAATCCCAGCGCTGGGTCGTAGTGCTTGCTGAATATCTGCCAGTCGCCGCGTCTGGACAGGTGGGTAAGCCAGCGCAGCTTCATCCAGCGGATCTGCGGTAAATCGCCATGCTGGGTAAGGAACTGCTCGACTTCGGCAGTGCTGGCAGTGGCAAGTCGGGCGTTGAGCTCTTCGAACGCCAGATGGGGCTCTAGCGGGTAGTCCTTGAGCGTCTGGGCATAACGGCGATACGGCCCGGCGTCGCCCTTGGCCAACGCGCTTTTGGCTTCGTCATAGTATTGGCGTTGCTGGGAGAGCGTGGCCGCCTGGGCGCTGCTGGCAACGCCAAAAGTAAAGGCAACACAACAAGAAAGCAGGGCGAGTCGGGTGCGCATGATGATTCCGCGAAGGAAAAAAGAGGAGGGCCGGTTAATCCAAGCTTATCGCGCCGCCTGTTACGGCGGAATCCGGGCGTCATAAAAGCCGATGAAGGGGTGGGGTAAAGCGTTTCGGAGGATTTCCTGGCCGGGCCTGAAAAACGCTGCGCACAAGGGACTGGGCCTGTTCCCCTGCCTTCCTTGATTGATCCGCCTGGCTGTTCTAAACCGAAAAGGGCGCCTGCGCTCAGCTACAGAGCGCTTCCTGGATCCACCGCCTCGTATGAAAGGGGCCCGATAAAGGAGTTAGAGATGTCGGAATTGACCAATTTCACCTCGGCGCAGTCAACGACCACCCCAACCTCGGATTCGCACCTGCAACAGCTGATGCAGGCCCTGCTGGCTCGGGCAGACATCGAAATAGATGGCAGTCGCCCCTGGGACATGCACCTCAACCGCTCTGGCGTGCCGGAACGGGCATTTTCCACCGGGAATCTTGGATTGGGGGAGGCCTACATGGAGGGGGCCTGGGATTGTGAAGCCCTGGATGAGTTCTTCTACCGCTTGCTCAGGGCCAAGGTCTATCGCCACGTCCAGCCGTTGCGACTGGTGTTTCACGCGCTGCGCTCCAGGCTGATCAATCTGCAGAATGCCAAACGCGCCTGGCAGGTGGGGGAGGCGCACTACGATCTTGGCAACGACTTCTATGCAACGATGCTCGACCCACGCATGACTTACACCTGCGGTTACTGGGCAGATGCCAGCAACCTGGCCGAGGCCCAGGAAGCCAAGCTGGAACTGATCTGCCGCAAGCTTGGTCTCGAGCCTGGCATGCGCGTGCTCGATATCGGCTGTGGCTGGGGAAGTTTCATGGGCTATGCCGCCGAACACTACGGGGTCGAGTGCGTCGGCGTGACCATCTCCAGAGAACAGGCCGAATGGGCTCGCCAGCGCTACCAGGGGCTGCCGCTGGAGTTTCGCCTGCAGGATTACCGTGACCTCGACGAGCGCTTCGACCGCATCGCCAGCGTCGGGATGTTCGAACACGTCGGTCGCAAGAATCACCGTGTCTTCATGGAGGTGGCCAACCGCTGCCTGGCCGACGACGGCTTGTTCCTCTTGCATACCATCGGCAAGAACTGCCGACAGGGTGCCCCCGATCCCTGGATTGACCGCTATATCTTTCCCAACGGCGACCTGCCGGCGGCGAGCCAGATTCTCGAGGCGGCCGAGGGGTTGTTCGTGGCCGAGGACCTGCACAACTTCGGCAGCGACTATGACAAGACGCTGATGGCCTGGCACGACAACTTCGAGGCGGCTTGGCCCGGACACGCTGACCGTCTCGATGAGCGCTTTCGGCGGATGTGGCGTTATTACCTGCTGTCCTGCGCGGGCGCTTTTCGTGCTCGTCATATCCAGCTCTGGCAGTGGGTGCTGGCCAAGCACGGCGTGGAGGGCGGTTACCGTCGAATCGCCGCCTGATCTGCCGGGACTTGAAATGCTGCGCATTGTGCCTGCCGAACGGGCCCCGGCCTTCTGCTAGAATGCCGGCCCTTTCGGAGGTATTCATGACGCTGCTGAAATTTACCGATGTGTCCCTGGCCTATGGCGCCACGCCGTTGCTCGACAAGGTTTCCTGGCAGATTGCGCGCGGGGAGCGGGTCTGCATCATCGGCCGCAATGGCACCGGTAAATCGAGCCTGCTGGGGCTGGTCAAGGGCGTTCAACCCGCCGACGACGGCGAAATCTGGCGAGCGCCTACGCTGAAGATCGGTGAATTGCCCCAGGAGCTGCCACGTGCGGACGAGCGCAGCGTCTATGACGTGGTGGCCGAAGGGCTGGCTGAGGTCGGCCGACTGCTCGCCGAGTACCACCACCTGAGCCAGCACATCGAGACCGAGGATGACCTGAACAAGCTGGCCCATGTCCAGCAGGCCCTCGAAGCGCTCGACGGCTGGCGCCTGCAGCAACTGGTGGAAAGTATCCTGAGTCGCCTGCAGCTCCCTCCCGACAAGACACTCGCAGAGCTCTCGGGGGGATGGCGTCGTCGCGTGCTACTGGCCCAGGCGCTGGTGTCCGAACCTGACCTGTTGCTGCTCGACGAGCCGACCAACCACCTGGACATCGGCGCCATCGCCTGGCTGGAGGAGGCCCTCAAGGGTTTCAACGGGGCGGTGTTGTTCATCACCCACGACCGGGCCTTCCTGCAAAGCCTGGCGACCCGGATCCTGGAGCTCGACCGCGGCCATCTGATCGACTGGAACGGCGACTACGCCAGCTTCCTGGTGCACAAGGAACAGCAGCTCGCGGCTGAAGAAGCCGCCAACGCCTTGTTCGACAAAAGGCTGGCCCAGGAGGAGGTCTGGATACGCCAGGGCATCAAGGCCCGCCGCACCCGTAACGAAGGCCGTGTGCGGGCGCTCAAGGACATGCGAGCCGAGCGCCGCGAACGCCGCGAACGCCAGGGCAGGGCGAGTTTTCAGGTCGAAACCGCCGACAAATCCGGCAAGCAGGTCATTGTCGCCAAGAATGTGAGCTTCGCTTATCCGGGCGGCGAGCCGCTGGTGAAGGACTTTTCGCTGGTGCTGCAACGGGGCGATCGCATTGGCCTGCTCGGCGCCAATGGCAGCGGCAAGACCACCGTGCTGAAGCTCCTGCTTGACGAGCTCCAGCCCACCCAGGGCAGCATCGAGGTGGGCACCAAGCTGGAAGTCGCCTATTTCGACCAGCTTCGCCTGCAGCTCGAACCTGAGAAGACCGTCATCGACAACCTGGCCGAGGGTCGTGATTTCATCACCGTCGATGGCCAGAGCCGCCATGTCCTGAGCTATCTCGGCGACTTCCTGTTCAGCCCGCAGCGGGCTCGCACCCCGGTCAAGGCGCTATCGGGCGGCGAGCGCGCTCGGCTGCTGCTCGCCAAGCTGTTCAGCAAGCCAGCCAATATGCTGGTACTGGACGAGCCGACCAATGATCTCGATGTGGAAACCCTCGAGCTGTTGGAGGAAGTGCTGCTCGAATTCCCGGGCACCGTGCTGATGGTCAGCCACGACCGGGCCTTTCTCGACAATGTCGTCACCAGCACTCTGGTGTTCGAGGGCAATGGCCGGGTCCAGGAGTATGTCGGCGGCTACGAAGACTGGCTGCGCCAGGGCGGGTCGCCGCGCCTGCTGGGCATTGCCGACGACAAACCGGAAAAATCGACTTCAAGCTCGGCGAAGACCGAGCCAACCCAGGAGCCAGCGGCGGATGCCACGCCGGCGGCCCCCAGGAAGAAACTCAGCTACAAGGTGCAGCGGGAGCTCGAAGCGCTTCCCGGTCGCATCGACGAGACTGAGTCGGCCATCGCCGCCTTGCAGCAGGAAATGTCGGACCCAGAATTCTTTCAGCGTCCAGCCGAGCAGTCCCAGGCAGCCATCGATCGCCTGGAGAGCCTGCAAAAGGAACTGGATGTGCTGCTGGAGCGCTGGGCCGAGCTGGAAGAGTAGTTCTCGCAAGGAGCCGAGATGTCCATTGATTACCGCATCACCCTCGACGATAAGCACGAATTCAACTACAGCATCGACCTGGAGCGGGAGTTCTTGCCCGAGGCCGCGGCGCAGGCACCTGGCTGGACCCGCCTGGGTCACCAGCAGTGCAGCAATTGCCCATTGAGCCGCGAGCAACATAGCCACTGTCCGGCAGCGGTCGACCTGCACAGGGTCGTCGAGGATTTCCAGGGCCTGCCGGCTGTGCGCAAGGCGCAGGTGTGGGTGCGTACACCTGAGCGTGAGTACCGCAAGGAGGTCGGGCTGGATGAGGTATTGCGCGCTCTGCTGGGGGTCATCATGGCGACCAGCGCCTGCCCTGTGTTGCACAAGCTGAAGCCCATGGCGCAGCAGCATCTGCCCTTTGCCAACAACCATGAATTCGTGCTGCGTACGGTCTCGCTTTACCTGGCCAGGCAGTATTTCAACATGCGCGAAGGGCGCTATGCCGATTGGGAGCTGAAGGGATTGGTAAGTGCCTTCCAGCAATTACAACTGGTCAACCAGGCGTTCTGGCAGCGCATTCACGACACCTGTAGCGGGGACTCCAACCTCAAGGCCTTTCTGACCTTCTTCTCGATGTCGTCGAGCCTCACCTATTCGCTGGAGACTCAGTTGCAGAAGATCCGGCCCATGGTGATGAGTGCCGAAGAGCGCCCGGTCCGGGTCTATTGATCGCATCGGCCCCCGGGCTCAACCCGAGGGCTTGAGTCGCACGGCCAGCACATCGCAGGGTGCGCCGTGGAGGATGTCGTTGGCCGTCGAGCCCAGCAGCAGTGCAAGGCCGTGCCGGCCATGGCTTCCCACCACGATCAGGTCGCAGTTCTGCTCCCTCGCCAGCCGGTGCACTTCCTGGCGAGGCTGCCCGTAGGTCAGGTGGGCGAGATCGGCTGTAAGGCTCGGGTAGAGGTCCGAGAAGGTGTTGATGCGCTGGCGGGCCTGCTCGAACTGCTGCTGCTGCAGCATCGACAGGTCCATCGGTACGTCTCCCCCGAATGCCATCGCCATTGGCTCTATGACGTGGATCAGCCGCAAAACGGCCCCGCTGTTGCTGGCCAGCTCCTGGGCGCGGGCGACCACCGCGTGGCATTGTTCGGTAAGATCGATAGCCGCCACGATATTCCTGTAGGACATGATCTGGGCTCCCCTTTGTCCGGTGGGTCGATTATGGCAGAGCATCCAGTGCCGTTCGTGTAAATCGCTTTGCAGAATGCGATTGAGACAGACAGCCAGGCGCCCGCGGTAAATCCGCAGGCGCCTGTTATCATCCCGTTTTAACTCTGCCGGCCATCAGGTCGTGCCTGCCTCAGTGAGATATGCCGTCGATGTGGATTTTCGAAAACGACTATGCGCTGGCCTGGAGCCTTTACCTGCTTGGCGCGCTGCTCGGCCTGACGGTGTGGTTCAAGATGACCGGCTGGATGTGGCGCTGGCTCCGCGAACCGCTGCAGGTGCTGATGGCCGTGCTCCTTTTCACGCCGACGCTGGTTGACCCCGAACGCAACCTGATGGCACCGGCGCTGGCGATTGTCGCGCTGGACCTGGTATTCGGGGTGGGGCAGGAACTCTGGCGAGCGGTGTCCGACCTGGTCCTCTATGCGCTGGTCGGCCTCGCGCTCTATGCCGTGCTGGTGATCGCCCGTTGGCTGCTGGGTCGACGGGGCTCGGCCGAGGACGGGCGGACCCTGAGCGAGCGCATGGAAGACACGGCGCCCGGCGCCGTGCCTATGCCGGCGAGTACCCGCGCCGAGCCACGCATCTGACGCCTCAATTTCCACTGGCCGGAACCTCGATATGTGCGAATTGCTGGGCATGAGCGCCAATGTTCCCACCGACATCAACTTCAGCTTCACGGGTCTGATACAACGCGGTGGGCGTACCGGTCCGCACAAGGATGGCTGGGGCGTGGCCTTCTACGAAGGGCGCGGACTTAGGCTGTTCCAGGACAGCAAGCCCAGCGCCGAATCGGAAGTGGCGCGCCTGGTCACCCGTTATCCGATCAAGAGTGAAATCGTCATCGGGCATATTCGTCAGGCCAATGTCGGCGATGTCAGCCTGGTGAACACGCATCCTTTCGTCCGCGAGCTCTGGGGTCAGAACTGGTGCTTCGCGCATAACGGCCAGTTGGCCGGTTTCGCCCCTCCACGTGGACACTATCGCCCGGTCGGTGAGACCGACAGCGAGCGCGCCTTCTGTGATCTGCTGAACCGGATTCGCACGGCCTATCCAGAGCCGGTGGCGGCCGACCTGCTGCTGCCGATACTGATCGAGGCCTGCGCCGAGTACCGGACGCGTGGCGTCTTCAATTGCCTGCTAAGCGACGGTGACTGGCTGTTCAGCTTCTGCAGTACCAAACTGGTGGAAATCACCCGGAGGTCACCCTTCGGCCCGGCGCGGTTGAAGGACACCGACCTCACCGTGGACTTCCAGGCCGAAACGACACCGGATGACGTGGTCACCGTGCTCGCCACCGAGCCGCTGACCCATGATGAAACCTGGGAGAGCCACGTGGCTGGCGGCTGGAGCCTCTGGCGGCTGGGTGAATGCGTGGCTCGCGGACAACTCGGACACTGACGATGATCAGAAGCTACCTGCGCCTGGTTCTCTTCGCCCTCGGGCTGTTGGTCGGGGTGCAGGTACCGGGCTTCATCCACAGTTATGCCCAGCACGTCGAGGCCCGCCGCCTGGAGTCAGCCGAGGCTCTGCGGGGGTTCACGCTGACTGCGCAACGCTTCTTTCGCGATGATCTCCAGGCACTGGTGGAGTATTACCGCGCGAGCGAGGATCCGGTGTTTCGCAGCGATGCGCAAAGCGTCGAAACCGTGGTGTCCCGCTATCAGTTGCTGGAGGGTGAAGCGCGGGCGATGCGGGGGCCCTGGTATCGGCAGGCCTGGCACCTGGCGACGCGAGCCGATCATGAACTGCGTCGCGAGGCCTGGCGCGGCTATGGTTTTCAGGTCCTGCTTCGGCCCGCCGCGGTGGCCTGGGGCATCGCCTGCGCGCTGGTGTTCGCCTGGTTCGCCGAAGGGCTCTGGCTGTTGCTGACCGGACCGGTGCGACGTTACCGCCAGCAACGGACCCCGCGCCCTTGAACTACTTCGCCAGTTGCCGCATTCCCTGCTCCAGGCCATGCAGTGTCAGGGGATACATCTGGTTTTGCACCAGCTCCCGGACAAGCCCGGTCGAGGCGCTGTAGGCCCAGTGTTCTTCCGCGTAGGGGTTGATCCAGACGAGCCGTCGAAAGTGGGAAACAAAGCGCTGCATCCAGACGAAACCGGCCTCCTCGTTCCAGTGCTCCACACTGCCCCCCGGCTGGGTGATCTCATAGGGCGCCATTGCCGCATCGCCGACAAAGACCACCTTCCAGTCGGGGCCATAGGTGCGTAGCAGCTGGTGGGTAGGGGTGATCTCGGACATCCGCCTGAAATTGTTGCGCCAGACCGCCTCGTAGATGAAATTGTGAAAGTAGTAGTACTCGAGGTGCTTGAATTCTGTGCGGCAGGCCGAAAACAGCTCTTGGCATACCTTCACATGCGGATCCATCGAGCCTCCGATGTCGAATAGGAGCAACAGTTTCACAGCGTTGCGCCTCTCGGGACGCATCTGGATGTCAAGCAGGCCCCCCTCCCGCGCGGTATGGTCGATGGTCATGTCGATGTCCAGTTCCTGCGCGGCTCCTTGCCGGGCGAACTTGCGCAGCCGGCGCAACGCCAGTTGAATGTTGCGCCGACTCACCTCCACATCCTCGTCGAGGTTCCGGTACTCTCGCTGCTGCCAGACCTTGACCGCCTTGCCCCGGCGCGTGCCGGCTTCGCCGAGGCGGATACCTTCAGGATGATAGCCGCCCGAACCGAATGGGCTGGTGCCCCCCGTTCCGATCCACTTGTTTCCTCCGGCGTGCTTTTTCTGCTGCTCCTCGAGCCGCTGCCTGAAGGTTTCCAGAAGCTTGTCCAGGCCGCCCAGCCCCTGCAGTCTTGCCTTGTCTTCCGCGCTCAGCTGTCGTTCGAACTCAAGGCGCAGCCATTCGTCGGGGATCAGCGCCTCGCTCAGGCGTTCGACGTCCGGCAGGCCCTCGAAGTAGGCGGCAAAGGCTCGGTCGAACTTGTCGTAGTGACGTTCATCCTTCACCAGCACGGCGCGGGCCAGAAAGTAGAACTGTTCCATGTCGGCGAACACCAGGTGCGCCTGCAGGGCTTCCACCAGGTCGAGCAGTTCCCTGACGCTGACCGGGATGCGCGCGGCGCGCATCGCATCGAAAAATCCGACCAGCATGCGGCCTCAGGCGTCCGCATCGTGCTGGGGCAGGCCGTCGCGGATCTCATACCAGTCTGCCTTCGAGCCCACGAAGATATGCGACTGGGGCGGCGCGGGTAGCGGGGAGTCCAGGCTGCCCACCGCAACCCCCAGGGATTGGTGGTCGTGGTTGTCGACGAACTGGAGGTTCGAGCCGCAATGCTTGCAGAAGGTGCGGGTGACCGCTGGGGAGGAGTGGTAGACGCCCAGCTGGTCCTTGCCCTCGATAAGGTGAAAGTGCTCCAGCGGAACGCTGGCATAGGTGGCGAACGCAGCTCCGTGGACCTTGCGGCACATGCTGCAATGGCAATGGGTCAGGGACTCGATGGGGGCGTCGATACGGTACTTGACCGCGCCACATTGGCAGCTACCGGTGTGCATGGCTGTTTCCCTCTGTTGGTGGTGGACGCTCAGCGCGATGCGCGGCGGGTCATGAAGGCCAGCCGCTCGAGCAGCTGGAGGTCTTGCTCATTCTTCACCAGCGCACCTGCCAGCGGCGGGATGGCCTTGCCGGGGTCGCGCTCGCGCAAGGCGCTTTCATCGATCTGGTCGGCCATTAGCAGCTTGAGCCAGTCGACCAGTTCAGAGGTGGAAGGCTTTTTCTTCACACCGGGTACCTGCCGGATATCGAAGAACACCTCAAGTGCTTCCTCGACCAGCCTCTGACGAGCCTCCGGGAAGTGTACGGCAACGATTCGCTGAAGCGTTTCGCGGTCCGGAAAGGCGATGTAGTGAAAGAAGCAGCGACGCAGGAAGGCGTCGGGCAGCTCCTTTTCGTTGTTCGAGGTGATGATGATGATCGGTCGATGCCTGGCTCGAATGGTTTCATCGGTTTCGTATACGTAGAACTCCATTCGGTCGAGCTCCTGAAGCAGGTCGTTGGGAAACTCGATATCGGCCTTGTCGATTTCGTCGATGAGCAGGACTGCGCGGTCCTCTGCCTCGAAGGCTTCCCAGAGCTTGCCTTTCTTCAGGTAGTTGCGCACGTCATGCACACGCTCCGCGCCGAGCTGTGAATCGCGCAGGCGGCTGACGGCATCGTATTCGTAAAGGCCCTGGTGCGCCTTGGTGGTCGACTTGATGTGCCAGGTAATCAGGCGTGCGCCAAGGGCCTCGGCCAGCTGCTCGGCCAGCATGGTCTTGCCCGTTCCGGGCTCCCCCTTGACCAGCAGCGGTCGCTGCAGGGTGATCGCGGCGTTCACCGCCAGCCTGAGATCATCGGTCGCGACGTAAGTCGCAGTGCCCTCGAATTTCATGGGTGTTGCCGGGCCGACGTCAGCCATCATTGGTCTCCCTTCCGTAGTCAGCGGTGAATGCTTCGACGAAGGCATTCTGCAGGATAGCCAGAAATGCCTGGAAAGGGCTGAGCTCGGCATCGTCCAGGCTGCCGGAGAGCTCGACCTCTGTCGCGAACTGATCTTCCTCCGGGTTCTCCAGCAGCCGCCGTCCTGCGCCGACCAGTGCTTCCCACGCCCCGCGTAAAAAGCCTTTGTCTTCATCCTCGATGATCTGTTCCAGATTGAAGATCGACGCATCCCGCAGCAGCGGTCTGATATAGCCGTCGAGTCGACGATCCTGCGCTTCCAGTTCGACCACCACGTCGCCCCAGCCCTCGACGAAATCGAAATTGCCGTAGGCCTCTGTAACGTCGTTCAGACTTGTCAGCGGGACGTCGGTGATACGCGCCTGGATGTCGAAATCCAGGTCCGACAGCGGGTCGATACGCCCGGATAGCTCCAGGCTGCCTTCGTCCATGACCACGCCGGTCGCTTCGAAGTCGGCCGTGCGCCGTTGCTCGCCTTCGGGCCGGTTGGTCAGGTTGCGCACGATGGCGTCCATGCCGGTCACATACAGGTGGATCGGTGGCTCGGTGCCGTACATCCGGTAGGAGGCCTGGCCGTTGACGATCCGCACGTGCTCGAAGGTGATCGGCATCATTTCCCTGACCTCGATGCGCCAGTCCGGGGCATCCGGTTCCGGCGGGTCGCCGATATCCACATCGCCGATGTAGTTCATCACCGGCTCATGGATGGTCGCGGTGGCCACGATACCGCGGCGGGCGAAAAGGTCGCTCCAGCTGATATCGACGTCCACCGAGGCTGCGTCGAGGATCGGTACCTGGATGCGATCGTCCTGCGTTTCGATGCGCACCCCACCCAGCGAGGCGCCGCCGCGCCACCAGGCGAGATCCAGGCTCTGGACCTCGCCACGGTAGTCCCCCATGTCTTCCATCTGCCGGTTGATGTAGTTCAGGGCAATGGGTGGCAGGATCAGATGAATGATGATCAGCAACAGGCCTAGCGCAAGCAGGACCCAGAGCAATATCCGTGGAAGGCGGTTCATGGCAGTACACAAGTCAATGAAATGTTAGGGGTGGACCCTGCAGGAAGTTGCCAGTTCGGCTGGACGAGACACCAGTCGGGGCATAGGCTTCTGGCTTTTCGATCGCTCCGAGGGACGAACATGAGCCGCATCTTCGCTGACAACGCCGAATCCATCGGTAATACGCCGCTGGTCCGCATCAATCGCCTGGGCCCGGATAACGTGACCATTCTGGCCAAGATCGAGGGTCGCAACCCTGCCTATTCGGTAAAATGCCGCATCGCTGTCGCCATGGTCCGTGACGCCGAGGCGAGCGGGGCGCTCAGGCCGGGCATGACCCTGGTCGAACCGACGTCCGGTAATACCGGCATAGGCCTGGCGTTCGTCGCGGCGGCGCGTGGGTACAAGCTCATCCTCACCATGCCAGCCTCGATGAGCCTGGAGCGACGCAAGGTGCTCAAGGCGCTCGGCGCCGAACTGGTCCTGACCGAGCCGGCCAAGGGCATGAAGGGCGCGATCGAGAAGGCCAGCGAGATCGCCGCCTCAGACCCCGAGCTCTACTTCATGCCGCAGCAGTTCGAGAACGCATCGAATCCGGCGATCCATGAGCAGACCACCGGACCGGAAATCTGGAACGACACCGACGGCGCGGTCGATGTGCTGGTGGCGGGCGTCGGCACCGGCGGAACCATTACCGGCGTTTCGCGCTACATCAAGGAGAGCAAAGGCAAGTCGATCCTCTCGGTCGCGGTCGAGCCGGTGTCCTCGCCAGTGATTACCCAGACGCTGGTCGGCGATGAGGTGAAGCCCAGCCCGCACAAGATCCAGGGCATCGGCGCCGGTTTCGTGCCGAAGAACCTCGACCTTTCGCTGGTCGACCGGGTGGAGCAGGTCAGCGACGACGAGTCCAAGGCGATGGCGCTGCGGCTGATGCGCGAAGAGGGCATTCTGGTCGGGATTTCCTGCGGTGCAGCGATGGCCGCTGCCGTGCGGCTGGCCAACGAGCCCGGGATGCAGGGCAAGACCTTTGTGGTGGTGCTGCCTGATTCCGGTGAGCGCTACCTGTCCTCGATGCTGTTCGAAGGCCTGTTTGGCGAGCAGGAACTGCAGCAGTAGTAATCACGGCCCGCTTGATCCAGAACTGATCCAGCGGGCCGTCGCGCAGCCCTGCCCGGGCGCTTGTCCCCTCGCTCGACAGCCTGACACGGAGGACAAGGCGCACCAGCAGATTGCTCTGGCGGCTCGCTGCAGTCATGAAGCCCGGCGGTTCAATGCCGGCGAGGTTTGAGCAGCGCCGGTTTTTCTTCGGGGGCGTGGCAGAGCAGATACAAGGCCGTGAGAATCTCGGGAATCTGCTGGATCATCTCATCCACCAGGTCGGCGTCCTGGGCGATGTCGGCGAACTCCGGCTGCTCATCGAACAGGCCCGAGCCCACCATAATAGGCAGCAGCAGCTCGCTGACTTCCTCCTCGGCTTCCTCGAACCAGACGGCCTCGCGCAGGAACACCCCTTCCATGAAGCCGATGCACCAGCCGCGCAGCTCGGAGTCGTCCGGGTCTTCGCCGAGGTCCGGGTCGCAGGGAAGCTCCATGTCTTCATCGCTGGCCAGCTGCCTGGCGATGTGGGCCTTCAGCTGAGCCAGGGTCGTCTCGATGGACTCGCGTTCGGTGTCATCCCGGTAGCGAGGCGGCTCGGCGAACAGCGCGTCGATCCATTCCTTTTCCGGAACTTCATCCGGGCAGATGCACAGGGCCGTCAGGTAGCCATGGGCAGCGATGTAATCAAGCGCTTCTTCGTGCAGGTCATCTGCATCGAGAAACACTTGCAGGCGGGCGAGTTGCTCGGCGAAAGACATCGGTGGCTACCTTGAAAAGAGTACAGATCGGGATTCTAGACGAGGGACCGGGCCCCGGCTACCAATGCTCACAGGATATAACCTCGGGAGAGGGGCCAAGTTCAGTGTGCCTTCAATTTTCACCTGATACCGTTCGGCGAGGCGCAGTCGCTGCTCAGCGGTCTGGCGTTGCAAGGTATACTGCGCCCCTTGTTTTGGAGGCGGCATGCTCGACCAGGCACAGCGTATCCTCAAGGATATTTTCGGCTACGACTCTTTCCGCGGTAACCAGTCCGCCATCATCCAGCAGGTCGCAGGCGGCGGGGATGCCCTGGTTCTGATGCCGACAGGTGGCGGCAAATCGCTTTGCTACCAGGTCCCGGCCCTTCTGCGCGAGGGGCTGGCGGTGGTGGTTTCACCGCTCATCGCACTGATGGAAGATCAGGTCGCGGCGCTGGATGAGCTGGGCGTCGCCGCGGTCGGCCTCAATTCCACTCTCGGCCCCGACGAACAGCGCGATATAGCCGAACGCCTGCGGCGTGGCGAGATCAAGCTGCTCTACCTGGCGCCGGAGCGACTCGTCCAGCCGCGCATGCTCGGCTTTCTGCAGAGCTTGCCCATCGCCCTGTTCGCCATCGACGAAGCCCATTGTGTATCCCAGTGGGGGCACGATTTCCGCCCGGAGTACATGCAGCTTGGCCAGTTGGCCGAGTTGTTCCCTGACGTGCCGCGCATCGCCCTCACCGCAACCGCGGACAAGCGGACCCGCGAGGAGATCGTGGAGCGACTGCACTTGCAGGACGCCCAGCGATTTCTTTCGAGCTTCGACCGGCCGAACATCTTCTATCGCATCGTCCCGAAGGAGCAGCCTCGCAAACAGCTGCTCGCCTTTCTTGCGGAGCGCCGTGGCGACGCGGGCATCGTCTACTGCCTTTCGCGCAAGCGGGTCGAGGAAGTGGCTGCGTTTCTCACCGATCAGGGCATTCCGGCGCTGCCCTACCATGCCGGGCTGCCGAGCGAGCTGCGTACATACCACCAGCGTCGGTTCCTCAATGAAGAGGGGCTGGTCATGGTGGCAACGATTGCCTTCGGCATGGGAATCGACAAACCCAACGTGCGCTTCGTGGCGCACCTCGACCTGCCCAAGTCACTGGAAGCCTATTACCAGGAAACCGGCCGCGCCGGCCGCGACGGGCTGCCTGCGGACGCCTGGATGGCTTATGGCCTGCAGGACATGCTGTTCCTCAAGCAGATGCTCGGCAATTCCGAAGGGGACGAGCGCCACAAGCGGGTCGAGCGCCACAAGCTCGATGCCATGCTGGCTCTCTGCGAGGAAACCCGTTGTCGTCGGCAGGCGCTGCTGGCCTATTTCGACGAGATCCTCGAACAGCCCTGTGGGCACTGCGACATCTGCATGGATGGGGTGGAAACCTGGGACGCCACTGACGCGGCCCGGCTTGCCCTGTCGGCGATCTATCGCAGCGGGCAGCGTTACGGAGTCGGCCATCTGGTGGATATTCTGCTCGGGCGGGACAATGACAAGGTCCAGGGACTGGGCCACCAGCACTTGAGCGTGTTCGGCATGGGCAAGGCGCGCGCGGAGAGCGAGTGGCGGTCGCTGTTCCGCCAGCTCGTTGCGCGGGGTCTGGTGGACACTGACCTGGACGGCTACGGCGGCTTGCGCCTGACCGAGGGCTGCCGGCCGCTGTTGCGGGGCGAGGCAAGCCTGCAGCTGCGCCGGGAGATTACCAGCAAGGCGCCCAAGCCCACGGCGAGTGCCGCCAGCCAACTGGTACGCAGCGAAGAGCGGGAGCAGTGGGAAGCGCTGCGCGCACTGCGCCGCAAGCTGGCTGAAGAGCATTCCGTGCCGCCTTATGTGATCTTTCCCGACGCTACCCTGCTCGAGATGCTGCGCAGCAAGCCGCGAACCCTGGCCGATATGGGCAGAGTCAGTGGTGTGGGGGCTCGTAAGCTCGAACGCTATGGAGAGGCATTTCTCGCGCTTCTTCAGGACGGCGGGACCGGCCAGGCGCCCAGGGCGCCCGCCGACTTGCGGCATGAACTGGTCAGCCTGGCCTGTGCCGGGATGACGCCGAGCCAGATCGCACAGCGCTTGGGCTGTAGCGAAAAGAACGTCTACACCCTGCTGGCCGAGGCCATCGGTGAGCAGCAGCTGACTCTGGAACAGGCGCTCGATCTGCCAGAAGAGCTGATGGGCCGCATACAGGAGGCCTTCCTCGACGGTGACGGTGACCTCCCTTCCGTGACAGCAGTGGCCGAGACGCTCGGGCGCGAAGTTCCACTGGGAGTGCTGCACTGTGTGCGGTCTTCGCTGGAGGCGGAATTCGGGGACGGATAATTCTGCTTGCAAATCCGGCATGCTCAGGCAACAGCGAAACGTTGCATAACAGCGTCAGGTCGATTTAGATAGCGGCCTAACTATGAGCAGGCAAATCCGTAATGCCGAACAAACGTCACTACAGCTTCGGAATGCAGTTGGCGCTGCTTTCCCGATCCTGGCGCGGTGAACTCGACCGTCGTCTGCTGCACCTCGGTCTGTCCCAGGCCCGCTGGCTCGTTCTGCTTCACCTCGCACGCATGCCGATGGTGCCTACCCAGCGGGAGCTGGCCAAAAGTGTCGGCGTCGAGGGTCCGACCCTGGCCCGGTTGCTGGACAGCCTGGAGGAGCAGGGTCTGGTCAAGCGCCTGGGGGTTCCTGAGGACCGCCGTGCCAAGAAGATCATTCTCACAGAGCGCGCCCAGCCCCTGATCGACGAGATCAAGACCATCTCGATGGAGCTGCACGAGGATCTCTTCGCGGGAATAGACGAGGCGGATCTGGAATGTTGCCTGCGGGTTCACCAGCAGGTACTGGACAACCTGGCCCGCGCGTGAGGACCTAGTGTCCCGAATGACTGCCGCTGGCTGCTGCGCCGTGCCCCATCAGCCAGTGCTGGTGGGGGCCAGGCAGGGTCCATAGGCCGAACAGGATCACCAGGATGCCGCCGGCCATTCGCACGCTGCGCTTTCGCAACAGTCGCGCTACCCGCTCGGCCGCCAGGCCGGTGGCCAAGAGCACCGGCAGGGTGCCGAGGCCGAAAGCGAACATCAGCAGGGCGCTCTCGACCGCGCTCCCCTGGCTCGCTGCCCAGAGCAAGGTGCTGTAGACCAGGCCACAGGGCAGCCAGCCCCACACCGAGCCGAGGGCAAGGGCCCGCGGTAGGCTGCTGATCGGCAACAGGCGACTGGCGAGGGGTTGAAGATGACGCCAGAGGCCTTTCCCCAGTGCCTCGACACGCGTCAGGCCATTCCACCATCCCGCCAGGTAGAGCCCCATGGTAATGAGCAGCAGCCCAGCAAGGATGCGCAGCACCAGGGCGGCGGGGCTATTGGCCACAGCCCAACCAGCCAGGCCGATGAGAGCACCGGCCAGCGTATAGCTCAGGATTCGCCCCAGGTTATAAGCAAGTAGCAGCGGCAGCCGCCGGCTGCGCTGGTCGGCGGGAATGGCCAGGGTCATGGCGCCCATCAGCCCGCCGCACATGCCCAGGCAGTGACCACCGCCAAGAAGTCCGAGGATAAGCGCCGACAACAGAAGTGGAAGCAGTTCAACCACCCTTGGGCTCCTGCTTGTCGTCCTCGTCGTTCTGTTCGGTCGCTGGCTGGTCGGTCTTGCGCTCGAGTTCGTCGTCGAACAGGATGCTATGGCCGGGGCTGTCCAGGTCGTCGAACTGGCCACTGTCGACCGCCCAGAAGAACACCCAGATGGCGACCGCGACGATGCCCACGGCCACGGGGATCAAGATATAGAGTGCAGTCACCTCACCTCCGGTAAAGAACAGGATGGCCGGCAGGCGCGAGGCGTGGCCGGCGTCGGGTTCAGCGCTGCACCCGGGACAGGCGCAGGGCGTTGAGTACCACCAGGAGCGAACTGAGCGACATGCCAAGGGCTGCCCACAGGGGTGTTACCCAGCCGATGGCTGCGAATGGCAGGATCAGCCCATTGTACAGGCTGGCCCAGGTCAGGTTCTCGACAATGATCCGCCGGGTACGCCGCGCCAGGAGGAAGCCCTGAACCAGACTGTCGAGCCGGTTCGACAGCAGCACCGCGTCTGCACTCGTCTTGGCCAGGTCGGTAGCCGAGCCCATGGCGATGCTGATGTCAGCTGCGGCCAGGACAGGTACGTCGTTGACCCCGTCGCCCAGCATCAGCACTGTGCGACCTTCTGCCTGCAGGGCCTGAAGACGGACAAGCTTGGCGTCCGGAGTCAGGCCCCCCTCGGCACGTTCGATGCCCAGCTCAGCAGCGATCTGCTCAACCATTGGCGAACTGTCGCCCGAAAGCAACACGGTGTGCCAGCCCTGCCGGCGGCAGGCGTCGAGCAGGGCCGGGGCATCGTCGCGCAGACGATCGTCGAGAACGAGCCAGGCAAGCGGTCCGTGAGCGTTTCCGAGCAGCAACCACTGGCCCTGGGTACCAGGTATCTCGGGCGGCGTGCCTGCATAGCCCTCGGCCACGAATGTGGGCTGGCCGATACGCAGCACTTGTTCTTCGACTATCCCTTGCAGGCCGCGGCCTGGAATCGAAAGGACCGTTTCGGCTGGCTGCGGCGCACGGCCGAACGCCCGGGCGATGGGATGCTCCGAGCGGTTTTCGAGCGCGGCGGCCAGGGCCAGGCAGGTATCGGCGTCGAGCTCGGCCAGAGGTTCGACGCGGCTGAGCGTCAGGCGGCCCTCGGTCAGGGTGCCGGTCTTGTCGAACACCACGGTGTCGATCTGGTTGAGCCCTTCGAGGACATGGCCACGAGTCAGGAGCAGCCCGAGCTTGTGCAGGCTGCCGGTCGCGGTGGTGAGCGCCGTCGGGGTGGCCAGTGACAGTGCGCAGGGACAGGTCGCCACCAGCAGGGCAAGCACGATCCAGAAGGCGCGGTCTGGGTCAAGTTGCCACCAGACCATGCCCACCATGCTGGCCACCACCAGCACGATCATCAGGAACCACTGCGCGACACGATCGGCCAGCTCGGCCAGCCGCGGCTTGTCCGCCTGGGCCCGCTCCAGCAACTGCACGATGGCCGACAGCCGGGTGTCATCGCCGAGCGCCTGCACCTCGATGGTCAGGGGACCCTCGACGTTCAGGGTGCCGGCGGTCACGCTGTCACCCACCTGGCGCGGCAAGGGCAGGTATTCGCCAGTCAGCACCGATTCGTCGACACTCGACAGGCCGCTGACAATCCGCCCATCGGCTGGAATGAGGGTGCCAGGCTGCACTAGCACCCGATCGCCGATGTGCAACTCGCGAAGAAGGATGCGCTGGCTCTGGCCGTCGCGCTCGAGACGAAGACAGGAGGCGGGTAGAAGGTTGACCAACTGGGCGGTGGCGGCCACGGTGCGCTCTCGGGCCCGACGCTCGAGATAGCGTCCGGCCAGAAGAAACAGGGCGAACATTCCCACTGCATCGAAGTAGAGCTCGCCGCGCCCGGTTATGGTCGACCAGATGCCGGCGACGTAAGCACCACCGATGGCCAGCGATACCGAAACATCCATGCTCAGATGCCGAGTGCGAATATCGCGCAGGGCTCCGCGGAAGAAATCGGTGCAACAGTAGAAGACAATAGGCGTTGTCAACAGCAAGGCTGTCCAGCGGAGAATGCTGTCCATCCCCTCGGTAAGGTCGAGGTTGAATTCGGGCCAGGTGGCCATGGTGGCCATCATCACCTGCATCCATAGCAGTCCGGCGACCCCCAGTTGGCGCAGGGCCCGGCGGTTTTCCCGTGCGGTGTGCTGCACGGCGAGGTCCGGCTGATAGGGGTGCGCGGCGTAGCCGATCCGGCGCAGCTCGCTCAACAGGGCGCTGAGCGGCATCCGGGAATCGCTCCAGCGCACCTGGAGGCGGTGATTGGAGAGATTGAGATGAGCCTCGCTGACGGCGTCCAACCCTCTCAGGTGACGTTCGATCAGCCAGCCACAGGCGGCGCAGCTGATACCTTCGATCAACAGGGAAGTGCTGGCCAGCTCCCCCTGGTGCTCCACGAAGGGTTGCTGCACGTCCTCGCGGTCGTAAAGTGCGAGCTCATCACTGAGTACCTGCGGGAGGCTGTCCGGGTTCAGCGAGGTTTCACTGCGGTGCTGGTAGTAGTTTTCCAGGCCACCCTTGACGATGGCTTCGGCTACCGCCTGACAGCCAGGGCAGCAGAAGTCGCGAGCTTCGCCGAGCACGACGGCGCGGAAGTGGCCGCCGGCAGGAACCGGCAGCCCGCAATGAAAACAGGGGAGGGGAGTGGCCATCAGGCTGTACTTCAGTGAGTCAGCTCGAATGCCTGGCCTGCTTCGATGAGTTCCTCTTCATACAGGCGCCAGTCCTGCTCGCCTTCGCGACCGAGCAGTTCGATGAAGCGGCGACCGCGCACGGTGTCCTCCATATGCCCTTCATAGCGACCCTCGCCTTGAGGCTGCAACACGACGCGGCGATCACGATCCGGCTGGGTGGGGGATATCAGGTTCATCACCAGGACCTGTGGCCGACTTTCGCCGGACAGTTGGATGTGGGCCAGGCCGGTATCCTCATCTAGGCGTACCAGTGCCTGCATATCAAGCTGCCGCGCCAGGACCTCGCGTTCCAGCGAGGTGTTGATACCCCTGCCCACTTCGTAATAATTGTCTACCACAAGGCTGTCGGAATTGCGGATGGCGATGGTCAGGAGTGACAGGCCCAGCACCACGGAAAAGGCCAGGATCGAAATGATGAACCAGGGCCAGAATTGCTTGTACCAACGGGTGTTTTCGGTAGTGGACTGCATGTGATACCTGTCAGCGAACGGCGGGGCCGATAAAGCGGCTTTCAGCGTTCTTGGTTATCGATGGGTCGTCGGCGGAGCGGATATTGAACGAGACCACATTGGTGCTCGACGGCATGCGTTCGGCAGGCATCGACAATTCCACGGGAAGTGTGACCATCTCGCCAGCTCCGGCTCGGATCTGCTCTCTGCCCCGATAGAGCAGGCCGTCCAGGCCGGACGCTTCGATGACGTAGTTCTGCTCGGTCTGGGTCTTGTTCACGATCTTCAGGGTGTAGACATTCTCGATATGTCCGAGCTCGTTCTCGCGGAACAGCACACGGTCCTTGAGGACGTCCAGTTGCACCAGCGGGCGGCTCGCTACCGCGTAGGTGAAAAGGCCCAGCATCGCCATGAGCGCGAAAGCATACCCGATTAGTCGCGGGCGGAGCAGGTGGGTCTTCTCGCCCGAAAGGTTGTGCTCGGTGGTATAGCTGATCAGGCCCTTCGGGTAATCCATCTTTTCCATGACGGCGTCGCAGGCGTCGATGCAGGCAGCGCAACCGATGCACTCGATCTGCAATCCGTCGCGGATGTCGATACCGGTGGGGCAAACCTGCACGCAGAGCGTGCAATCGATGCAATCTCCCAGACCCTGGGCCTTGTAGTCGGCGGTCTTCTTTCTCGGTCCGCGGCGTTCTCCACGGCGGGGGTCGTAGGAGACGATGAGCGTATCCTTGTCGAACATCACGCTCTGGAAGCGTGCGTAGGGACACATGTAGATGCAAACCTGCTCGCGGAGAAAGCCCGCGTTGCCATAGGTGGCAAGGGTGAAAAAGCCAACCCAGAACAGCGCCCAGCCACTGACCTGGAAACTCAGCAGGTCAGGTACCAGTTCTCGGATGGGCGTGAAGTAACCGACGAAGGTAATCGCGGTGAGCAGCGCCACCCCCAGCCAGATCGAATGCTTGGCGAACTTGCGTGCGGCCTTGCTCGGGCTCATGGGGGCCTTGTCGAGCTTCATCCGTTGGTTGCGGTCGCCTTCGGTGACCTTTTCCGCCCACATGTATACCCAGGTGAACACGCTTTGCGGACAGGTGTAGCCGCACCATACCCGGCCAGCGAAAACGGTGATGAAAAACAGGCCGAAAGCGGAGATGATCAGCAGCGCGGACAGCAGAATGAAGTCCTGAGGCCAGAACGTGGCGCCAAAGATATAGAACTTGCGTTCCGGAAGGTTCCACCACACAGCCTGGCGATCACCCCAGTTGAGCCAGACGGTGCCGAAGTAGAGGATGAACAGGGACGCGCCCCCGAGCCAGCGGATCTTGCGAAACAGGCCGGTGAACGAGCGGGTGTAGATTTTTTCGCGCTTGGCGTAGAGGTCGACGGTGTCGTCGTTCTTCTTGGGGGGGGTTACGTCGCGAACAGGAATCTGCTGATTCATCGTTACTCACCACGGCAGTGTGTGGAGGTCAGCCGGGAAGCTGACCGAACTACACTGCATATGGTACTCCCCAGGGTACCCGCTCAGGTGCGACCGGTAGTCGCTGCCCGAGCGGGATACGACCTTATTCGGCCGAGTCTTGGCGGGAGAGGCTGTAGACGTAGGCTGCAAGCACATGCACTTTGTCTTCTCCCAGGATGTGCTCCTGAGCCGGCATGTGCCCGTTACGTCCGTAACGCAGTGTCTGTTGTACCTGGGCAAAGCTCGAACCATACAGCCAGTAGCGGTTGGTCAGATTCGGCGCACCCATCGCCTGAGTGCCGGTGCCGTCCGGACCATGGCAGACCGCACAGTTGGTCGTGTAGATCTCCTGGCCGCGCTCGAGGTTGATCTCGATGTTGTCCGGGTTCTGCAGGCCCGACAGGCTGCGGACGTACCCGGCAACATGGCGGATGCCTTCCTCTCCCAGTGTCTGGCTCCAGCCTGGCATGGCGCCTTGACGTCCCTTGAGGATGGTGGTCTTGATGGTGTCAGGATCACCGCCCCACAGCCAGTCGTCATTGGTGAGGTTGGGGAAGCCGTAGGCACCGCGAGCATCCGATCCATGGCAGAGCGCGCAGTTGGATGCGAACAGGCGGGCGCCCATCTGCAGTGCCTGCTGGTCCTCGGATACCTCGGCGACTGACATCGCGCTGAAACGGGCGTACAGCGGGCCATAAGCCTCGTCGGCGCGGGCGATTTCCTTTTCCCACTGGGCCACGCCCGTCCAGCCGTTCTCGTAGCCGGGCAGGATGCCACGGTAGTTGCCCAGGCCGGGGTAGAGGATCAGATAGCCGATGGCGAACACGATAGTCGCCACGAACAGCATGAACCACCAGCGCGGCAGCGGGTTGTCGTATTCCTCGATGCCATCGAAGGCATGCCCGAGGGTCTGGTCGGTGGTGTCGTTACGTTGTCCCTTGCGCGTCGCGTAGATCAGCCAGATCAGCGCGACGATGCTGCCGATCGTCAGCAGGGAAATGTACCAGCTCCAAAACGTGGTCATTCACTCTTACTCCTGGAGTCTTTCTTGTCTTGCGCTCTGGCCTCGGGGTCGTCGGCAAAGGGGAGGTGGGCGGCTTCGTCGAAGCTCTTCTTTCGCTTGCTGCTGTAGGCCCAGACAACGATAGCGATGAAAGCGACGAAAACCAGAATGGTTCCCAAGCCACGGAGAGTCCCGATTTCCATAAGCGTTTTACCTTGTATTGGTGATCGCGGTGCCGAGCACCTGCAGGTAGGCGATCAGCGCATCCATCTCGCTGACCCCGCGAACGGCTTCGCGGGCCCCGGCGATGTCTTCATCAGTGTAGGGGACGCCAAGGGTGCGCAGGGCTTGCATCTTGCGGGCGGTGGCGCGTCCATCGAGGGTGTTCTCCACCAGCCAGGGGTAGGAAGGCATCTTCGATTCGGGAACGACGTTGCGCGGGTTGTACAGGTGCGCACGGTGCCAGTCGTCGGAGTAGCGTCCACCGACACGGGCCAGGTCCGGGCCGGTACGCTTGGAGCCCCACAGGAAGGGGTGGTCCCAGACGCTTTCGCCGGCGACGGAATAGTGGCCGTAGCGCTCGGTTTCAGCGCGGAACGGACGGATCATCTGCGAGTGGCAGCCGACGCAGCCCTCGCGGATGTAGATGTCGCGACCTTCGAGCTGCAGCGCCGTGTAGGGACGCATGCCGTCAACGGGCTCGTTGACCACGTCCTGGAAGAACAGCGGCACGATCTGGGTCAGGCCGCCGATGCTCACGGCCAGGACCATGAACAGGGTCAGCAGGCCGATGTTTTTCTCGAGTTTCTCGTGTTGCTTCATTGCTCAGTCCTCAAACCATCTTCGCCGCAGCTTCGTACTCGGCAGGTTTGGACGCCTTAACGGTGCGCCAGGTGTTGTAGGCCATCAGCAGCATGCCGACAAAGAAGAAGGCGCCGCCGATCACGCGAACCACAAAGCCTGGGTGGCTGGCCTCGAGCGATTCGACGAAGGAGTAGGTCAGGGTGCCGTCGTCATTGACCGCACGCCACATCAGGCCCTGGGTGATGCCGTTGACCCACATCGAGGCGATGTAGAGCACAGTACCGATGGTGGCCAGCCAGAAGTGCGCGTTGATCAGCGGCAGGCTGTACATCTGGGTGCCGCCGAAGACACGTGGGACCAGGTGGTAAAGCGAGCCGATGGAGATCATCGCCACCCAGCCGAGGGCGCCGGCATGTACGTGGCCGATGGTCCAGTCGGTGTAGTGGGACAGGGCGTTGACGGTCTTGATGGCCATCATCGGGCCTTCGAAGGTCGACATGCCGTAGAAGGCCAGCGACACCACCAGGAAGCGCAGGATCGGGTCGGTGCGCAGTTTGTGCCAGGCACCGGAGAGGGTCATCATGCCGTTGATCATGCCGCCCCAGCTTGGCGCCAGCAGGATCAGCGACATCACCATGCCGAGCGACTGGGCCCAGTCGGGCAGGGCAGTGTAGTGCAGGTGGTGCGGACCGGCCCAGATATAGACACTGATCAGCGCCCAGAAGTGGACGATGGACAGGCGATAGGAATAGATCGGGCGCTCGGCCTGCTTCGGCACGAAGTAGTACATCATGCCGAGGAAGCCGGTGGTGAGGAAGAAGCCCACGGCGTTATGGCCGTACCACCACTGGATCATCGCGTCGGTGGCACCCGAGTAGATCGAGTAGGATTTCATCCAGCCGACCGGAATCTCCAGATTGTTGACGACATGCAGCATGGCGGTGACGAGGATGAAGGCGCCGAAGAACCAGTTACCCACGTAGATGTGCTTGACCTTGCGCTGCATGACCGTGCCGAAGAACACGATGGCATAGCTCACCCAGACGATGGTGATGAGGATATCGATCGGCCATTCGAGCTCGGCGTATTCCTTGGAGCTGGTGTAGCCCAGCGGCAGGGTGATGGCCGCGGCAACGATCACCGCTTGCCAGCCCCAGAAGGTGAACATGGCGAGCTTGGGGGCGAACAGCGTGGTCTGGGAGGTACGCTGCACGGCGTAGTAGGACGTGGCGAACAACGCGCAACCGCCAAAGGCGAAGATGACTGCATTGGTGTGCAGTGGTCGCAGACGACCGAAGCTGGTCCAGGGAAGGTCGAAATTGAGGTCCGGCCATGCCAGCTGGGCAGCGATGAAGACGCCGAGGCCCATGCCGACGATTCCCCAAACCACCGTCATGATGGCGAATAGGCGGACCACCTTATAATCAAAGGCGGTACTGGTTGCAGTGTTCATGTATGGGTTTCCATCCACGGTTTATGAGCAGGGTTCTTCCAGGCTAGGAAGCCGAGCGGAAGGATGGATAAACGGCGGCTTCGCTGCATTGATCAGGATCAATTCCACAAATGGAAGAAAATGTTTCGCTGCTCTGGGACAGGCCTGCCGGTGCCGCGGTCGCCACGCTGATCCTCGCGCATGGGGCAGGGGCGCCAATGGACAGTGCGTTCATGGAATGGATGGCAAAAGGCCTTATGGAGCGAGGCGTTACGGTGGTTCGGTTCGAATTCGCCTACATGGCCGGCCGGCGGACAGGAGCGTCCCGGCGACCGCCTGATCCCATGGCACGACTGCTCCAGCGCTGGCGGGAAGCCTATGAACAAGTGCGACAGCAAGCCGCAGGCCCGCTGGCCATTGGTGGCAAGTCGATGGGCGGTCGGATGGCCAGTCTGCTGGCGGACGAGCTGGCTGCATCTGCGTTGGTCTGCCTCGGCTATCCCTTCTACGCCTCCGGCAAGCCCGACAAGCCCCGGGTCGCCCATCTGGCGCAGCTGAAGACTCCGACATTGATCATCCAGGGGGAGCGCGATGCCCTGGGCAACCGCGAGCAGGTAGCGAACTATGCGCTGGCCGACTCCATTGAGCTGCTCTGGATGCCTGCCGCGGACCATGACCTCAAGCCGCTGAAACGATCAGGTTTCAGCCATGACCAGCACCTGAGCAGCGCCTGCGAGCGGATTGCCCGATGGCTTCAGGAGTTGCCGAGCAGCTGAGCGGCTCGGCGCTCCGAGCGGCGCCGACTGCTGTCCCGGCTTTGCTACAATTGCCGCCCGTTTGACGCCCCGCGAGACCTTCATGAGCGACCCCATCCGCCTGACCCAGTACAGCCATGGCGCCGGCTGTGGCTGCAAGATTTCTCCCAAGGTGCTCGATGTGATTCTGGCCGGCAGCGGCGCGCAGCATCTCGACCCCAGGCTCTGGGTTGGTAACGCGTCTCGGGACGACGCCGCGGTCTACGGCATCGACGACGCCCGAGGAGTGGTGTCGACCACTGACTTCTTCATGCCGATCGTCGACGATCCCTTCGATTTCGGCCGCATCGCCGCGACCAACGCCATCAGCGACATCTATGCCATGGGCGGCGACCCGCTGATGGCCATCGCCATACTCGGCTGGCCGGTGGACAAGCTGCCGCCGGAGGTGGCCCGGGAGGTGATCGCTGGCGGCCGCGCTGTCTGTGACGCGGCCGGGATCGTGCTGGCTGGCGGGCACTCGATCGACGCCCCGGAGCCCATCTTCGGGCTGGCGGTCACCGGACTGGTGGACAAGGAGCACCTCAAGCGCAACGACACGGCAACCCTGGGCTGTCAGTTGTACCTGACCAAGCCGCTGGGCATCGGCATTCTCACCACCGCCGAGAAAAAGGGCCGGTTGCGTCCGGAGGATGCGGGACTCGCGCGCGACTGGATGTGCAGGCTGAACACTCCTGGTAGCCGCTTTGGCCGTCTTCCCCAGGTGATGGCGATGACGGACGTGACAGGCTTCGGTCTGCTCGGCCACCTGGTCGAGATGGCTGATGGCAGTGGCCTTACCGCCGAACTGCAGGCCGAACGTGTTCCCTTGCTTCCCGGTGTCGAGTACTACTTGGGCGAAGGCTGCGTGCCGGGTGGAACACAGCGCAACTTCGACAGCTATGGCCAGCGCATCGGCGCGCTCGGCGAGCGTTCCCGGCAACTGCTTTGCGATCCGCAGACCAGCGGCGGGCTGCTGATAGCGGTGAGACCGGACGGCGAAGCGGCGTTCCTTGCCGTGGCCGCGGAGCTCGGGCTGTCACTGGAACCGATCGGGCGCTTTGTCGAGGCCCGAGCGCATGCGGTCGAGGTGATCTGATGCGCGGTGACACTCAGGATTACCGCAGTCTGTTCTTGTCTGCCGCGCCGATGATGGATACCCGCGCCCCGGTGGAGTTTTCCAAGGGCGCCTTCCCGGGCGTGATCAATCTGCCATTGATGACCGACATCGAACGGCAAAAGGTGGGGACCTGTTACAAGCAGCACGGCCAGGCGGCGGCCATCGAACTGGGCCACCGACTGGTATGCGGCAAGACGAGAGACGCCCGGATCGAGGCCTGGGCAGCGTTCGCCCGACAGCATCCCGACGGCTATCTCTACTGTTTCCGAGGTGGGTTGCGCTCGCAGATTGTCCAGCAGTGGCTCAAGAGCGATGCCGGGATCGAGTACCCGCGCGTGACGGGCGGCTACAAGGCGCTGCGTGGGTTCCTCGTCGATACCCTCGAACGGGGTGTCGCCGAGTGTCGGTTCGTCCTGATCGGGGGCCTGACCGGGACGGGCAAGACCGAGGTCGTCGCACAGCTGGAGAACAGCCTTGACCTGGAAGGATTGGCCAACCACCGCGGGTCGAGCTTCGGCAAGCGCGCCAGCGCCCAGCCGGCGCAGATCGACTTCGAGAACGCCCTGGCGATTCGCATGTTGCAGATGCGCGACCAGGGCGTGGCGCGCTTCGTCATGGAGGACGAGGCGCGCTTGATCGGCCGCTGTTCCGTGCCGCTGCCCCTTCACCAGGGTATGCAGGAGTATCCGTTGGTGTGGCTCGAGGACAGCTTGGAAGGCCGCGTGGAGCGAATCCTGCGGGATTATGTGGTCGACCTCTGTGCTGAATTCGTCGCGGCCTACCGCGATAGCGAGACGGGCTTCACAGCCTTCGACGAGCGTATGCGCCAAAGTCTCGGCGGCATCAACAGGCGCCTGGGCGGGGAGCGCTACCAGCGGCTGATGACACTGCTCGATCAGGCCCTTTCAGCACAGCGGCAGACCGGCTCGGTAGAGCTGCATCGGGCCTGGATCGCTGCGCTGCTGGAAGAATACTACGACCCGATGTATGCCTATCAGCGGCAGAGCAAGGCCGAGCGAATCCTCTTCGCCGGCCCGCAGGCCGAGGTGGTCGATTACTTGCGTGAGCAGGCTTCGGGGCGGATGTGATCAGCGAATCCGGAATCGGCGCTGATCACGGCGGCCAACACCCAGCAGCTCGAGGTTCGGCGGCTGCGTCACCCGGGCACAGAGAGCGCAGTCTACATCCGCGAGTCGCGCGCCGGACGTTGATGACCGCCTGGGGTTTTCGCCTGGCGGCCGAACCGGCGAATCAGCCATTTCTCGGTCTCCGCACCTACCAGCACCACCGCGCCGGCCAGTACCACTCTTAGCCATTCTTCAGCAGACAGACCGGCGGAACCGAACAGCTGCTGCATCGGCGGGGCATAGGTGTAGAGCAACTGGAGCAGCCCACAGGCCGCCAGGCTGACCAGCACCCAGCGATTGCCGAGCAGTCCCTGACGGTTGAGCACGCTGGCGAAGAGGTAGCGAGTGCTGATCAAGTAGAACATCTCGCCGACGACGATGACGTTGACCACCATGGTCCGTGCGGTTTCCAGGCTGGTATCGCGGTCCAGCTCCCAGAGGAACAGGCTCAGTCCGCCGGCCATCATCAGAATCGACACCATGATCACCCGCCAGACGAAGAAGCCAGTGAGGATGGGTTCGGCGGGTGGCCGCGGCGGTCGCTGCATGATGCCTCGCTCGGCTGGCTCTGCGGCCAGCGCAAGCGCCAGGGTGCAGGAGGTGACCATGTTGATCCACAGAACCTGCACCGGAGTCAGCGGCAGCGCCAACTGAAACAGGATCGCGGCGATCACGATCAGTACCTGGCCACCATTGGTGGGCAGGATGAACAGGATGGACTTCTTCAGGTTGTCGTAGATCGCCCGGCCTTCCCGGACCGCTGTGCCGATGGTGGCGAAGTTGTCGTCCGTCAGCACCATGTCGCCAGCTTCCTTGGCTGCTTCGGTGCCCTTGTTGCCCATGGCGACTCCGACGTCGGCGCGTTTGAGCGCGGGAGCGTCATTCACGCCGTCGCCGGTCATGGCGACCACCTGCCCGCAGCCTTGCATCGCCTCCACCAGACGCAACTTGTGTTCCGGGCTGGCGCGAGCGAAGACGTCCACCTCCAGCACCACCTCCCGCAGGCGCTGCTCATCCATCTGTTCGATGTCCGCGCCCGTCAACGGCTGCTTGCCCAGCCCGATGCCCAGCTGTTCGCCGATGGCTCGGGCAGTATCGGCGTGGTCGCCGGTGATCATCTTCACCTGAATGCCGGCGGCATGGCATTCGGCGACCGCTGCGATGGCTTCGCTGCGCGGTGGGTCGATGATGCCGACCAGGGCGAGCAGGGTGAACCCGCCTTGTTCGATGTCCTCGAAGGCGAGCCCGTGCTGCTCGGGCCCGGCTGCCTTTTCAGCCAGTGCCAGCAATCGGAGGCCGCGGCCCGCCGTGTCGTTGGCCATGCGCAGCCAGTAGGCGCGGTCGATCGGATGATATCCGCCGTCGGACTCCCATTGGCGATCACAGGCGTCGAGGATGCGCTCCGGTGCTCCCTTCAGGTAGATCAGGCGCTGTTCCTCGCTCCGGTTGAGCGTGGCCATGAAGCGGTGCTCGGACTCGAAGGGGATCGAATCGATGCGTTGCCAGCGGCGCTGTTCTTCTCCGGCATCCAGACCACCTTTGCCTGCCAGTACCAGCAGGGCGCCCTCGGTGGGGTCGCCCTCGACCGACCAGAGTCCGTCTCGTTGCAGCAGTCGCGCATCGTTGCAGAGCACGCCGGCTCGCGCGACCTTGGCAAGTAGTGGATGTTGCTCGCCGGGAACCACGCCCTGGTCGGCAAAGACGAAGCCGCCTTCGGGGGCATAGCCGACACCGCCGACGTCGTAGCTGCCGTGGGAAGCTATCACCCGCTGCACGGTCATTTCGTTGCGAGTGAGGGTGCCGGTCTTGTCCGAGCAGATGACCGTGACCGAGCCCAGGGTCTCCACCGCCGGAAGCCGACGGATAATGGCTTGCTGGCGAGCCATGCGCTGTACCCCAAGCGCCAGCATGACGGTGATGATGGCGGGCAGGCCCTCGGGGATGGCGGCCGCCGTGAGGGCAATGGAGATCATGAGCATCTCGGAGGCGTCGTAGCCGCGCCAGAGCGTGCCCAGGGCAAAGGTGACCACCACGATCAGCAGAATCGCAACCGCCAGCCAGCGGCCGAACCGGTCGATCTGACGCAACAGCGGTGTGGAGATTGTCGGTACGCTGCCCAGCAGGGTATTGATCCGTCCCAGTTCAGTGCACGAGCCGGTATTGACCACCAGGCCACGCGCCTGGCCGTAGACCACCAGCGTTCCGGAATAGGCCATCCCGAAACGATCCCCCAGCGGTGCGTCGGGGGCGACCGCTGCCGCGGTCTTCTCCACGGCCAGCGACTCGCCAGTCAGCGCCGCTTCCTCGGCGCGCAGGTTCTGCACCTGGAGCAGTCTGAGGTCGGCAGGAACCTTGTCTCCCGAGGCGAGCAGGACCACGTCGCCCGGCACCAGTTCGCTGGCATCGATCTCCTGCCGCTGACCGTCGCGCAGCACCGTGGCGCGAGCGGTGAGCATCCTGCGAATGCTCTCCAGCGCGGCTTCGGCCTTGCCCTCCTGGATGAAGCCGATGACGGCATTGACCAGTACGGCGGCAAAAATGACCCAGGCGTCGATCCAGTGGCCCAGCAAGGCGGCGATCACCGAGGCGACCAGCATCACGTACAGCAGCACGTTGTGGAACTGCAGCGCAAAGCGCAGCAGCGGACCGCGACGTCTCGCCTGCGGCAGTCGGTTGGGCCCGTATCGTTCCAGGCGGCCCGTTGCCTCCTCGGTGCCAAGGCCTTCGCTGCGGCTGTCCAGTTGTTTCAGACAGTCTTCGGTGGTGAGGCTGTGCCAGTCGGTCATGCGTGTCCCTCGATGATCAGTTGCAACCCTAGGGACAAGGGCGCGTAGTGGCAACCGCCTCGCTCAATGATCGAAACCGCGAGTGACTTGCAGCAACGAAAAGGCGGTTTCGCTATCGAAATGTAGAAGGATCGTCACTGGCGCGCTTGGCTCGCCTCTGGCACCCCAGTAGGATCAAGCAGTTGGGTAAAGGACTGAACCATGCGATCAAGACTCGAAGCCAGCCTGGCGGCGATCAATCAGGTATTGCTAGGAAAGGACCAGCAGGTTCGGTTGGCCGTGACCTGCCTGTTGGCGCGAGGACATCTGCTACTGGAAGATCTACCGGGGATGGGCAAGACGACCCTCAGCCACACCCTGGCCCGGGTCATGGGGCTCGGCTTCCAGCGAATCCAGTTCACCGCCGACCTCCTGCCGGGGGATATTCTCGGGACCTCGGTATTCGATCGTCAAAGCAGCAGTTTCGTCTTCCACCAGGGGCCGATCTTCGCCGAACTGATTCTCGCCGACGAGATCAACCGGGCCACGCCAAAGACACAGAGCGCCTTGCTCGAAGCCATGGAAGAGGCGCAGGTGACCATCGAGGGCGCCACGCGTCCGCTGCCCGAGCCCTTCTTTGTCATCGCCACGCAGAATCCGGTCAGCCAGGGGGGCACCTTCCCCCTGCCCGAATCCCAGCTCGATCGCTTTCTCATGCGCGTTTCTCTGGGTTACCCAGCTCGCGCTGCAGAAAAGGCGCTGCTGCTGGGCGATTCGCGGCGGGCAATGCTGCCCCGTCTTGAGCCTGTCTTCGACCGTGCCGCCCTGGCCGCCGCCCAGGCCGAAGCCTCCGCCGTGCGGGTGAGCGAAGCGCTGGCCGACTATATCCTGCGCCTGGCCGACGCGACCCGGACCCAGCCGCGGTTCGCCTGCGGGCTGTCTCCGCGCGGGACCCTCGCGCTACTGGCGGCGGCCAAGGCCTGGGCCTACCTGGCCCATCGCGACTATGTCATCCCGGAAGACGTGCAGGCCGTGCTGCCCGCGGTGGTGAGCCATCGGGTACGCGAGCGCAGCGACAGCACCGGCGGCTTGCTGGCAAACTGGCTGCTCAGCGAAGTCCCGGCGCTCTAGCATGGCGTCTCTGCCCGCTGTGCCGCGTGCTGTCTTTCAGCGCTGGCTCGACCGCCGGGCCCCTGCGGCACCCTACGTGCGTCTCGATCATCGGCGGATCTTCATCCTTCCCACGCGAGTCGGTCTGGCCTTTCTCTGCGCGCTGGTGATCATGCTTCTGGCGGCCGTCAATTATCAGAACAGCCTGGCCTACGCGTTGACCTTCCTGCTGGGCTCGCTGTTTGTCATCGCCATCCTCCATACCTACCGCAATCTGGCGGGGTTGGAATTGCATGGTGGATCGGCCCCTGCCGTGTTCGTCGGGGAGACCGCGAGCCTCGGCGTTCGCCTGGAAAGCGCCGGCCGACCCCATCAGGCCATTGCCCTGGGCTGGTCGGGCAAGGAGTTGCGCAGCGTCGAAGTCCCGGCCCGGGGCAGTTGCGACCTCACCCTGGAGCGCCCGGCCGAGCGGCGAGGCAGGCTCAGGCCTGGCCGTCTGCGGGTCGAAACACGCTTCCCTCTCGGTGTTTTCGTGGCATGGAGCTCGATCGACCTGAACCTCGCGACGCTGGTCTATCCCAAGCCGGAGTCAGGAGCGTTGCCTCCCTTGTCAGACGGTAGCGACGACCTCGAGGCCGACGGTGGTCGCGTCACGGGGGCCGGCAGCGACGATTACCAGGGCTTGCGCAGCTGGCAGCCGGGTGAATCGATTCGCCGAGTCGACTGGAAGGCCTTCTCCCGAGAACAGGGGCTGCTGACCAAGGATTTCTCCGCCCTCGGCGGGGGGCAACTGACGCTCGACTACGCCGTCCTCGAAGGGGACACCGAAGCGCGCTTGTCCAGGCTCTGCCATTGGGTGATCGCCCTTACCGAGCAGGACCGGCCCTTCTGTCTGCACTTGCCCGGCCAGCGGATCGAGCCCGACAGCGGTCCTCGTCATCGGGACGCCTGCCTCACGGCCCTGGCGCTGTTCGGGGAAGACGAGTGATGAAGCCCGGCGAGACGATCCCGCGCAACAGCCTGCTCTGGTTGCTGGTGGCGCAGATCCTGGTGATCCTGCCGCACCTGCAGCACCTGCCGCTGTGGATCATCGCGCTCTGGTTGGGCTGCGCCTGGTGGCGCCTGCAGATCTATCGCATGCGTGCCCTCTACCCCAGGTCCTGGGTCAAGGCGGTGTTGATGCTCGGCACGGCTTTCGCGGTCTACCTGTCGCGGGGTAGCCTGGTGGGTCTTGAAGCCGGAGCGGTGCTGATGATCGCCGCCTTCATCCTCAAGACTGTCGAAATGCGCAGCCGGCGGGATGCCCTGGTGGTGATATTCCTCGGCTTCTTCGCGGTAGTCACCGGCTATCTTTTCGACGACGGCATGCTGGCCGCGGTCTACAGCCTGCTGCCGGTCACCGCTCTGCTGGCCGCAATGATCGGTTTGCATCAGAGCACGACCGTGACGCGCCCATGGGTGGGATTGCGCCTGGCCGGCTCCCTGCTGCTTCAGGCGCTGCCCCTGATGCTTGTGCTGTTCGCGCTGTTTCCCCGTTCTGGGCCGCTGTGGGGCGTGCCGCAACCGAGTGATCGCGCGCGCTCCGGGCTTGCCGAAAGCATTGCGCCTGGCGATATCGCGGAGCTCAGCCAATCCGGGGCGCTGGCCTTTCGGGTCACGTTCGACGGCGAGATCCCGCCGCGGGACCAGTTGTACTGGCGCGCGATCACCTTCGAGCACTTCGATGGACAACGCTGGAGCCGCTCGAGCAATGCGCGTCGTCCACAGGAGCCCGCCTGGGAACCGCGTGGCGAACCCGTCGCCTACAGCGTGGTGATGCAGCCGAGTGGTCAGCCCTGGCTGTTTACCCTGGATACGCCGAGGGTCGAGCCTGGAGAGGCGCGGATGATGGCCGATTTCCATGTGGAGCGGACACGCCCGGTCAATTCACCGTTGCTCTACCACATGGTGTCCTGGCCGCAGGCGCTGCGCGAACCGGCGGACGCCCCCGACAGCTTGCGCGAAGCGCTGCAACTGCCTGCTCGGGGCAATGCCAGGACTCGTGCCTGGGCGCTCGATCTGCGCCGCCAGGAGCCAGAGCCCGAACAGCTGGTGCAGCGCCTTCTGCGGCATTTCAACGAGCAGCCCTACGTCTACACCTTGAAGCCGCCCCGGGCCGGCGCCGACAGCATCGACGACTTCCTCTTCGACAGCCGCGCCGGTTTCTGCGCGCATTACGCCGGCGCCATGACCTTTACCTTGCGCGCGGCCGGGATCCCGGCGCGGGTGGTGGGGGGTTACCAAGGTGGCGAGGTGAATCCGGTGGGTGGGCATTTGTCCGTGCATCAGTTCGACGCCCATGCATGGGTGGAGTACTGGCTGCCTGGGAGGGGCTGGATCAGGGTCGACCCCACCTTTCAGGTAGCGCCCGAGCGCATCCAGTTCGGTCTGGAGCAAGCCCTGGAAGCCGAGCAGGACTTTCTCGAAGGGCAACCGCTGTCACTGCTGCGCTACCGGGAGATTGGCTGGCTGAATGACTGGCGGTTGCGCTGGGACCACGTCAACTACGGCTGGCAGCGCTGGGTGCTGGGCTATCAGGGCGAGCAGCAGAAGCAACTGCTGCAACGCTGGCTCGGCGATCTTCGCTGGCTTGGATTGCTGACAGCGGCCTTGCTGACGGTGATGATCCTTGTGCTGGCGCTCCTGATACTACGACCTTGGCAACGCCAGACCGATGCGGTGCAGCGGCTCCAGCAGCGCTATGAAAGGCTGCTCGCCAGGCAAGGCGTGTTTCGCCAGAAGGGCGAAGGGCCGCGGGACTTCGCCTATCGCGCGGCCAAGGCGCTGCCTTACCAGTCCGAGCAGATCGAGCGTTTCGCAGAGGTGTACGAGCGTCTGAAATACGCCCCGGGAGACTATTCGGTCAACGAGCTGAAGCTGGCGTTGCGCAAGCTCAAGCGACGCCTGCCGTGGCGTCGCGTGGCGGTGGAGCCTGATCTCCAGGGCTAGGCTTTAGAGCTTGAGCTGGTGGATGGCCTTGCTGAGCTCACCGGAGAGCGCAGCCAGTTCGGCACTGGTCCGGGCAGAAGCGAGGGTTTGCTGGACGGTGTTCTCGGTGACGTCACGAATGCCGGTGACTGATCGGTTCAGTTCTTCGGCAACCTGGCTCTGTTGTTGCGCGGCAACGGCGATCTGCGTGTTGCTCTCGCGCATCTGGGCCACTGCAGCGGTGATGGCGCATAATGCCTCGCCGGCCTCCAAAGCTTCCCGCACGCAGTCGTCGGCCTTGAGAGAACTTTCCTGCATGAATTCCACGGCATCGCGGGTGCCCGACTGGAGGTCGCCGATCATCCGGGTGATCTCGTCGGTGGAGTCTTGCACCCGGCGCGCCAGGTTGCGAACTTCGTCGGCGACCACGGCAAACCCCCGCCCCATGTCGCCGGCCCGGGCGGCTTCGATGGCCGCGTTCAGGGCGAGCAGATTGGTCTGTTCGGCGATGCTGTGGATGACATTGACCACGCCGCTGATCTTCTGACTGTCGGCAGCCAGTTGCTGGATCATGTCGGCGGTCTGCTGCACACCCATGGACAGTCCGGCAATGGACTTCTCGACTCTCGCCACCACCTGTTGTCCGTCGCTGGCCAGACGATCGGCGCCTTGCGACTGGTCCCGCGTATCGCCGGCATGCTGGGCGATGTGATGAACGGTGGCGGTCATCTCGTTTATCGCCGTGGCCGCCTGGTCGGTTTCGCTCTGCTGACCGACCATGCCCTTGCGCACCTCGTCCATGCTCGTCGCCAGGTAGCGAGCGCCCTGATCAAGGTGCGCCGCGGCCTGGGATACGGTGCCCACGACCCGGGCGTAGCCGTCCTGCATGGCGTTGAAGGCGGTGGCCATCTGGCCGACCTCGTCGCGGCTGTTGAGCGGGACGCGGGCCGACAGGTCGCCGCTACGCTCGACGTGCAGCATGACGTCTTTCAAGGTGTTCAGATGGCTGAGCAGAAACGCGATCAGCAGTTGCGAGGCCGCCAGCAGCAGCGTCATCAGTACCGCGACAGCCAGAGCATAAGCGAGGAAATGCTCGAACAGCACTTGCCTCAGGCTAGGCACCCTGACCGGCAGGGCAAATTGCTGCCCATCGCCACGCACGGCGAGGTAGACGTTCGAAACAGGATCGGTGCCGAAAGCCCGGTCATGCGCAAGCGCGTTCCATCCCGGCTGTAACCTGACACCTGCGAACGTGGGCGCCTGTCCTGCGGCAAAGACGAGCAGCCCGCTGGCGGCCGGCAACTGGGCGGCGGCCGGCCAGGCTTCAATCAACGCAACCTGGGCACGGGCGGCCTCCAGGGCGTCAGCCCCTCGTGCACGTTGCTCCAGGTGCATGGCGAATAACACCACGAACAGGGTGGTGACGAAAGCCACCATGTTCACGGCCCAGAATTTGTATCGCAGTGACAGATCTCGGATCCAGGCGCCCATGATGCTCCACTTCTTTCGGCTCGTTATTGTGAGCGGGCATTATGCGTGCCCTCCGGGTTGCCAGCTTGATGCGCATCAACCCACGCAAGTTATAGCGGCGCCTGTTCGGGAAGCTTGAGGGACATATCAGGCAGGGCGAAAAAATCCCGGGCGCTGGCGGTGCTGGTGGTCGCGAGCTGTTGCTCGGCGACTCCGCGGTGAAGCGCCACCTCGCGCAGCACCTCGGCCAGAAACGCCGGCTCGTTGCGGTTGCTGCGGGGACGTGGGCGCAAGGTGCGGGGTACGAGATAGGGCGCATCGCTCTCCAGCATCAGCCGCTCTGCGGGGATGTCCTTCATCAGGGGATGCAGGTGAGTGCCGCGGCGCTCGTCGCAGATCCAGCCGGTGATGCCGATGTGCAGGTCAAGATCGAGATAGGCGTACAGGGCGCGCTTGTCGCCGGTGAAGCAGTGAACGACCGCGGCGCTCACTCTATCCCGCACGGGCCCCAGGATTTCCAACAGCCGCTGGGAGGCGTCCCGCTCGTGGAGAAATACCGGCAGCCCCAGGCTCGCCGCCAGTTCCAGCTGCTCTTCCAGGGCGCGCTCCTGCAGGGGCCGGGGAGAGAAATCCCGGTTGAAATCCAGACCGCATTCTCCCACTGCCCGCACCTGCGGTTCGGCCAGCAGTGCCGCCAGCTGCCGGGCGCTGTCTGCGGTCCAGTGGCGGGCGTCATGCGGATGAACGCCTGCGGTACTGAACAGCCTGTGCCGCTGCGGATCGAGCTCGTGGCACATCTGCAGGGCCTTCTCGCTTTCGGCCAGGTTGGTGCCTGTCAGAACCATTTGCACGACCCCGGCTTCGGCGGCCCTGGCCAGCACCTCGGGGGTGTCGCGCAAGAAGGATTCGTGGGTGAGGTTGAGGCCTATATCGACAAGTTCCATCAATGACTCTCGGGGGGCAAGACCAGGGAGGAGGGCGTTTCGGCGGCTGTCGCTGGCCGAAAGCGCAACGCTGTGCGAACCTTTCGCCTTTTACCGCGGCAACGGCTGCCGCGGTGATTCGACGGTACGCGCATGATGCGATTCCTGCCACTGATGCTCTGCCTGATGCTCTTCTCGGCCTGGCCGGTGAGCGCGCGGGTCGTGGGCCCCTCGGAAGGTTGGCAGCAGGCCCCATCGGTCCGGGACCTCGCCGAAATCCGCCGAAGCGGTGAACTTCGGGTGCTGATCAACCAGAGTCGCAACAGCTCGGGCGAGGTCAAGGGTGAAGCCATCGGGGTTGAGTACGTGCGCCTGCGAGCTTTCGTCCAGCACCTCAACGCCCAGGCACCCGATGGCGCCAGCATTTCCCTCAAGCTCATACCTCGGGCGAAGGATCAGTTGCTCGGCGCCCTGTTACGTGGCGAAGGCGATCTGGTGGCGCCCGGGGAACTGCTCGAGGCCAGCGGCGTGGCACCTAGTCGAGCCGTGGTAGCGCAGGTGCCCCTGGTGCTGGTGACTCGCCAGGGTACTCGTGTCTACCAGAGCCTAGAGCAGTTGTCCGGACGCAGCGTGGCGCTGGCACCAGGCAGCGCGGCCGGGCCCAGGCTGGCGCGGCTGAACAACGAGCTGATGGCGCGCAAGAAGGCCCCGATCGTCATCGAATGGGTCGACCCGAGTCTGGCGGTGGAGGACGTTCTGGACATGGTCCAGGCGGGCATCTATCCAGCCACGCTGGTGGAGCAGAGCATTGCCGAGCGATGGGCCAAGGTGTTACCGAAGCTGCGTATCGAGCGCCAGGTCAGTCTTGGGGAGCCGCGCGACATGCACTGGTTCTTTCGCCGCGAAGCCAGCATGTTGCAGGCCAGCGCCGACCGCTTCCTGCGCGACTATCGCAGCCCGGCCAACCTGGATGCTGCCTTCGAGCGGGTTTACCGGCGCCTGTACAAGGTCCACTACCCGCTCGACGTCGTGGGCCGTCAGCGCCTGGAGAAGGTCAGGCCGACCCTGCAGCGATTCGCCGAGGAGATGTCTTTCGACTGGTTGGGACTCGCTGCGCTGGCCTTCAAGGAGTCGACCCTCAATCCGGCAGCCCGAGGTGCGTCGGGTGCCGTGGGGCTGATGCAGGTGATGCCAAGGACAGCCGCCGGGGTGGGTGTCAGCAACATCCACCAGCTTGACAACAACGTGCTGGCCAGTACCCGCTACCTGGACAGCATTCGCCGCCAGTTCTTTGCCAGCCCGCGGTTCAACGAACGCGAGCGGATGGCCTTTACGCTGGCGGCCTACAACCTCGGGCCGCAACGGGTGCAGGCGCTGCGTGCCGAGGCCCGCCGGCGCGGACTCAACCCCAACCAGTGGTTTTTCCAGGTGGAACGGGTTGCCATGGAAACCATGGGTATGGGCGTGGTCAGCTACGTCAACAGCGTCAACAAGTATCACCTTGCCTATGATCGTGAGCGCTACCTGCTCGAGGGCGCTACCCGCAGCGTCAGCCGCTAGCACAGGCAACTGACGTTGCGCCTGGGTACGGTGGTCAAGCCACCGGTGCGTTGGCCTGGTGGCTTTCAGTGGTCAGCTGGCGGAACTGGACGGGCGCCATCGGCTGTCCCAGATAGAACCCCTGGGCCTGGTGACAGGTCATGGCGGTGACCTGGTTGAGCTGTTCGGCGGTATCGACGCCCTCGGCGGTCACGGTCAGCGAAAGGGCGCCGCCCATGTCGATGAGTGCCTGGACGATGGCGGTGCTGCCCTGGGTATCCTGCAGATCCGCGATGAAGCTGCGGTCGATCTTCAGCCCGTCGAAAGGGAAGCTGCGCAGGTAGCTCAGCGAGGAATAACCCGTACCGAAATCGCCCATGGCCAGTCTCAGGCCCAGCGCCTTGAGGCGGTTCATGCCCGCCAGCGCGTCAATGCTGACGTCGAGCATCACGCCTTCGGGGATTTCCAGCTCCAGGCGCGACGCCTCGATTCCGCTGGCTTCCAATACCCGCTGGACCCGCTCGCAGAGGTCCTCGCGTTGAAAGTCGGGCGGCGTCAGCTTGACCGAAACGATCAGCCCCTCGCCCCAGGCCATCGCATGGGCACAGGCCTGTTCGAGCATCCAGTCGGTTAATTCAGAAATCAGCCCCGTGCTCTCGGCCAACGGCAAAAAGGCGGCAGGCGCGAGCCAGCCGCGCTCGGGATGCTGCCAGTGAACCAGCGTCTCGGCGCCGGCCAGCTTGCCCGTCGCGGTCTGGTATCGCGGCTGGAATTTCAGATGAAGCTCCTGGCGCCGCAGCGCGTGGCGCAGGTCCATCTCCAGCTTGCGCCGTTCAAGGATGCGCTCGTTCATTGCCGGCTCGTAGAAACGGAACTGATTGCGCCCACCGGCCTTGGCCTCGTACAGGGCGACGTCGGCAAAGCGCAGCAGATCTTCCCGAGTCATCCCGTCGGTGGGTGACGCGGCGACGCCAATACTGGTGCCGACGTTGACCTCGGACTCTCCCACCGGGATCGCCTGGTTGATCGCACTCAGAAGCCGCTCGCATAGCGCTTCAGTCTGCCGCCGACTCATGTCCACGGCCACCACCACGAACTCATCGCCACCCAGGCGCGCCACCAGGTCACTATCGCGCACGCAGCCACGCAGGGCCTTGGCGACTTCTCGCAGCACGGTGTCGCCCGCCGCGTGGCCAAGGGTGTCGTTGATGGGCTTGAAGCGGTCAAGGTCGAGCGTGAGGACGTGCAGCGGCCGGTCGGTGTGCTGCCGATCAGCGAGGCGCTGTTCCAGGTAGCGGTTCAGACGGTGCCGGTTGGCTAGGCCGGTGAGGTTGTCGTGCTGGCTGATATGTTCGATCTCCGCCTTGGCCTCGATCTCCTCGGTGATGTCGCACACAGTGCCCTGATAGCCGACGATGGTGTCGCCCCGGCGGACCGCCCGGCTCGCCACCTGACAATAGCGGAGCTGGCCCTGGCTGTCGGTCATCTGGCAATGCAGAGGCTTGCGTGCAGTCGGACCGGCAGCCTCGGCGGTTGCACGGAACAGTTGCGGGTCATGATCGAGCAGGGCGCTGAACGGCTTGCCGATCCATTGCGCTGGGGCGAAACCGGTCAACTGGCTGAAGCGCTCGGAGACGTAGACGATCTGCTGGTGCGCATCGGTTTCCCAGATCCAGTCCGACGAGGCTTCCGAAATGTTGCGAAAGCGCTGCTCGCTCAGGCGAAGCGCCTGCTGGGCTGCGTCGATCATGTCGGCTGCGTGCCTGATGCGTCGACACAGGTGGCAGACGATCAACAGGCAGAGGCCGCCCAGGAGCAACAACAGGGGCATGAACTGGATCAACAGGTCCTTGCCGGATTCGTCGCTGCGCCACTGCAGCGTCATGCCAGCGCCCTGGTCATCTCGCAGCACAAGCTTCGGACTTTGCGCGTCTTCCTGTGAGGCCATGCTGGCCGTCAGTTCGTGAAGCTCGAACGCCTCGCCCAGAGCCGCCAACTTGTGCTCGGCGAGCACATCGATGAACAGCAGATAGGACAGCCCGTTGAAGTCCGCGTGAGAGCTGTCCGGCCGCAATACGGCGGCGTAGACCATGGCCGGCACGCCCGCGACGGAGAAGTAGCCCAGAGCAAAGTCGTCCATCAGCGATTGTTTGCGCGCCTGCTCGAGCAGGGTCGGCAGGTCGCCTTCGATCCAGTCCGTCGCGGCGATGTCGCGCTGTTCGCCCTCGACGATGGCATAGCGGGTGGCGACATCCGGGTCGACGAGGAAGACGCCGTCCAGGCCGTAGGTGGTGTACAGCGAGGGGCCGATGTTGTCGCCATCGAACGCCCAGGTCAGGTCGACTGGCTCAGCGACCCGCCCCATATAAAAATAGGCATCGATCCAGAAGGCGTAGTCGACCAGAGCGGTGCCGATCTTGTCGCGCTTGGCCTCCATGACTCGTGCCGCATCCACCTCACTGTGAGTCACCTGGCGCGCATCCAGGGTAGCGCACAGATAGACCAGCGCCAGGCAGGTCAGGACGAACAGCGCTGCGATCACCATGACGAGCACGCGCGAGGCCCGGCGGGCGGTCGCGGTGTGCCCGGCGGCTTCGGTGTAGGCGGACGGCGGCGCGGTTTGGCTCATGGGCGATTCCGAAAGAGATGTATAGGCCGCCAGGTGGCGGTGGCACGCGCGTGCAAACTCGATATCGGCGAGGCCACCGACATGTTGCGGCCGGGCGGATGGCTTCCGACCAGCGGTCGAAAAGGGGCGCGCACCGCAGCGCTTCGCTTGCTACGGATCGCGGTCTTCAGTGCCGCAGTAGGCAGATGGATGAAGCCCTGGCCAGCTCTTGTATGATCCGTGCGCCATGCGTTCAGAGGAGGGGGTTACAGTGGGTACCAGGCTGATCACACCGGAAGGTCATGCGGCGCTTCGCAAGGAGCTCGATCATCTATGGCGGGAAAAACGGCCAGAAATCACCCAGAAGGTCGCCTGGGCGGCATCGCTCGGGGATCGCAGCGAGAACGCCGATTACCAGTACAACAAGAAATTGCTGCGGGAGATCGACCGGCGGGTGCGATACCTGAGTAATCGGCTGGATGATCTGAGGGTCGTGGAATATTCGCCGGAACAGGAAGGGCGCGTATTCTTTGGCGCCTGGGTCGAGGTCGAGAACGAGGAGGGCGAGACGAAGCGCTTTCGCATCGTCGGTTACGATGAGATCTATGGGCGTAAGGATTACATCTCCATCGACGCCCCCATGGCCCGCGCGTTGTTGAAGAAGGCCGTGGGCGACGAGGCCCTGGTTCGCACGCCCGAAGGCGAGGTTTACTGGTGGGTCAACCGGATTGACTACCAACCCTAGCCGGTTGTGCCTGGACGGGCTCCTCCGGCTCATGCTTCCCGGCCAGGCGACTCTGGCGAGGCCGGACCGGCTCAGCCTTCGCGCAGCAGCATCAGCGGGCTGGCACGCAATGCTTTTCCGGTGCCCAGCACACCGGCTGCGCCAATCAGCACGGCACCGACCAGGGGCAGCACTAGCAGCCAGGGGTGAGGCTGCCAGGCCAGGTCGAAGGCATAGCGATAGAGCAGCGCACTAATCAGCTCGCAGCCCAGGGCCGCCAGCAAGCCACTGAAGGCGCCGATCAGGGCGAACTCGGCGAGTCGGGCCCTTTGCAGCAATGATTTCTTCGCGCCGAGCGCCCGCAAGAGAGCGCCCTGGCGGATGCGCTGGTCCAGCGTCGACTGCATCCCGGCGAACAGCACGGCGAACCCGGCAGCAAGCACGAACAGCAGCACGTACTCCACTGCCAGGGAAACCTGCGCAACGATGTCGCGGATCTGTGCCAGCAGCGCGTCTACCTGCAACAGCGTGACCGCCGGGAAGTCTCGTGCCAGGCGAACCAGTTCGGCCTCCTGGCCGGGGGCCAGGTGGAAACTGGTGAGATAGGTCACCGGCATTCCATCCAGCGCATCGGGCTCGAAGATCATGTAGAAATTTGGCCGGAAGGTGTTCCAGTCCACCTCGCGCAGGCTGAGCACCTGCGTTTCCCGCGCCTGCCCGGCGATATCGAAGGTCAGCCGATCGCCAAGGCCAACGCCCAGGCTTTCGGCCAGTTCGGACTCGACCGATACGCCCGGCAGCGGCCCCCGGGACGCGTCATCCCACCACTGGCCAGCGAGCAGGCGGTTGTCCTCGGGCATCTCGCTTGCCCAGGTCAGGCTCAGATCGCGGCGCACTGCGCGTTCCCCCTGGCTTTCCTTGCTCACCAGTTGGCGGACCGGTTGATCGTTGATGGCGACCAGCCGGCCCTGGACGATCGGGTAAAGCGGAGCAGCGAAGTCCGACATCGCCTCGACCCGGGCGCGGAAGGCCTCATGCTGGTCGGGCATGATGTTGAGCGCGAAGTGATTCGGCGCGTCATCGGGCAGTTGGTCGCGCCAGGTATCCATGAGTTCGCCACGTAACAGGGCGACAAGCGCCATGGCCAGCAGGATCAGACCGAATGCCAGCACTTGACCGGCTGCCCCTACCGGATAGCGGAGCAATTGCCCGAGCCCGAGCCGCCAGGGCAGCGAGGCATTGCCGAGCAGCCGGCGCAGCCGTTTGAGGCAGAGCACGAGAAGCCCCCCGAGGAGCAACGCGACCAGTGCACCACCGCCCAGTAGCGCAAGGGTGAGGCGCAGGTCGAGACTGAGCCGCCACATGATCAGACCTAGCGCGACTATTGCGGTGCCGTAGACGACCCAGCTGCCGAGCGGAACAGGTAGTGCGTCGCGACGCAGTACGCGCAGGGGTGGTACACGACCCAGGGCTGCCAGAGGCGGCAAGGCAAAGCCCGCCAGCGCGACCATGCCAGTGGCGATGCCGGTAAGGGCAGGCGCGAGCCCTGCCTGGGGTACCTCCCGCGCCAGGAGGTCGCGCAGGAGGAAGAACAACCCCTGCTGCGCAAACCAGCCCAGCAGTGCGCCGATGATGCTCGCCACCAGGCCGAGCAGCGCCAGTTGCGTGCCATACAGCAGCAGCGCTTCCCGGCGCGATAGCCCAAGGCAGCGCAACAACGCACTGGCATCGAGCCTTCGGCTGGCGAAGCGGCTAGCGGAAAGGGCGACTGCCACGCCGGCCAGGAGGATCGCAGCGAGGCTCGCAAGGTTCAGGTAACGCTCGGCGCGCTCCAGCGCGCCGCCAATCTGGCGATTGTCGTCCTGCACCGTCTCCAGTCGCTGGTGTACCGCGAGCAGGGGAGAAACAGCCTGTCGATAGGCACTAAGCTCGCCTGGCGCACCGCTCCAGAGTTCGCGAAAACGCACCCGGCTGCCCGGCTGCACGATGCCGGTCGCTTCGAGGTCGTCGTAATGCATCAGCACGCGCGGGGTGAGGCTGTAGAAGTCGCCACCGCGGTCTGGCTCGTAGGTCAGCACACGAGTCAGGCGCAGCGACTGCTCGCCGACCTCGATGAAATCGCCGACCTGCAGGTCGAGGGCAGCGAACAGACGCGCCTCGGCCCAGGCTTCACCAAGTGCGGGGCCTGGGCCAGTTTCTTCTGCCCCATACGGCGCCGGGGCACTGCGCAACTGGCCACGCAGCGGGTAGGCACTGTCGGCAGCCTTGACGCTGGAAAGCTGGAGCTGGGCATCCGTGGCGATGACGCTGGAGAATTCCACCAGCCGGGCGTGGGCAAGCCCGCGGGCGGTGCCCTCGGCGATCTGCTCCGCGGACGCAGGGGCAGAGCCGCTGAGTACCATGTCCGCGGCGAGGAATTCGCTGGCGCGAAGCTGCATCGTGGCGTTCAGGCGAGCGCCGAAGTATCCGATCGCACAGCTGGACGCCACAGCGATGACCAGGGCGAAAAACAGCACACGCAGCTCGCCCGCATGGGCTTCGCGCCGGAGTTGGCGGATGGCGAAGGTGAACAGTCGGGTCAGGGGCATGCCGGTCATTCGCGAGGTTCTACCTGGCGTCCGCCCTCGAGCCGCAGCAGCCTGGCGCAGCGCCCCGCCAGTCTCTCGTCATGGGTGACGAGCACCAGAGTGGTACCGCTCTCACGGTTCAGCTCGAACATCAATTCAGTGACATGGGCACCGGTCCGGGTGTCCAGGTTGCCGGTCGGCTCGTCAGCGAACAGAATCTTCGGCTCGGCTGCAAAAGCGCGCGCCAGTGCGACCCGCTGCTGCTCGCCTCCCGACAGCTGGCGTGGGTAGTGCTGCACTCGCGCGCCCAGGCCGACCCGCTCCAGGAGGGTGCGGGCACGAGCCTTCGCATCGGCGCGGCCGTGCAGCTCGAGTGGCAGCATCACGTTCTCCAGGGCGCTGAGGGTCTCGAGCAGCTGGAAGGACTGGAACACGAAGCCCACATGCTCGGCACGCAGGCGCGCCCGTTGATCCTCATCGAGGCTACCCAGCGACTGGCCAGCGAGCAGCACTTCGCCGCCACTGGGTGTGTCGAGCCCGGCAAGCAGGCCCAGCAGCGTCGATTTGCCGGATCCGGAAGTGCCGACGATGGCCAGGCTGTCACCTGCCTCCAGCGTCAGCGACAGCTCGTCGAGGATCCGCAGTTCGCCTTCCGAGCTGGTGACCACTTTGCTAAGGTGCCGGGCAGTGAGTATGCGGGCCGTCATGGAGTATCCAGATGCGAAGTTGGGTGAAAGGGTTGGCTCTGACGCTGCTGTGCTGGGGGCAGATGGCGGTCGCTGGTACAAGTAATGTGCTGGTGGTCGGCGATAGTATCAGTGCGGCTTTTGGCATGGATACCAGCCAGGGCTGGGTGCACATGCTGCAACAGCGCCTCGATGAACAGGCGCTGGACTATCAGGTGGTCAATGCCTCGGTCAGCGGCGAAACCACTACCGGGGGCGTAGCCCGCATCGATAGGCTGCTCGAGCAGCATCAGCCGGTGATCGTCATACTCGAATTGGGAGGCAATGACGGCCTGCGCGGTCAGCCACCGGCGCAAATGCAACATAATCTTGCAGTCATGATCGACCGGGCCCATGCAGTCGGTGCGAAGGTGCTGCTGCTGGGCATGCGCCTGCCGCCGAATCTTGGTCGTCGCTATACCGAAGAGTTCGCTCAGGCATTCGACGACCTTGTCGAAAAAAAGGATGTCGCCTATGTGCCCTTTTTTCTCGAGGGCGTGGGTGGGGTGGAAGGCATGATGCAGCAAGACGGCATCCATCCTGCGGCGGTGGCGCAGTCCCGTTTACTGGAGAATGCCTGGGAGTCGCTCGAATCCTTGCTTTGAACCCGTGCTACGGCTACTGTCGCCGCGCTTAGCGCCGCCCCCGTTCACGGAGCCTCTTGATGCCCGCCCATTTCCGGAGCCTGCACGCTTATCGGCTGATCGAACCGGACGAGCAGTACGACTTGTTCGCCTGTCGCGAAGGCCGGCTCCATCTGGTCGCACGTCAGTTGGACCTGAATGGGCCAATCGATCGCACGCTTTGCGGCGGCCTGCTTCCGGCCAACCCGCGATGGCTGGAGCTCGATACGAGACTCCTTCGCGACCGTCGTCTCTGTTCGTCCTGCAAGGCAGGCCTGGGCGCTAGACGCAAGGGGTTGCCTTCGGCACAGGCGCTTTGGTAATAGGCCAGCCTTACGATCTGCTGTTCGTTTTGCGTACAATCGCTCCAACACTACCTGGAAGGACGTCCGATGTTCATGCGTGTGCCCTCATTCGCCTGCTGTCTGTCCCTGGCCGCGCTGTTACTGGGCGCACGCAGTGAAGCACTGGAATTGCCGATGCCCACCGATGACGGCGACGTGGTCGGCCAGGTGCAGGTCATCCAGGCCAAGTACGAGGACACTTTTGCCGATCTGGGTGAGCGTTACGATCTTGGCTACCTGGAACTGGTGGCGGCCAACCCCGGAGTCGATCCATGGCTGCCGGGGGAGGGCACCGAGGTGGTGCTGCCGACCCGTTACATTCTGCCTGCCGTGCCGCGCGAAGGCATCGTGATCAACCTGGCGGAATACCGGATGTACTATTTCCCCAAGGACAGGGACGTGGTGCATACCTATCCACTGGGTATCGGCCGTGAAGGCTGGTCCTCGCCGGTGGCGGTAACCCGCATCACCGCCAAGACCCCGAACCCGGCGTGGTATCCCCCGCAGTCCATCCGCGACGAACACGCCGCCAATGGCGACCCCTTGCCGCGTGTGGTGCCGCCAGGCCCGGACAACCCGCTGGGACCTTTCAAGTTCAACCTCAGCCTGCCCAGCTATCTCATCCATGGCTCGAACAAGAAGTTCGGCATTGGCATGCGCGTCAGCCACGGTTGCTTCCGCATGTACAACCAACATGTCCTGGCGCTGGCCGAGATGGTGCCGGTAGGAACGCCGGTGCGCATCATCAACGAGCCCTACAAGCTGGGGCTGTCCAACGGCAAGCTGTACCTCGAGGCGCATGCCCCGCTGGAGGATGACGAGCCGATCAGCCTGACCGAGAAGCACGCGGCTGTGGTAAACACGCTGCTCAATCATGATCAGGTGACGGCCAGTCTGCGCCTGGACTGGGAAATGATTCGGGATATCGTGGCTGCTGAAGATGGCCTGCCGGTTCAGATCGCCGAGTCTTCCGAGGCGCTGGCCAGTCAGTTCGAGACCGCCTTCTAAAGGGGCTCGGACGAACTTTTCTCGCGGGCATGAAAAAGCCGACCTCAGGGTCGGCTTTTTCATAGGTGCAACAGCTTACTTGCGGCTGGCACGCTCGAGCATGCGCAGGGCGCGCTCGTTTGCTTCGTCAGCGGTCTGCTGAGCGCGCTGGGCAGCGGCCAGGGCTTCGTCAGCCTTGCTGTAGGCTTCGTCGGCGCGCGCTTGAGCACGAGCAGCAGCGTCTTCGGTAGCGGTCAGGCGCGACTCGGCTTCGGTAGTGGCGGTGTTGCTGCAACCGGCAGCCAGGGCGGCGGCCAGGGCCAGAGCGGAAAACTTTACAACCTTGTTCATTGTGTTCCCCTAATGTAGTGGAGTTCCAAGAGCAACTTCGCATCGAGGAAGTTGGCGGAGCCAATAGTACCTATAACGCGGAGCAAGTAAACTCGGCGACGGGTGGCCAGGGTTGTTTTTTCGCACTTCCGGACGCCTTTGAACAAAAAGCGTTCGTTTCTTTGATCTGGCGCGGTTTTACCCGGGTCTGAGCGCTTCACTCCGATCGATGGATGGAACTTTCGGAGACTTTCGGACAGAGACTTTCGTATGCCGCGTATCCGCTGCCATGCGAAAGTACTTCTCCAACGAAGCTTTTTTTGGCACGCTCAAGCAACGCAAGGCGATGGCCACCTGGTGGCCGATATTTCCAATAAGACTTTAGGCGGGGCCACCTAGGCGGGGCCTACCGCTAAGGAGCCATGATGAGCGAATTTACCATCCGGCATGACCGCCAGAAATACCACTTCGAAGTCAATCTGGATGGTCGATGCGCCTACCTGGCCTACATGGATCTCGGCAAGCAGACACTGGATTTCTATCGCACTTACGTTCCCGAGGACCTTCGTGGGCACGGGATCGCGGCGGCCATCGTCCAGGAGGCGTTGGATTTCGCCAATCGGGAAGGGTATGTGGTGATCCCCTCGTGCTCCTATGTCGAAAGCTATCTTGAGCGTGACCGGCTGAAGGCGAGCCAGGCGGGCTGAAAGCTTGGCGGGACCTTGACCAAAGAACCCCGCCATGTGGCGGGGTTGGTGTCTACCACCAGTGCTGCATCAGCTACGCTGGCGAGTCGGCAGGATATCCTTGAGCTTCTCGCGCATGCCCAGCACGGCCTTTTCGGTGGTTTCCCAGTCGATACAGGCATCGGTGATGGAGACGCCGTACTTGAGGTCGCCCAGGCTCTTGGGAATGGACTGATTACCCCAGCCCAGATGGCTTTCGACCATCAGGCCGACGATGGACTGGTTGCCCTCAAGGATCTGGTTCGCCACGTTTTCCATCACCAGCGGCTGCAGGGCCGGATCCTTGTTGGAATTGGCGTGGCTACAGTCGACCATGATGTTCGGCTTGATTCCGGCCTTGTTCAGCTCCTGCTCGCAGATGGCCACACTTACCGAATCGTAGTTCGGCTTGCCGTTGCCGCCGCGCAGGACGACGTGACCGTAGGCGTTGCCCTTGGTGGTGACGATCGAGACGCCGCCCGACTGGTTGATACCCAGGAAGCGGTGCGGACTGGACACGGACTGCAGGGCATTGATAGCCACCGTCAAGCTGCCATCGGTCCCATTCTTGAAGCCCACCGCCGAGGACAGGCCGGAGGCCATCTCGCGATGAGTCTGGGACTCGGTGGTGCGAGCGCCGACTGCGGCCCAACTGATCAGGTCCTGCAGGTACTGCGGAGAGATCGGGTCGAGCGCTTCGGTAGCCGTCGGCAGCCCCATTTCGGCCAGTTCCAGAAGCAGTTTGCGGCCGATATGCAGGCCGTCCTGGATCTTGAAGGAGTCGTCCATGTAGGGGTCGTTGATCAGTCCTTTCCAGCCTATGGTGGTTCGCGGCTTCTCGAAGTAGACGCGCATGATCAAGAACAGGCTGTCCGACACCTCTTCCGCCAGCGCCTTGAGCCGTCCGGCGTATTCGTGGGCGGCCTTGAGATCGTGTATCGAGCAGGGCCCGATGACCAGGAACAACCGGTTGTCCTTACCGTCCAGGATGTCCCGAACCACTTGGCGGGCAGTGGAAACGGTGCGCTGCGCCGCGGGAGAAAGCGGCAGTTCACGCTTGAGCTCATCAGGGGTGATGAGGGTCTCGTTGGAGGCAACGTTGAGGTCGTCGATCGGTAAGTCAGCCATCGTGTACTCGTTGGTGTTGATGTCTCTGCCGGTGCGGAGCGGGAGCCAGTGTGGAAAGGGGAGGAACCTTATCGCGGAACCGCTGGAAGCGACAATCAGATTTGTGTATGGAGGCGACAGCTGCAGTCTCTCGACGATGCGAGGTGCCAATGATCGCAACACGGCATGATGGCGCTGTCACATCCCGCAGGCACTGCTACGCTGAGGATGAGACAGGCAAGGCGGGAGAGCTGTAGTTGATCAGATCGATCTTGTACGCGACGGATCTGGGGCTGTACGCCTCCGACGTGTTGCAGCATGCCCTTTCCCTCAGTCGTGCCTATCAGGCCGATCTCTATGTCGTGCATGCCGTCGAGCCACTCGGTCTGTTCGCTCACTCCGTCCTGCAGACCTACCTTGATGACCGGACCCTGCAAGCGCTACACACGCAGGGGCTCTCGGCAGTCATGTCGAGCGTCGAAGCGCGCGTGCTGGAAGGCTTCCAGGAAGAGCTGGGCGATGGAGTCGGGGTGCTGCCTATCCGCCAGGTGCGAGTGGTACAGGGCGACCCGCCGCTGGTGATTCTGGAAGAGATCCAGCGCCTTGGCGTCGACCTGCTGGTGATCGGCAGCCACAGTGACGACAGCGCGTTCGATACCCACCTCGGCCGTACCGCGGCACGGCTCGTCCAGCTGTCGGGAGTTCCCGTCTACCTGGTTCCCATGCTCCAGCACCGTGGCATATGAATCTTATGGAACCTTTAGTTCTATAATCATAATAAAAGCAGCCATAGGGATATGAAGCTGGCAATGGATAACTCTTGAGGGTTCTGTATGAAGCTCCAACAGCTGCGCTACATTTGGGAAGTCGCGCACCACGATCTGAACGTCTCTGCTACCGCGCAGAGTCTGTACACCTCCCAGCCCGGTATCAGCAAGCAGATACGTCTGTTGGAAGACGAGCTGGGCGTCGAGGTATTCGCCCGCAGCGGCAAGCATCTCACCCGCGTGACGCCAGCGGGTGAACGCATCATCGCCACCGCAGGAGAGATCTTGCGCAAGTGCGAGAGCATCAAGCAGATCGCCCAGGAATTTTCCAATGAGCGCAAGGGCACCCTGAGCATCGCCACTACTCACACCCAGGCGCGTTATGCCTTGCCGCCGGTGATTGGCCGTTTCATAAAGCAGTACCCCGATGTCTCGCTGCACATGCATCAGGGCACGCCAATGCAGATCGCCGAAATGGCGGCGGATGGTACGGTCGACTTCGCCATCGCTACCGAGGGGCTGGAACTCTTCAACGATCTGGTGATGATGCCGTGCTATCGCTGGAACCGTTGCGTCATCGTGCCGAGGGACCATCCGCTGGCTCAGGCCTCCGGACTGACACTCGAAGCGCTGGCTGAACATCCCATCGTGACCTATGTGTTCGGTTTCACCGGTCGTTCCAAGCTCGATGAAGCGTTCAGTCAGCGCAATCTGTCGCCCAGGGTGGTGTTCACCGCCGCCGATGCCGACGTGATCAAGACGTACGTCCGCCTGGGCCTGGGAGTCGGCATCGTGGCGCGGATGGCTGTGGACGATCAGATGGACAAGGACCTGGTGGTGCTGGATGCCAGTACCCTGTTCGAAGCCAGCGTGACCCGAATCGGCTTTCGCCGCGGCACTTTCCTGCGCGGCTTCATGTACGACTTCATTCAGGGCTTCGCGCCGCACCTCACTCGCGAGGCGATCGACGGCACCATTCGCTGTCAGAGCAAGGCCGAGCTGGAAGAGCTGTTCAGGGACATCAAGCTGCCGATCTGTTAGCTCGGCAGCGAGGCTTTGCCCTAGGGTCTGTTGCCGTTTCGTCGCGAGCCGCGTTGCAGCGGCAAATGGCGCCAGGTCGGGCGGCGTTCCGCAGGCTCCGGCGCGGCCGCGAACGAAATGGCAACAGACCCTAGCGCTTGAGGGTCATCTGCCGGCGTTCGAACTCGACGATACGCTGGCGATAATGCTCGATGGTCTGGGCGGTCAGTACGCTTCGCTGGTCATCCTTGAGCTCGCCGTCGAGCTCCTGGGACAGCTTGCGGGTCGCCGCCAGCATGAGGTCGAACGCCTGCTTGGGGTGGCGTGGGCCGGGCAGGCCGAGGAAGAAGCTCACCGCCGGGGTGGTGAAGTGATCGATATCATCCAGGTCGAAGGTGCCGGGCTTGACCGCATTGGCCATGGAGAACAGCACTTCGCCGTTGCCGGTCATGCTTTCGTGACGGTGGAAGATATCCATTTCGCCAAAGCGCAACCCGCTCTCTAGGATGTTCTGCAGTAGCGCCGGGCCTCTGAATCCGGCCGGATCGCGGGACAGCACATTGATGACCAGGACTTCCTCGACGGCGCCCGGCTCGCTTCGCGGTTCGGTCGCGGCAGGTTCCTCGATGGAGGTGTCGAGGTCCACGACCAGCTTGTCTGCGTGCAGATCGTCGTGGCGGTGGAAGTCACCCTGGTCGGGTTCTGCTCCAGCTCGGGGCGACGGTTTCATCGTGCGTGGCTGGGCGGCGGTCATCGAGGGAAGATCGTCGTCATTCAACGTGGGCTCGAGGTCACGATTGACCACCCGCGCCGGGCCGAGAACCTCGGCCGAAGCGGCGGGTTCATCAGGCAGGTTGGTCACGTTCCGGTCGAGCTTGAACTTCAATTTGCCCTTGCTTCCGCGCATCCGCCGCCAGCCATCGAAGAGAATGCCCGCGATAACGATGATGCCAATGACGATCAGCCACTCGCGCAAACCGATTTCCATTAATGACCTCTGATCCAATGTTGTATGCGCCGTCGCAGCCACCCGTTCGCGAGGAGAGAAGCTGGCACTGTAAATTCCACTAAAGCTAGCATGACGAACGGCGCTTTTGTACCGCCGTCTTGTAGCCTTTGTCGGCTAACCGACCATTCTCGATCAGCTGTTGGCTACCCGCCGTCAGGCCTCGGCAAGCGCGACAGCCTGCTCGACATCGACCGCTACCAGGCGCGAGCACCCCGGTTCGAGCATGGTCACCCCCATGAGCTGATCGGCCATTTCCATGGCGATCTTGTTGTGGGTGATATAGATGAACTGAACCGTCTCCGACATATCCTTGACCAGCCGCGCATAGCGTCCGACGTTGGCGTCATCCAGCGGCGCATCCACCTCGTCAAGCATGCAGAACGGTGCGGGGTTGAGCTGAAATATCGCAAATACCAGAGCGAGCGCCGTCAGCGCCTTTTCGCCCCCGGACAGCAGATGAATGGTGCTGTTCTTCTTGCCGGGTGGCCGCGCCATGATCGCCACCCCGGTATCGAGTAAATCTTCCCCGGTAAGTTCCAGGTAGGCATTGCCGCCACCGAAGACTTTTGGAAACAAGGTTTGTAGGCCGCTGTTGACCTGCTCGAAGGTGTCGCGAAACCGGTTGCGGGTTTCCCGGTCGATCTTGCGGATGACGTTTTCCAGGGTCTGCAGGGCTTCGGCCAGGTCGTCATTCTGGGCGTCGAGATAGCGCTTGCGTTCGGACTGCTGCTGATACTCCTCGATGGCGGCCAGGTTGATCGCGCCCAGGCGCTGGATACGAGCGGCCAGTTGCTGGAGCTCGCTCTCCCACTGCGCTTCGCTGGAGTCGCCTGACAGGCTCGCCAGGACACCCTGGAGGTCGTAGCCGTCAAGTTGCAACTGCTCCTGCAAGGCTGTGCGCTGAACGCTGAGCGCCTGCCATTCGAGTCGCTGTCGCTCCAGTTCTCCGCGCAGCGACTGCGCCTGCTGTTCCGCCTGAGCACGGCGTTTTTCCACTTCGCGCAGCGCCTGATCGGCCTCGTCCAGGGCCAGGCGGGCCTGGCGCAGCTCTTCGTCGACCTGGCTTCGGTTTTCCAGGAGCGCCTGCAGGCGCTCGCGGAGCTCATCGAGCGGGGCACTGCCTTCGTCAAGGCTCAGGATAAGTTGCTCGTGGCGCTCCTGGGCACGTTCGCGCTGCAGCTTCAGCCGTTCGAGCGCCTGACAAGTCGCCTGGTGCTGGGTTTGCAGCGAACCGAGCCGCAGGTCCAGCTGGTGGGCTTGATCCTTGTAGCGGCGAGCATCCTGACGGGTCTGATCGAGGTATTTCCCGGTCTGGTCGCGCTCGGCAAGCAAGGCCTCGCGAACCTCACTCATCTCCTGCATAGCGTCCAAAGCGTCCTGCAATTGCAGTCGAGCCTCGCCCAGTTGCTCGGTTTCCATGGCGCGCTGTTCATTCGCTTCGGCCAGCTCGGCCTCCAGCCGCTGGCGCCGCAGCACCATCTGCTCGGCTCTGGCGCGCAATGCGGAAAGGGCGGCCTTGAGGTCAGCCTGCCGACGGTTCTCGTCCTGCACCGCGTGACGCTGCGCTTCGCGAAGCTCCTCCTGTTGCTGCTGGGCTTCACGCAAGCCGAAGAGTTGTGCTTCCAGCGCGGCGAGTGTGGCTTCGGCGGTCCCTTGCTCGCGGCCTAGGGCGTCGAGCTCCTGGCCTCGCGCCAGCAGGCCGGATTCAGCCTCGGTGCCGCGCCTTATGCGCAGAAACTGGCGACCTACCCAATAGCCGTCTCGGCTGACGAGGCTTTGGCCGTCGGCGAGTTCGTCGCGTCGGGCCAGCGCCTCGTCCAGTGTCTGCACTGGGTAGACCCCGCCCAGCCAAGGCGTCAGGTCGTGGCTGCAGCGGACCTTTTCCAGCAAGGACCCGGCTGCTGCCTCGGGCGCTGGCGCATGCAGGGCGAGGCGCAGATCACCCTGGGCCAGCCCGGCGAAATCCAGCGTCTGGAAATCCTCCAGCAGGACGGCCTGCAGATCGGCGCCCAGCACGGTTTCCACCGCCAGTTCCCAGCCCGGCTCCACTTGCAGGCCTTGCGCCAGACGTGGGCGGTCGCTCAACCCCTGCTCGCGCAGCCAGGTCCCCACGCCTTTGCCTGGGTCAAGGGCCGCCTGTTGCAGTGCTTCGAGAGAGGCGATGCGTCCGCCGAGTCGCTGCAGCTCGCCCTGGGCCTTTTGCTGTGACCTCTCTCCCTGGCGCAGCGACTCGCGTAGCGCTTCGACTCCTTCGGCTAGTTCCGCTTCGCGCTCGCCCAGCATGTCGAGGCACAGCTCGCTGGCGGCCAAGTCTTCTTCCAGTCGCGGTAGGTCGGCGCCCTGCGGATCGTTCTGGAGCAGATCGCGTTCATCCAGCAGGCGGCGTTGGCGCTCGGCGAGGCGCTCCAGACTCTGCTCGAGCTGCTTGGTCCTCGCCTGCTGGACCTCGGCCTGGCGCTGGGGGCCGGAGCTGTCCAGGTTGAAGGATTCCCAGCGCTGCTGCCAATGCTGCATGGCGCTTTCGGCCTGTTCCAGGGCGGCGGTTGCCTCTTCATGCGCGGCGTGAGCCATCTCGTGCTCAGGGCGCAAGAGGACCAGCTCCTCGTCCAGCGTGGCCAATAGCGTACTGTCGTGGCCCAGGTGAGACTCGGTTTCAAGGCGCGCCCGCTCGGCTTCCTCAAGGTCCTGTTGCAGCTGCCGCAAGCGCTGTTGGCCGTGCTGGATGCTCTGCTCGACGCGGGCGATATCACCGCCCACGGAGTAGAAGCACGCCTGGACCAGGTTGAACCGCTCACCAAGATCATGATGATCGTCGCGCAGCTTTTCGATTTGCGCGTCGGCGTTGCGCTGTTCTGCAACCAGCACCTCGAAGCCAATTTCCCGATCGCCAATGATCCGCTCGCGCTGGCCGACTTGCTCGTTCAGCGCGCGCCAGCGCAGGGCGGTCAGCCCAGCGCGCAGCTGACGTTCTTCGGCCTTGTACTCTTGGTATTTCTCGGCGGCCTGGGCCTGGCGATGGAGCCGCTCGATCTGACGCTCGAGTTCTTCCCGCAGGTCGGTCAGACGCTCCAGGTTCTCCTGTGTGCGCCGAATGCGGTTTTCGGTTTCACGGCGGCGCTCCTTGTACTTGGAAATGCCGGCCGCTTCTTCGATGAAATGCCGCAAATCCTCGGGCCTGGCCTCGATCAGCCGGGAGATCATGCCTTGCTCGATGATCGAGTAGCTGCGCGGACCTAGTCCGGTGCCCAGGAAGATATCGGTGATATCGCGGCGACGACATTTCACACCATTGAGGAAGTAGGTGTTCTGCGCGTCACGGGTGACCCGTCGGCGGATGGATATTTCCGCGAAGGCGCCATACTCGCCGGCCAGGCTGCCGTCAGTATTGTCGAAGATGAGCTCGATGCTGGCCTGGGTGACGGGCTTGCGGGTGTTGGATCCGTTGAAGATGACGTCGGTCATCGATTCGCCGCGAAGGTTCTTCGCCGAGCTTTCGCCCATGACCCAGCGCACCGCGTCGATGATGTTGGACTTTCCGCAGCCATTGGGGCCGACCACCGCCGCCATGTTGCTGGGAAAGCTGACTGTGGTGGGATCGACGAAGGATTTGAAGCCCGCGAGCTTGATGCTTTTCAGGCGCATCGAGCGGGCACATGCCGATGATTGGATGTCTTGCGCGTCATGGGGGCTCGCAACAGCGGTGGCGCGGGCGGCGAGTCTAGCATAGGGGCAGATACGGAGCGGGAGGCTCAGCCGCCGGTCACGCTCATGAAGCGCACGACCTGCACCTGCTCATCGGTGCGGAAGTGGTGCTTCTCTGGCTTGAGCCGCAGGGCATCCATCAGTGCCTGTCGAAGCCGTGGGGCGTCACCGGGGTGGCGTCGCATCAAGGCCTTCAGATCGAGCGCCCCCTCGTCGCCCAGACAGAGCACCAGTTTGCCCTCGGCGGTAACCCTGACGCGGTTGCAACTGCCGCAGAAGTTGTTGCTGTGGGGGGAAATGAAGCCCACCCGGGTCGCGCTGCCCCGGACCTGCAGGTAGCGTGACGGCCCGCCGGTGGTGTGATCAGTGCCTTGAAGCGGATAGCGGGACTCGATACGCGCTCGAACCTCGTCACTGGAGCAAAAGGTGATATCGCGAGCGTGGCTGGAGATCTGCCCGAGCGGCATTTCCTCGATAAAGCTGATATCGAGACCACGAGCCATGGCGAACTCGACCAGATCGAGCACTTCGTCGTCGTTACGGCCTTTCTGGATCACGCTGTTGAGTTTGATGGCGGAAAAGCCGGCGGCGCGTGCAGCCTCGATACCGGCCAGAACCTGATCCAGGCGGTCTCGCCGGGTCAGCTCCGCAAAGCGTTCGCGCTTGAGCGAGTCCAGGCTGATATTCAGCCGGTTCACACCCGCCTCGCGCAGCGGTCGGGCCAGTTGCTGCAACTGTGAACCGTTGGTGGTGATCGACAGGTCTTCCAGCTCGTTGCGGCCGCCCAGCCGCGCCAGCAGGCTGAGCAGGTTCTTGCGCACCAGGGGCTCGCCACCGGTTACCCGGATGCGCCTGACGCCCAGGCCGATAAAGGCATCGGCCACGGCGTACAGCTCTTCCAGCGAGAGGATCTGCGCCCGGGGGGCGAACACCATGTTTTCGCTCATGCAATAGGTGCAGCGAAAGTCACAGCGGTCCGTCACCGACAGGCGGAGGTAGGTAATGCGTCGGCCGAAGGGATCGACGAGGCCGGTTTCGGGCATGGGCGCTCCTGGCATAAAGACGTTCGACATGGTAGGCCCCGGTAGGGTTTCAAGCAAAGGATACCGGTAGCTCCAGTCATGCGTCGGGCTGTGCAAAGGGGCTAGAATCGGCCGCTGATTGACCAGGAACGACCCTAGCCCATGTCTGCTGCCGAAACCGCCGCCGAACGCATCGCCCAACTGCGCAGTGAAATCGATGCGCACAACTATCGCTATTATGTGCTCGACGAGCCGAGTGTGCCGGACGCCGAGTACGACCGCCTGTTTCAGGAATTGCAGGCGCTCGAGACCGACTTTCCGCAGCTGGTCACGCCCGAGTCGCCCACCCAGCGAGTGGGTGGGCAGGCGCTGGCCGCTTTCGGGCAGGTGCGCCACGAACTGCCGATGCTCAGCCTGGGCAATGCCTTCGAGGAGCAGGATCTGCTGGACTTCGATCGTCGCGTTCGCGAAGGGCTGGATCTGCCGCCTGGCGACTTGTTCGCTGCGGTCCAGTACAGCTGTGAGCCCAAGCTCGACGGCCTGGCGGTAAGCCTGCTCTACGAAAACGGTCAACTGGTGCGGGGTGCAACCCGTGGCGATGGCTCCACCGGGGAAGATATCACCGCGAACGTCCGCACCGTGCGCAACATCCCCTTGCGCCTGCAGGGCGAGGGCTGGCCGGCTGTGCTGGAGGTGCGTGGCGAAATCTACATGCCCAAGGCGGGCTTCGAGGCGCTCAATATCCGGCAACTGGAGCAGGGCGGCAAACCCTTCGCCAACCCTCGCAACGCGGCGGCCGGCAGCCTGCGCCAGCTGGATCCGAAGATCACCGCGGCAAGGCCGCTGGAGCTCTGCGCATACGGCGTCGGCCGGTGTGACGGGGTGTTGTCCGACACCCATGTCGGTACTCTGCAGGCCCTGCGCGGCTGGGGTTTGCCGATCAGCCGGGAGCTGCAGCTCGCCGATGGCGTCGAAGCCTGCCGCGCCTATTACGAGGACATCGGCACCCGCCGGCAGTCGCTGCCCTACGAGATCGACGGCGTGGTGTTCAAGGTCAACTCGACCGCGCATCAGCGCGAGCTGGGCTTTCGCGCAAGGGAACCGCGCTGGGCCATCGCCCATAAATTTCCCGCCAGCGAGGAAATCACCAGACTGCTTGGCGTGGAGTTCCAGGTCGGCCGTACCGGTGCCATCACGCCGGTAGCGCGCTTAGAGCCTGTTCAGGTGGCCGGCGTCACCGTGGCCAATGCGACCTTGCACAACATGGACGAGGTGGCGCGGCTCGGCGTGATGATTGGCGACACCGTGATCGTTCGCCGCGCAGGGGATGTGATCCCGCAAGTCCTCGGGGTGGTGATCGAGCGCCGTCCCGCGGACGCCACGGCAGTGGAGGTGCCGCAGAGTTGTCCCGTCTGTGGCTCGGCGGTGGAGCGTACCCAGCTGATCAAGCGCGGCAAGGGCCGCGAAACCATCAGCCAGGGGTCGATCTACCGTTGCGTGGGGCGGCTCGCCTGCCAGGCCCAGCTCAAGCAGGCCATCATTCACTTCGTGTCACGCCGCGCCATGGACATCGACGGGCTTGGCGACAAGATCGTCGAGCAACTGGTCGACCGTGGTCTGGTGAAGTCTCCCGCTGACCTCTATACCCTGACTTTCGATGACGTCTTTGCGCTGGAAGGCTTTGCCGAGGTCTCGACCCGCAACCTCCTGGCGGCCATCGATGCCAGTCGCGAGCCGAGCCTGGCGCGTTTCGTGTTCGCGCTGGGCATTCCCGATGTCGGCGAGGAAACCGCCAAGCTGCTGGCTCGTGCACTGGGCTCGCTGGAGCGTATCGCCGCGGCGCTGCCTGAAGTGCTGACCTGGCTGCCCGACGTGGGCCAGGAAGTCGCCCACGAGATCTACAGCTTCTTCAATGACGCGCACAACCGGACCGTGATTGTGCAGTTGCGTGAGCGCGGGGTGAAGGTGCAGGAGGAGGGCGAGTTGAGTCCCGAGTACGCCGCCAGCACCCGTCTGGCCGAACTGCTGGACAAGCTGAACATCCCCTACGTCGCCGCCACCGGAGCCAGGAATCTGGCCGAGCGCTTTGGCAGCCTCGAGGCGATCATCGCTGCTGACTGGCTGGAGCTGTCGACGATGAAGGGGCTCAATGAGCGTGCCCGGCAATCGGTTCGTCAGTTCTTTTCCAACCCCGCCAGTGCCGAGCGGGCCCGGGCCTTGGAAGCCCAACTGCGGGCCTTTGGCATGCACTGGGAAAGCGAGCGCAGGACGGCGACGGGCGCGCCTCTGGCGGGGCAGACCTGGGTGCTTACCGGGACGCTGGAGACCATGAGCCGGGATGCGGCCAAGGAGCGGCTGGAGGCTCTCGGTGCCAAGGTCTCCGGTTCGGTATCGGCCAAGACCCATTGCGTGGTTGCCGGCCCAGGAGCGGGATCGAAGCTCGCCAAGGCCAACGACCTGGGTCTTGCGGTGCTGGACGAGGAGGCTTTCCTGGCACGGCTGGGCGAGCTGGAAGGTTAGCCGGCCTTCGAACGGTATCGGCGCGAAGAGCGACTCAGCTCTTCGCAATCAGATTGCCGGCATGCAGGCCGCATTCCTTGTGCGTTGCCTCTTCCCACCACCAGCGGCCCTCGCGCTCGTGCTGGTTGGGCAGCACCGGGCGGGTGCAGGGCTCGCAGCCGATACTGATGAAGCCGCGTTCGTGCAGGCTGTTGTAAGGGATCTCCAGCATGCGGATGTAACCCCAGACCTCCTCACTCGTCATCTTCGACAGTGGATTGAACTTCACCAAGGGGTGCTCGTCGCTGCCAAAGCTGACGTCCGCCTCGATCACCGGCACATTGCTGCGCGTACCGGGACTCTGGTCGCGCCGCTGGCCGGTGGCCCAGGCGCTGACCGTGGAGAGTTTCCGGCGCAGCGGTTCGATCTTGCGGATGCCGCAGCATTCGCCATGCCCGTCCCGGTAGAAACTGAACAGGCCTTTCTCGCGGACCATGGGCTCGAGCAGTTCGGGCCGAGGTGTGAGGATGTCGATGGACATGCCGTAATGCTCGCGGACCTGCTCGATGAACCGATAGGTTTCGCTATGCAACCGGCCCGTATCGAGGCTGAAGACCTTGACGTTCTTGTTCAGCTTCCAGGCCATGTCCACCAAGACCACGTCTTCCGCGCCGCTGAAGGAAATCCAAAGATCGTCGCCGAAGTGTTCGAAGGCGAGCTTGAGAATGTCTTGCGGGGAGCGGTCCGCGTAGGCGGCGGACAGCGCGGCGACATCAAAGGTCGAAGTCATCTAATCGCATACCTTGTCGAGTTCGGGGCAAGGCACGGATGGTAGCAAAGGCGCTTTATTCCGCTAAATAATCTTTACGCAACCCTGTCCATTGTTTTAGCTATAAAGCCTGCGTTGCTTCACCCCTGGCTTGCCGTTAGAGTGCCCGCTCTCTTTTTCTGCCCGAGGAGTAGTCTGTGGAAATCGCCTGTCTTGACCTGGAAGGTGTGCTGGTTCCGGAAATCTGGATCGCCTTCGCCGAAGCGACCGGAATCGAATCCCTCAAGGCAACGACACGGGACATCCCGGACTACGACGTGCTGATGCGCCAGCGTCTGCGAATCCTCGATGATCACGGCCTCAAGCTGTCGGACATCCAGGCGGTCATCGCCACCCTCAAGCCGCTCGAGGGTGCGCCCGAGTTCGTCGACTGGCTGCGCGAGCGTTTTCAGGTAGTGATTCTATCCGACACCTTCTATGAGTTCTCTCAGCCGCTGATGCGTCAACTGGGCTTCCCGACGTTGCTCTGCCATCGTCTGATCACCGGTGACAACGACCGCGTGGTGGATTATCAGCTGCGTCAGAAGGATCCCAAGCGGCAGTCCGTGCTGGCATTCAAGTCCCTGTACTACCGCGTGATCGCCGCGGGTGATTCGTACAACGACACCACCATGCTCAGCGAGGCCCATGCCGGGATCCTGTTCCATGCCCCCGACAATGTGATCCGCGAGTTTCCGCAATTCCCTGCAGTGCACAGCTTCGAGGATCTGAAGCAGGAGTTTCTCAAGGCGTCGAACCGGACGCTGGCGCCTTAAAACCAACAAGAGCGCTGGGGGCTGTACGACGCCGCTTATCGTCCAGCCTCACTCCCCTTAGAGGCTTTCCAGCGTCTCCATCAGCACCCGGACCTTGGTAATGGATTCGCGGTACTCCGCTTCCCATTCGGAGTCCATCACGATGCCGCCGCCACCCCAGCAACTGGCCTGCCCATCCTGGATGAGCAGGGTGCGGATAGCGATCGAGCTGTCCATCTCGCCCCGCACGTCCAGATAGAGCAACGAACCGCAATAGATGCTGCGGCTGCAGGGTTCGAGCTCGTCGATGATCTGCATGGCGCGGATCTTTGGTGCGCCAGTGATCGAGCCGCCGGGAAAGCTTCCGCCGAGGAGATCGAGCGCATCCTTGCCGTCATCCAGCGTGCCCACGACACTGCTCACCAGATGGTGGACGTTCGGGTAGGTCTCCAGGGCGAACAGCTCCGGCACCCGGATGCTGCCGATACGGCAGCTGCGCCCCAGATCGTTGCGCAGCAGGTCGACGATCATCAGGTTTTCTGCACGATCCTTGGGGCTGTCCAGCAGCGCCTGCGCTTCGGCAGCATCGCTCGCCTCATCCTTGCCTCGCGGGCGGGTGCCCTTGATCGGACGGGTTTCCACCTGTCCCGCGCGGACCTGCAGGAAACGCTCGGGCGACAGGCTGGCGATTACGGCATCCCCGACCTGCATGTAGCCGGCGAAGGGCGTGGGACAGGCTGCGCGCAATGCGCGGTAGGCCTGCCAGGGGTCCCCTTCGCAGGGGGCTCGAAAGCGCTGGGTGTAGTTGACCTGATAGCAGTCGCCGGCGCGGATGTAGTCCTGGATGCGCTCGATGGCCAGCCTGTAGCGCTCGGGAGGTTGGTCGGGTGAGAACGGCGCTTTCAGTCGGAAAGAGGCTTCGGCACCCTCATCCCTGGCAGAGCCAGCAAACAGCCGCGCCAGGCCATCGCGTTCCGCCGGAGCCAGGCTCGGATGAAACACCAGTTGTGAAGTCTGACGCTGATGGTCGGTGATCAGCGCCCAGCCGTAGAGGCCGAAACAGGCGCAGGGAAGTGCCGGGTCCGGGTCGGCCGCTTTGCCGATCCGCTCCAACCGGCGCCCGAACTCATAGTCGAGCATGCCGATCAAGCCGCCCGCGAAGGGCAGTTCGGCTTCGACCTCGGCATGGCCCAGGCGCGTCAGAGCGCCACGCAGGCGCTGGAAAAAGGCGCTGCCGGACTCGCCATCGCCTGGTTGCAGGATCTCCATCGGCCAGGCGCTCATCAGGTCGAAACGGCCGCGGTCGGCTGCGGGGCGCCCGGAGTCGAGCAGGACAGCACCCGGTGCTTGTCGGATGCGGGCAAACCAGTCGCCTGGATCTGCGACATAGGGGAGCGGGCGGCGCTCGCAGGCGCTGGCGCTTGGGGGGGCGCCTGAAGGTCTGCTTTCAGACATGCGGCGGGACATGCCCGAAGGTTTCCTGGGCAAACCGCACTCGCTCTTCGACGGTTTCCTCGATGTCCTTTTCCGCCAGCTCGGCCAGTCGGGCCTCGACGGCATGGGTCCGGTGGGTCAGGCCGCAATCGTTGGCGATCTGGATGTTCAGGCCAGGGCGGGCATTGAGTTCGAGAATCAACGGGCCCTTTTCCTCGTCGAGCACCATGTCCACGCCGATGTAACCCAGGCCGCACAACTCGTAGCAGCCGGCGGCGAGGCGCATGAAGCCGTCCCAGTTGGGTAACTGCACGCCGTCCACCGAGTTGGTGGTGTCGGGGTGCTTGCTGATCTTGTTGTTGAGCCAGGTGCCGCGAAGGGTGATGCCGGTGGCCAGGTCTACGCCGACGCCGATGGCGCCCTGATGCAGGTTGGCCTTGCCATTGGATTGGCGCGTCGGCAGGCGCAACATCGCCATCACCGGATAGCCCATCAGTACGATGATGCGGATATCCGGAACCCCCTCGTAGCTGATGCTCTTGAAGATCGGATCCGGCGTCACGCGATATTCGATCAGCGCCCGGTCGCGCAGCCCACCCAGGGAATAAAGACCGGTGAGGATGCTGGAGATCTGATGCTCGATCTCGTCATGGGTGATGATCCGGCCGGAGACCGTCTTGTAGCGGCCTTCGAAGCGGTCGGCGATCACCAGGATGCCATCACCACCGGCGCCCTGGGCCGGCTTGACGACGAAGTCCTTGTGCCCCTCGATGATCGAGGCGAGCTTGTCGATGTCCTTTTCCGTGGAGATGACGCCATACATTTCGGGGACATGGATGCCCGCTTCGATGGCCTTTTCCTTGGTCAGGATCTTGTCGTCGACAATGGGGTACAGGCTGCGCTTGTTGTATTTGAGCACATAGTCGGCGTTGCGCCGGTTGATTCCCATGATCCCCCGGGCACTCAGCTCCTTCCATGTCTTGATCAGGCCGAACATGGCTTAGTCCTTGAGGAAGGCTTTGAAGCGGAACAGCTCGGTCAGCCGATAACCGCGGTAGCGTCCCATCGCCAGCATGAAGCCAACCAGCACCAGCAGCACTGCCGGGAAGGTGAACACGAAGTACACGAGCTCCGGAACGCTCATCAGGAGGAAGGCCAGCGAACCTGCGATGAGGGTGCCCACCGCCACCTTGAAGGCGTGGCCAGCGCCGCGCTCTTCCCAGGTGATGGACAGGCGTTCGATGGTCATCGTCAGGATCACCATGGGGAACAGCGAGACCGACAGGCCGCGTTCCAACCCGAGCTTGTGGCTGAACAGGCTGATCACCGCGATCAGCACCACGACAAAGGTGAGCACCACGGAAAGCCGCGGCAGCATCTGCAGCTTCAGGTGCTCCAGGTAGGAGCGCAGCGACAAGCCGAGGGCGGTGATCACGGTAAACAGCAGGATGCCGAAGCCCAGCTGGGTTTCCCGGAAGGCGAGGGCGATCAGGACCGGGGTAAAGGTCCCCAGGGTCTGGATCCCGATGAGATTGCGCAGCACCAGGATCACCAGTACCCCGATGGGGATCATGATCATCACCTGGTAGGTCTGCTGGGTGGACAGCGGCAAGCCGTAGAGCGAGTACTCGAGGAAGTCGGCGTCGGTATTCTCGTCGGTCATCTGCGCCAGGCGGATGGCGTTGATCTCACTATTGTTCAGCGTAAAGCTGACCTGTTCGCCGCGACCGCCCTCCAGGGTGATCAGCGGTTCATCGCCGGTCCACCAGATCAGACGATCCTGCGGCAGGCCCTGCTCACCGCTTTGCGGATTGAAGTACAGCCAGCGCTGGCCGTTGTAGCTGCGCAGCCAGAGCTCCGGCGACTGCTGGATATCGGTCTGCAGGCGAATGGTGTGGACCCGTTCCATGGGAACGTGGGCGATGGACAGGATGAGTTCGATCACCCGTACCTTGTTGCTTGGCGAGGTGTCGCCGCCCAGCAGCAGCCTGACGTTATCATCGTTGGTGTTGTTGACCCGCCTGATGGCTTCGCTGATGAAGGTCTCGACGTCCGCCGAATGCTGACGAATCGGCGACAGGAGCGCTTCGGCGGCAATCTTCTCGGGTCCTTCGACGGGAATGCTGTCGCGGAACACCGGGCCGGTGGTCTGGGTGCGCTCTCCGCTGTAGCGCTTGGTCATCGCCAGGCGGTAGTACAGCGTCTGGCGGTCGCTGGCCCGGCGCGCGGACCAGGTCGCCCGGCGATTGCCATCGACGCGGTTGACGCTTACGCCGTAGTTGTTGGAGATGAAGCTCTCGTTGAGGCTGACGAACTCCTGGTTCAGCGGCGGCACGAACATCTGCACCTTGACCGGGCCGCGACCGCTGGCGATGAAGTCGACCTTGGCATCGATGTTCCAAAGGTCGTCGGTCTCCTCCTGGGACACCGGAATGCCGAGCACGAAGATCTGGTAGGCGGTGATCCCTATGCCCAGGCTTGCAAGCAGCAGGATGAGGATTTTCAGATGCAGGTTCAGTGAGCGCATGACAGGGTTTACTCGTCAGTGTCCGCGACAGCGCAGCCGGGTTCATGGAAGGCGAAATTCTGGCTCGGATCCACAAGGGCGCCGAACTGGGTGAGGGCACTGGAGCCGATCAACAGCGGAAATTCGAAACGGCGGCGGTCGGTCAGATTCACTTCGATGCGTTGAAGTGACTCGCCAAGACACATGTCGAGCTCGATGACTGGGCGGGACGTATAGGTCTTGTCGTCTTCGGCGACATCGCCAGCGCGTCGCTTGATGCGGCTGGTGCGCGCCAGCGGGCGCTCGACGATCACCGGGTCGGTGTCTTCGAGCCCAAGGGTGAAGCGCACCCAGCGTTCGCCGTCGCGTCTGAAATGGACGATGTCCCATGCGCTCAGCGAAGCGGTCTGCGCCCCGGTATCGAGTTTGGCCGGTAATTGCAGGCCCAGATCCGGAAGCCCGACATGCTCGCTCAGGCCGAAGATGGTCTTGCCGCTGGCTAGGCCAAGGCTCGGAATGAACAGCAGGCAGGAAAACAACAGTGCGAAAGATTTCAGACGTGTAGATCCTGATAGGGCCGAGGAATAAGGGACGTCCGGCGTTGGGGTGCCGCCGAAACCTGTCTGGAGGCGAGCGCCGCAAGGGCGCAACGGGCGCGCATTCTAGCATGAGGGCCGGCAGGCGGCGACAGACCCGAAACCGCATGAAAAGATTGACGCTGAGCAAGGCCAGACGAGGATCTGTCGACAATAGTCGTAGCTGCTATTGACGTTATGGCTTCTGCCGCCTAGATTCTGGCCAACGAAACCAGTGATTGTCGACAATATGGTCAGCGCCTTTGAAATCCCGCCAGCCGCCACGGAAGACAACGGAACCCTGTCCGAGCATGTCTTCCGCCAGATCCAGGGCGCCATCGTGCGTGGCGAGATTCCGCCGGGCGCGAAGATCTCCGAGCCAGAGCTGGCGCGTACCTATGGCATCAGCCGAGGGCCGCTGCGCGAGGCCATCCACCGTCTCGAAGGGCAGAAGCTGCTGGTCCGGGTGCCGCATGTGGGCGCGCGGGTCGTCTCGCTCAACCATGCCGAGCTGCTGGAACTCTACGAGATTCGCGAGTCGCTGGAAGGGATGGCCTGCCGCCTTGCCGCCGAGCGCATGAGTCAGGGCGAAATCGACGAACTGCGCCGGGTGCTGGAAACCCACGAGCGGGACGAAGCCTTCAGGGCGGGGGTGGGGTACTACCAGCAGGAAGGTGACTTCGATTTCCACTACCGGATCATCCAGGGCAGTGGCAACGCGACCCTGACCCGAATGCTTTGCGGTGAGTTGTACCAGCTCGTGCGCATGTACCGGATCCAGTATTCGGCGACACCGAACCGGCCCCATCAGGCCTTCAATGAACATCACCGCATTCTCGACGCTATCACCGATCGGGACGGAGAGCTGGCCGAGCTGCTCATGCGACGCCACATCGCCGCCTCACGTCGCAACGTGGAGCGTCACCATCACAACCAGAACAACTGCAACCGAGGTGAGCAATGACTCAAATATCTGCCGGGCAGCGTTTCCGAGACGCCCTAGCCGCCGAACATCCGCTGCAGGTGGTGGGCGCGATCAATGCCAACCACGCCCTGCTGGCCAAGCGTGCGGGCTTCAAGGCTATCTATCTGTCCGGAGGCGGCGTGGCAGCCGGCTCGCTGGGCCTGCCGGACCTGGGCATCACCGGGCTGGATGACGTGCTCACCGACGTGCGCCGCATCACCGATGTGTGTGATCTGCCCCTGCTGGTGGATGTCGATACCGGCTTCGGCTCCTCGGCATTCAACGTGGCGCGGACGGTCAAGTCGATGATCAAGTTCGGTGCCGCCGCCATCCACATCGAGGATCAGGTCGGCGCCAAGCGTTGCGGCCATCGTCCGAACAAGGAAATCGTCTCGCTGCAGGAGATGGTCGACCGGGTCAAGGCGGCGGTGGACGCCCGTACCGACGACAGCTTCGTGATCATGGCGCGTACCGATGCGCTGGCGGTGGAAGGGCTCGAAGCTGCCCTTGAGCGCGCCGAGGCCTGCATCGAAGCCGGTGCGGACATGATCTTCCCGGAAGCCATCACCGAGCTGGCGATGTACAAGACCTTCGCCGACCGGGTGAAGGCACCGATTCTGGCCAACATCACCGAATTCGGTGCGACGCCGCTGTACACCACCGAGGAGCTCGCATCGGTGGACGTATCGCTGGTGCTCTACCCGCTATCGGCGTTCCGAGCCATGAACAAGGCAGCGGAAAACGTCTACACCGCCCTGCGCCGCGATGGCACCCAGAAGAATGTCATCGACACCATGCAGACTCGCATGGAGCTTTACGACCGCATCAACTACCACGCCTTCGAACAGCACCTTGACGCCTTGTTCGCTGGCAAGAAGTGACAGGCGCGCCCGGGCTTCCCGGCGCTAACGCAATCAGCATCAAAACACCAAAATAAGTACAAAAGGAGAAACGCGATGAGCGCTACCCCAGAAACGACCGGCTTCAAGCCCAAGAAGTCCGTGGCCCTGAGTGGCACCGCCGCCGGCAATACCGCCCTGTGCACCGTCGGCCGTAGTGGTAACGACCTGCATTACCGTGGCTACGACATCCTCGATGTGGCCACCACCTGCGAGTTCGAGGAAATTGCTTACCTGCTGGTGCACGGCAAGCTGCCCAATGTCGCCGAACTGGCCGGCTACAAGGCCAAGCTCAAGGCTCTGCGCGGCCTGCCCGCCGGCGTCAAGGCTGCCTTGGAGCAATTGCCGCCGTCGGCCCACCCGATGGATGTGATGCGCACCGCTGTCTCCGTGCTGGGTTGCCTTTCTCCCGAGAAGGATGACCACAACCATCCCGGCGCTCGCGACATCGCCGACAAGCTGATGGCCTCGCTGGGCTCGATGCTGCTGTACTGGTATCACTACAGCCACAACGGCAAGCGCATCGAGGTGGAAACCGATGACGACTCCATCGGCGGCCACTTCCTGCACCTGCTGCATGGCGAAAAGCCTTGCGAGTCCTGGGTGCGCGCGATGCACACCTCGCTGATTCTCTATGCCGAGCACGAGTTCAACGCCTCAACCTTTACCTCACGGGTCATCGGCGGCACCGGCTCGGACATGTTCTCCTGCATCACCGGCTCCATCGGTGCCCTGCGCGGAGCCAAACACGGCGGCGCCAACGAGGTGGCCTTCGAGATCCAGAAGCGCTACGAGACGCCTGATGAAGCCGAAGCCGACATCCGTGCCCGCGTCGAGAAGAAGGAAGTGGTGATCGGCTTTGGACATCCCGTCTACACCGTCGCGGACCCGCGCAACAAGGTGATCAAGGAAGTGGCCCGCGAACTCTCCGCCGAGCAGGGCAACATGAAGATGTACGACATCGCCGAGCGCCTGGAATCGGTGATGTGGGACGTCAAGAAGATGTTCCCCAACCTGGATTGGTTCAGCGCCGTCAGCTACCACATGATGGGCGTGCCAACCGCCATGTTTACCCCGCTGTTCGTGATTGCGCGCACGTCCGGCTGGTCCTCCCACGTCATAGAGCAGCGCATCGACGGCAAGATCATCCGGCCGAGCGCCAACTATACCGGGCCGGAAAATCTGACCTTCGTTCCGCTCAAGGATCGCAAGTAAATGAACACTCAATACCGCAAGCGGTTGCCGGACACCGCGCTGGATTACTTCGACGCACGCGAAGCGGTCGAAGCCATCCAGCCGGGCGCCTATGCGACCCTGCCGTACACCTCGCGTGTATTGGCGGAAAACCTGGTGCGTCGCTGTGACCCCGCGGCGCTGACCGACTCGCTCAAGCAGCTGATCGAACGCAAGCGCGACCTGGACTTTCCCTGGTACCCGGCGCGCGTGGTCTGTCACGACATCCTTGGTCAGACGGCTCTGGTCGATCTGGCCGGGCTGCGCGACGCCATTGCCGAGCAGGGCGGCGATCCGGCCAAGGTCAACCCGGTGGTGCCGACCCAGCTTATCGTCGACCACTCGCTGGCGGTGGAGTGGGGTGGTTTCGATCCGGACGCGTTCGAGAAGAACCGGGCCATCGAGGATCGTCGCAACGAGGACCGGTTTCACTTCATCGATTGGACCAAGACTGCCTTCAAGAACGTCGATGTGATCCCGGCGGGCAACGGCATCATGCATCAGATCAACCTGGAGAAAATGTCTCCGGTGATCCAGGCGCGTGACGGTGTGGCTTACCCCGACACCTGTGTCGGCACCGACAGCCACACGCCGCACGTCGACGCGCTCGGTGTGATCGCAGTCGGCGTGGGCGGGCTGGAAGCGGAGACGGTCATGCTCGGCCGTGCCTCGATGATGCGTCTGCCGGACATCGTCGGCGTCGAGCTGACCGGAAGCCGCCAGCCAGGCATCACCGCCACCGACATCGTACTGGCTCTGACCGAGTTCCTGCGCAAGCAGCGGGTCGTGGGCGCCTACCTCGAGTTTTTCGGCGAGGGTGCTTCGAGCCTGACCATCGGCGATCGCGCAACCATCTCCAACATGACACCGGAGTACGGTGCCACGGCGGCGATGTTCTACATCGACGAGCAGACCGTCGATTACCTGAAGCTAACCGGTCGCGAACCCGAGCAGGTGGCGCTGGTGGAGCATTACGCGCGGACGACTGGCCTTTGGGCGGATAGCCTGAGAGCCGTGCAGTACGAGCGCGTATTGAGCTTCGACCTGTCGAGCGTCACGCGCAGCATGGCCGGCCCTTCCAACCCGCACGCCCTGGTGGCGACCAGCGATCTGGCTGAGAAGGGCATTGCCGGCAAGTGGGACGAAGTGCCTGGCCAGATGCCCGATGGCGCCGTGATCATCGCCGCGATCACCAGCTGCACCAACACCAGCAACCCGCGCAACGTCGTCGCCGCTGGCCTACTGGCCAAGAAAGCCAACGAGCTGGGCCTGGTTCGTAAGCCTTGGGTGAAGTCATCTTTCGCGCCGGGTTCGAAGGTGGCGCGCCTGTACCTTGAGGAGTCGGGCTTGCTTCCAGAACTGGAGAAGCTCGGTTTCGGCATCGTGGCGTACGCCTGCACCACCTGCAACGGCATGTCCGGCGCGCTGGATCCGGCGATCCAGCAAGAGATCATCGACCGCGATCTGTACGCCACGGCGGTACTGTCCGGCAATCGCAACTTCGATGGCCGCATTCACCCGTACGCCAAGCAGGCCTTCTTGGCATCCCCGCCGCTGGTGGTGGCCTATGCCATCGCAGGCACCATCCGTTTCGATATCGAGAAGGATGTGCTGGGGGCGGATCGAAACGGCAATCCGGTGACACTCAAGGATCTCTGGCCTTCCGACGATGAAATCGACGCCATCGTCGCTGCCAGCGTCAAGCCGGAGCAGTTCAACCAGATCTACATTCCGATGTTCGATCTGGGCAAGGTGGAAGAAGCCAAGAGCCCACTTTACGATTGGCGTCCGCAAAGCACTTACATTCGCCGTCCGCCATACTGGGAGGGCGCATTGGCAGGTGAGCGCAGCCTCAAAGGCATGCAGCCGCTGGCCGTGCTCGGCGACAACATCACCACCGACCACCTGTCCCCGTCCAACGCCATCATGGCCAACAGCGCGGCGGGCGAATACCTGGCGAAGATGGGCCTGCCGGAAGAGGACTTCAACTCCTACGCGACTCACCGGGGTGACCACCTCACCGCGCAGCGCGCCACCTTTGCCAATCCCAAGCTGATCAACGAGATGGCCGTGGTGGATGGCAAGGTCAAGCAGGGTTCGCTGGCGCGGCTCGAGCCAGAGGGTCAGGTCGTGCGCATGTGGGAAGCCATCGAGACCTATATGGAACGCAAGCAGCCGCTGATCATCATCGCTGGGGCTGATTACGGTCAGGGTTCTTCCCGTGACTGGGCTGCCAAGGGTGTGCGGCTCGCCGGTGTCGAGGCCATTGCGGCCGAGGGGTTCGAGCGGATCCACCGTACCAACCTGATCGGCATGGGCGTGTTGCCGCTGGAGTTCCAGCCGGGCACCAACCGCCTCACGCTGCGGATCGACGGCACCGAGACCTTCGACGTGATGGGCGAGCGGACCCCCCGTGCGACCCTGACGCTGGTCATTACCCGTCGGGACGGCGAAAAGCTCGACGTTCCGGTCACCTGCCGCCTGGATACGGCTGAAGAAGTCTCGATCTACGAGGCGGGTGGCGTGCTCCAGCGTTTCGCCAAGGACTTCCTCGAGTCCGAGGCCGTGGCCTGAGCAGCTGGCCTGCGGCGGGAGGGTTGCCCGCCGCGGGCCATGCGCTGCATCCATGCGACGGGCGAAAGCCCGTCGAGTGGCTTCTCTATCCGGTCCCGGTGTCCAGCAGGCATGCCGGGCTTCAACAGGACGATGATCCATGCCCCACGTACCCCAGATCAGGATTCCGGCCACCTATATGCGCGGTGGCACCAGCAAGGGCGTGTTTTTCCGCCTGACCGATTTGCCCGAGGCCGCCCAGGTTCCAGGCGAGGCGCGCGACCGGCTGCTGCTTCGCGTGATCGGAAGCCCCGACCCCTACGGCAAGCAGATCGATGGCATGGGTGGCGCGACTTCCAGTACCAGCAAGACGGTGATCGTCGCCAGGAGCAACCAGCCCGACCATGACGTGGACTACCTGTTCGGCCAGGTGTCCATCGACACGGCGTTCGTGGACTGGAGCGGCAACTGCGGGAATCTCTCCTCGGCCGTCGGATCCTTCGCGGTGTCGGCCGGCCTGGTGGATCCCGCGCGGGTTCCACAAAACGGCATCTGCACCGTGCGCATCTGGCAGGCCAACATCAGCAAGACCATCATCGCGCATGTGCCCATTACCGAGGGCGAGGTGCAGGAAACCGGTGATTTCGAACTGGATGGCGTGACCTTTCCGGCAGCCGAGGTGCAGATCGAGTTCATGGATCCGGCCGACGAAGGCGAAGGCGAGGGGGGTGGCTCGATGTTTCCCACCGGCAACCTGGTCGACGACCTGGAGGTTCCCGGCGTCGGTACCCTGAACGCAACCATGATCAATGCCGGCATTCCGACCATCTTCGTCAATGCCGAAGACATCGGTTATACCGGCACCGAGCTGCAGGATGCGATCAATAGCGATCCCAAGGCGCTGACCATGTTCGAGACCATCCGTGCTTATGGCGCGTTGCGCATGGGGCTGATCCAGCATCTCGAGGAGGCTGCCAAACGCCAGCACACGCCCAAGATCGCCTTTGTCGCCAAGCCGGCCGATTACCGCTCCTCGAGCGGCAAGTCGGTCGCCGCGAGCGATGTCGACCTTCTGGTGCGGGCCCTTTCGATGGGCAAGCTGCACCACGCGATGATGGGAACGGCGGCCGTGGCCATCGGTACTGCCGCGGCCATCCCGGGCACCCTGGTCAGCCTGGCGGCGGGCGGTCGCGCCCGGGACGCGGTGCGCTTCGGTCACCCTTCCGGCACCTTGCGGGTGGGTGCCGAGGCGACCCAGGTCGACGGAGAGTGGCAGGTGAAAAAGGCAGTCATGAGCCGCAGTGCCCGGGTGCTCATGGAAGGTTGGGTGCGGGTTCCCGGTGACGCCTTCTGAGTGACAGCTCCACCGCTCGGTAATGCCAGATAGGCCGGGATAGCATTCCGGCCTTTTCTGTACGCCTGGTCCGATAGGCGAAATTTTGTGACTGTTTCGTTGTCCTACTTCAGTCTGCGTTCGACGCCTTTTTCCACCAGGATCTTGGCGGAGATCTCTTCCACTGAATAGTGCGTCGAATTGATGTAGGCGATGTTTTCGCGCCGGAAGAGTTGCTCGACTTCGCGAACTTCGAATTCGCACTGGGCATAACTGGCGTAACGGCTGTTGGCCTTGCGTTCGTTACGAATCGCCGCGAGGCGTTCCGGGTCGATAGTCAGGCCGAAGAGCTTCTCGCGGTACTCCTTGAGTGCGGCAGGGAGTTGTAGTTTCTCCATGTCGTCTTCGGTCAGCGGGTAGTTGGCGGCACGTATGCCAAACTGCATGGCCATGTACAAACAGGTAGGGGTTTTGCCGCAGCGGGAAACGCCGACAAGAATCAGATCGGCCTTGTCGTAATAACGGGTACGGGCGCCGTCATCGTTATCGAGCGCGAAGTTCACCGCCTCGATGCGCTCCATGTACTTGCTGTTATGCGTGATGGAGTGGGACTTGCCCACGGAGTAGGAGGAACGTGCAAGGAGTTCATGTTCCAGAGGAGCGAGAAAGGACGAGAAGATGTCGATCATGAAGCCATTGGACTCGGCCAGGACATCCCGGATTTCCTGGTTCACGAGCGTATCGAAGATCACCGGCCTGGCGCCGTCCCTCTCTGCCGCCGCATTGATTTGCTGTACCATCAGCCGCGCCTTCTCAGGCGTGTCGATGTACGGGCGAGTCAGTTTCGTGAAAGTGATGTTCTCGAATTGCGCCAGCAGGCTCTGGCCGAGGGTTTCGGCTGTGATGCCGGTGCCGTCCGAGATAAAGAAAGCGGTTCGTTTCATTGCACCCTGGCCCTTGAGTCAAGCATTTGCCCCAGCTGCTATAGTAGCTGTAGCCATTTCGCCGGGTTACTTAATTTCGCAGCATTGTCACTCATTTCGATGGGCCAAGCCACAGCCTCGGGGCTATGTTCAGCCCGGTTCAAACACACTGAAGTGGAGAGATCACCTTGGTAGAGTACGTAATTTCCCTCGATAAGCTCGGCGTCCACGATGTGGAGCGTGTGGGGGGCAAGAACGCATCCCTCGGCGAGATGATCAGCAACCTGGCAGGGGCTGGTGTATCGGTTCCAGGGGGCTTCGCGACCACCGCAGAAGCCTATCGCGACTTCCTCGACCAGAGCGGCCTCAATGCTCGCATCCACGCGGCACTCGATGCGCTTGACGTGGATGATGTCAACGCGCTCGCCCGGACCGGAGCTCAGATCCGCCAATCCATCATGGATGCCGAGTTGCCGGGCGAGCTCGACGCCGCCATTCGCACGGCCTTTGCCGAGATGGCGGGCGATAACGAGCACATGGCGGTAGCGGTGCGTTCTTCGGCCACCGCCGAGGACCTGCCGGATGCTTCCTTCGCCGGGCAACAGGAAACCTTCCTCAATATCCGCGGCGTCGACAACGTGATACGTGCCGTGAAAGAAGTCTTTGCCTCGCTGTTCAACGACCGGGCCATCTCCTATCGCGTGCATCAGGGCTTCGACCACAAGCTCGTCGCCCTTTCGGCCGGCGTGCAGCGAATGGTGCGTTCGGAAACCGGTACCGCCGGCGTGATGTTCACGCTGGATACCGAATCGGGATTCCGTGATGTGGTGTTCATCACCGGCGCCTACGGGCTGGGCGAAACCGTCGTCCAGGGCGCGGTCAACCCCGACGAGTTCTATGTGCACAAGCCCACGCTGGAGGCGGGTCGCCCGGCGATCCTGCGGCGCAACCTGGGCAGCAAGGCAATCAAGATGATCTACGGCGAGGAAGCCAAGGCCGGGCGTTCGGTGCAGACCGTTCCGGTCGAGCCGGCCGATCGAACCCGTTTTGCCCTCACCGACGCCGAGGTCAGCGACCTGGCCCGCCAGGCGCTGACCATCGAGAAGCATTACAAGTGCCCGATGGACATCGAGTGGGCCAAGGATGGTGATGACGGCAAGCTCTACATCGTCCAGGCGCGTCCGGAAACGGTGAAGAGCCGCAGCAATGTCAACGTCATGGAACGTTACCTGCTCAAGGAAAAGGGCAAGGTACTCGTGGAAGGGCGAGCCATCGGGCAGCGCATTGGCGCGGGTCCGGTACGGGTCATCCACGATCTCTCGGAAATGGACAAGGTGCAGCCGGGCGATGTACTCGTCTCGGACATGACCGATCCGGATTGGGAACCGGTGATGAAGCGTGCCAGCGCCATCGTCACCAATCGCGGTGGCCGTACCTGCCACGCGGCCATCATCGCTCGGGAACTGGGCGTGCCGGCGGTAGTAGGCTGCGGCACCGCGACCGAGCTGCTGCAGGATGGCCAGCGGGTCACCGTGTCCTGCGCCGAAGGCGACACCGGCTACATCTTCGATGGCGAGCTCGGCTTCGATATCCGCCAGAACTCCATCGATGCGATGCCAGACCTCCCGTTCAAGATCATGATGAACGTCGGCAACCCCGACCGCGCATTCGACTTCGCCAGCCTGCCCAACGAAGGCGTGGGCCTGGCACGTCTGGAGTTCATCATCAATCGCATGATCGGCGTGCATCCCAAGGCGCTGCTGAATTTCGACAGCCTGCCGCCGGAGATCCGCAGCAGCGTCGAGAAGCGCATAGCCGGCTACAGCGATCCGGTCAGCTTCTACGTCGACAAGCTGGTCGAAGGCGTGAGCACCCTGGCGGCGGCATTCTGGCCGAAAAAGGTCATCGTGCGCCTCTCGGACTTCAAGTCCAACGAGTACGCCAACCTGATCGGCGGACGCCTGTACGAGCCCGAAGAAGAAAACCCGATGCTTGGCTTCCGTGGTGCCTCGCGCTACATCAGCGACAACTTCCGTGATTGCTTCGAGCTCGAGTGCCGGGCGATGAAGAAAGTGCGCGATGTGATGGGGCTGACCAACGTCGAACTGATGGTGCCTTTCGTCCGCACGCTGGGCGAGGCCTCGCAGGTGATCGACCTGCTCGGTCGGTACGGCCTCAAGCGCGGTGAGAACGGCCTGCGGGTGATCATGATGTGCGAGCTGCCGTCCAATGCCCTCTTGGCCGAGGAGTTCCTCGAGTACTTCGATGGTTTCTCCATCGGCTCCAACGACATGACCCAACTGACCCTGGGCCTGGATCGCGACTCCGGGATCATCGCTCACCTCTTCGACGAGCGTAACCCGGCGGTCAAGAAGCTGCTGTCCAACGCCATCCAGGCCTGCCGCAAGTCTGGCAAGTACATCGGCATCTGCGGCCAGGGTCCTTCGGACCATCCGGATCTCGCCAAGTGGCTGATGGATGAGGGGATCGAGAGCGTTTCGTTGAACCCGGACTCGGTGCTCGATACCTGGTTCTTCCTTGCCGAATCCAAACTGTAAGCAGGTAGTGGCAAAGAAAAGGGCGGATATTTCCGCCCTTTTTCACGCCTTCGGCCGGTGAGTTCCATTCACGACGGAAAGATGTCGCCGAGCTTGAGCGCCTGCATCATGTCGCCCTCAGTACGCAAACGGCCGGACATGAACGCCTGCATGCCGCTGGTTTCACCGCTGATGATCTCCTTCATGGTGGCCTTGTCGGTAATCAGGGTCACGTCGGCGGCGTCAGAAACCCCGGCCTGCAAATCGCAGGTGCCGTCCTTGATGATGATGTGATAGTTATCGGCATCAGTGATATTGAACTGATACACCAGATCCAGCCCGGCGGCGGCGCTCGGATTGAAACGGGACTGCATCTTCTGAAGGATGTCGCCGGTATCGCTCATTGGATTTTCCTTGTCTGGCTCTGATCGGAGCTGCATGGCAGCGGCCGTTGCGCGAGCGTAGGAGGCTGGCTGCGGGCTGTCAACGTAGCCTAAACCACTGACAGCAAAGACACTCTACTGGCCGCCCCGGGGCAGCGCCGGTATGCTTGCCCGCAACGGTGTCCTTCCGTTGACCTCAGGAGGAAGTGTGGAGTTTCTTGTCGATTACGCCAGTTTTCTGGCCAAGACCCTGACCGTGGTGGCTGCCATCGTGGCCGTGCTTATCGTACTGGCGGTGCTGCGGCGCGGACGCGGCCGGCAGAAAGAAGGTCATCTGGAGGTACACAGCCTCAACGATTTCTACAAGGCGATGCGCGAACGCCTTGAGGATGCGCTGATCGACAAGGACCGGCTGAAGGCCAGGCGCAAGGCGGAGGCGAAGGCTGCCAAGCTTGCCAGGAAGGACAGGGAAAAGGACGAGGAAGCCCGCGACCGGGTGTTCGTGCTCGATTTCGACGGGGACATCAAGGCATCGGCAGTTGAGAGCCTTCGCCACGAGATCACTGCCTTGCTGACCCTGGCCAAGCCTACCGACGAAGTCGTCCTGCGCCTGGAAAGCGGCGGAGGCATGGTTCATGGTTATGGCCTGGCGGCCTCGCAACTGGCGCGTATTCGTCAAGCGGGTGTTCCGTTGACCGTCTGCGTGGACAAGGTCGCGGCCAGTGGCGGTTACATGATGGCCTGTATCGGCAACCGGGTGCTGGCTGCGCCTTTTGCCATTCTCGGTTCGATCGGCGTGGTTGCGCAGCTGCCGAACATCCATCGTCTGTTGAAGAAGCACGATGTGGATGTGGAGATTCTTACCGCTGGGGAATACAAGCGTACCCTCACGGTGCTTGGCGAGAATACGGAAAAGGGGCGCGAGAAATTCAGGGAAGACCTAGAGGCCACCCACCAGCTGTTCAAGGATTTCGTCGGTCAATACCGGCCGGAGCTGCGCATGGACGAGGTCGCCACCGGCGAGATCTGGCTGGGCACCGATGCGTTGGACATGCAGTTGGTGGACCGACTTGCCACCAGTGACGAGTACCTGGCCCAGCGGGCCCGCGAAGCCGATCTGTTCCAGTTGAGTTATGTGGAAAAGAAAAGCCTGCCGCAGCGCTTCGGCATGGGTGTGAGCCAGGCGGCGGAGGCCAGTCTGACGAGGTTCTGGAGCCGCCTCAGTGAGCAGCGATTCTGGCAATGACCGGAAAGAACGAACCCGCCATCGGCGGGTTCGTTCTTTCTGCGGATCGCTTCAGCCGCGACGGCGGAACAGCGGCCTGGGATCGTCCGCGCCGGCCTGGTAGGTCACGCTGAAATCCTGGAGTCCTTCCAGCGCCGCCTGAGGATCGCGGTCCGGGCGCACGGCGAAGGCGTCGAAACCACAACGCTGCATGGCGAACAGCTGGTCGCGCAACACATCGCCAATCGCGCGGATCTCGCCCTTGTAGCCGTAGCGCTCGCGCAGCAGGCGGGCGGTGGAATAGTGGCGGCCGTCGGTGAAGGCCGGGAACTCCAGTGCAATGACCTGGAAATGCTGCAGGTCATCGACCAGCTCTTCGATCTCCTCGCCAGCGGCGAGCCAAACCCCCAGCCCGCCATCGCGGGCCTTGAGGGCATGGGCATGTTCCAGCCAGAGCGCCATGGGCACGATGAGGTCGTCGCTGTTGGGCAGGCCTTCGAGGCTGCCGTCTTTCGGGATCAGGTGCCAGGTCTCGACCACCAGCTCGCCGTTCTTAATGATTTGCTGCATAGACGCGCTCCTTGAAGGGGGCGATGCCGATCCGGCGGAAAGTGTCGAGGAACTGCTCTTCTTCGGTGCGGGCATCGACGTAGACCTGGATGATCTTGCTGATCACATCGGCCATGTCGTCCTGGGCGAAGGCCGGGCCGAGGATCTGGCCGAGGCTCGCCTCGCGTCCGGCGCTGCCGCCAAGGGAGACCTGATAGAATTCTTCGCCTTTCTTGTCGACGCCGAGCACGCCGATGTTGCCGACGTGGTGGTGGCCGCAGGCATTCATGCAGCCGGAGATGTTCAGTTCGACGTCGCCAATGTCGAACAGGTAGTCCAGATCGTCGAAGCGGCGCTGGATGGCCTCGGCCACCGGGATCGACTTGGCGTTGGCCAGCGAGCAGAAGTCGCCGCCCGGGCAGCAGATGATGTCGGTCAAGAGGCCGATGTTGGGGGTGGCGAAGCCGTATTCGCGCAGCTCGTGCCACAGGTCCAGCAGTCGCGCCTGCTCGACGTCGGCGAGGATCATGTTCTGGTTGTGGCTGTTGCGCACCTCGCCGAAGCTGAAGCGGTCGGCCAGCTCGGCGATGGCGTCCAGCTGCTTGTCGGTCACATCACCCGGGGCAACGCCGGTGGGCTTGAGCGACAGGGTCACCGCGCAGTAGCCGGGCTTCTTGTGGCCCACCACATTGCGCTCGCGCCAGCGGGAAAAGCCCGGGTGCTCGGCGTCGGCAGCGGTGAAATCGACGTCTTCCAGCGCCTGGTAGGCCGGATCGACGAAGTACTGCGATACCCTCTGTACCTCGGCCTCGGTCAGGGTGGTGGGGCCGTCCTTCAGGTGCGCCCACTCGGCGTCGACGCGCTCGGCGAACACTTCCGGGGTCAGTGCCTTGACCAGGATCTTGATCCGCGCCTTGAACTTGTTGTCCCGGCGGCCGAAGCGGTTGTAGACCCGCAGGATCGCTTCCAGGTAGCTCAACAGGTGCTGCCAGGGCAAAAAGTCGTTGATGAAGCTACCGACAATCGGGGTCCGGCCCAGGCCGCCACCCACGGAGACGCGAAAGCCCAGCTCGCCGGCGTCGTTGTTCACCGCTTCCAGACCGATGTCATGCACCTCGATGGCGGCGCGGTCGCGCGTGGCACCGTTCACTGCGATCTTGAACTTGCGCGGCAAATGGGTGAACTCGGGGTGGAAAGTGGACCACTGGCGGATGATCTCGCACCAGGGGCGCGGATCCACCAGTTCGTCCTTCGCCACACCGGCGAACTGGTCGGTGGTGGTGTTGCGGATGCAGTTGCCGCTGGTCTGGATCGCGTGCATCTGCACGGTGGCCAGCTCGGCGAGGATGTCGGGCACGTCTTCGAGATCCGGCCAGTTGAACTGGACGTTCTGGCGGGTACTGATGTGCGCGTAGCCCTTGTCGTAGTCGCGGGCGATCTGGGCGAGCTTGCGCACCTGAGCGGACGACAGCAGACCGTAGGGCACCGCGACGCGCAGCATGGGCGCATAACGCTGGACGTACAGGCCGTTCTGCAGGCGCAGGGGGCGATATTCCTCTTCGCTCAGCTCACCCGCCAGGTAGCGCTGGGTCTGGTCGCGGAACTGCTTGACACGTTCCTCGACGATGAGCTGGTCGTACTGGTCGTATTGATACATGGATGTTCCTGTCATCAGGCGTCGGCAGGCTGTTGGTCCGCCTGTTGTGCCGATAGGGTGGCCGCCGCAAGGCGCCGGTCGCCGGGTAACCGCGGCCTTGTCGGTCCGCCGCCTCGGTTTGAAGGCAAGCCTTTGCAAGGGCGGAAAGATACCAGTCTGCCTTTATAGGAAAAAGTGATATTTCTCTATATAAAAAGGCGGTTTGGGAATAACCGTTCCGCTTGATCAAGCCGCTTTCGAGGTCAGCAGAATGATCCCACCGACTACCACAAGGGCGCCGGCGACCTGCAGCGGCCCCAACTGCTGGCCAAGGATCACCCAGCCAAAAACCAAGCCCGCCACTGGCTCTACGTTCATCACCGGAGCGTTGCGCGGCATGTCGAGTCGATTCACCCAGACGAACAGCAACGAGAAGGCCGAGCCGTAGAGAAGCGCGAGGCAGCCCAGCGCCCACCATCCGGCAGGCGCGGCGGGCAGGCTGAGGCCGCCGGGCACCAGACCCGTGGCGCCGGCGAGACTGGCATAACCAAACACCGTCAGCATCGCCGTGAGGCTGCGCACCGGGCCGTGGACGGACGCCAGGCGATTGTTGACGACCCACAGCGCCACGGCAAAGACCCCGGCGGCCACCAGCGAGTAGGCAATCCCGGCACCCCAGGCCACGCCGTCGTCGGCGCCGGCAAGCCGCGCCGGCACATCCAGGGCCATGCCCAGCCCGAACAGGATCACCAGCATGATTCTCAGGGTGCGCGGCGTCGGGGCGGCGCCTCCCAGGGCCCAGGTGAGCAGCGCCAGCAGCAGCGGAAAGATGTTGACCACCAGCAGGGCCAGCGCGACCGGGATCCGGACGATCGCCGAATAGATGCAATAGCTCTGGATGGCGATCAGCGTGCCGAACAGCAACTGCCAGGGCCAAACGCCGGCGGGCAGGCTGAAGCGCTCCCTCCGCCACGCCAGCAGTGCTGTCAGGCACAGGACCGGCACCGCCGAGCGGCAGAGAATGGCCAGCAGCAGACCGGTCTCGTTGTCGAAGGCGATGCGAGCTGCGATATGGTTTGCAGCAAAGGTGCAGGCCAGCAGTGCCAGCACGATGGCAGCGATGGAGCGAGGTAAGAGCGCGGGGGGAGTCATGAACAGCCTGGAAGGTGAAAACGCCGCATCAGTCTAAGCCGCGGCGCCGGTAACTAATAGACACAAATCAAGGGGGTAATCGTTGCGTTTGCCGGCGCAGGCTGAAGACCCAGCCTTTCGTTGTTCGGGCAGGCATTCGCGCCGACGGGGCAGTTGCCAGGCGCCTTGATAACCTCGAGATCTCAGGCCTCGGCCCGGGCAAAGGCCCCGGCGACTTCGGCGGCCGAGCGGGGGCGCACCACCCGGTCGACTTCAATGCCGTCGCGCAAAAAGATCAGGGTCGGCCAGAGTTTGACCTTGAAGGCTCGACCCAGAGCGCGACCCTTGCCGTCTTCGACTTTCAGGTGGCGCACATGGGCATAGCCTGCCAGCGCTTCATCTACCGCGGGTTGTGCCGCCTGGCAGTAGCCACACCAGTCGGTGCCGAATTCCAGCAAGGTCACCCCTGGCATCGACTCGACTTCCGCGCGGCTGGGGGCCACGGCCGAGTAATTACCCGTCATGTCTGTCTCCTCCCGTTTACCGATACTGCCTTGGACCAGCATCGCCCCGCGGCATTCCCTCCTGCTGCCGGATCTGCCATGCGCTTGATCTGCCCAAGGTCGGCGCGTAAGGTGGCGTCCCTCCTGACATGCCTCGGCATGGAGGGCTCGATGGAGTGTGTGGTGCCCGGATCATGATTCGGGGTAAATGGGAAATCAGTCAAAGCTGATGCTGCCCCCGCAACGGTAAGGTTTCAAACCGAGCCCGACACCAGCCCACACTCCCCAGGACAGTTGCGGTGGGCGACTGCCTCGTCACGTCCCCGCCTGCGCGGGTCGTCGTGCCGCGCCCACACGTCTCGCATGTTGGAGAATGGGCGTGACCTCGATTCTGCTTCGCATCAGCTTTGCCGCCTGGTTGTTGGCCCTTGCGCCATTGAGCCTGGCCGCACAGCTCAACGCCATCGTTTCCCAGTACAGCGCTGCCGAATTCGCTGCAGCGGTGCCTTTGTTCAACCAGACATCACCTGACCAGCGCATCAGTGCGCGCACCCCCGAGCAGCTTGCCGAGCTTGACGACGCCGAGGTTCGACAGTGGCTGGAGCAGGGATCGATGCTGTTCGTGGTGGGCCTGTTCGGTGCCGAGGCCGAGCGTCTCGCGCCGCTGATCGCCGAGGCGGCCGGAGATCGGCTACTGCTGCACAGCGACCAGACGCTGGTCGCCCTGAGCCGTATCGATGGCCGGCCGCTGTTTGCCAACCGCGCTGAAGCGGAAACCCTCGGTGGGCTCAAGCCGGAGGGCGATCTGGGCCAATGGCTTGTCGAGCAACAAGCACTGCGTCCGCGCCAGGCGGCCTGGATCGAGGCACGAAGCTACTGGCTGGCTGGAGGCAGCGACAACATCGCCAGGCTGCTCGCCTGGCTGGCGGCGCGTGACGATCCGGCAATCATCACCGAAGCAGCCGTGCCGCGACCGGCCTTGCGCTTCTATCAACAGGGTCAGGTGGTGGATGCCAGCGAACTGCAATGGAAGCACGAGCGACTGGTCGTGGTGATCGACCACGGCCGCGCCGACCGTAGCGGCGACCGTGATCTCAATGACAGGCTTTGCCAGGCCATGCAGAGGCGCGGGGTGGATTGCCTCAGCCTGTTCGCCAACTGGGGCCAGGGTACCCTGGAAGGGCTGCAATGGCTGGCCGAGGGCAGGCACCCTCCGCTGGCGGCTGTGGTGGTGCTGCAGGACTTCGTCATGGGCGGCGGGGAAGGCCGCGAGGCGGCTGTCGAGCTGCTGGCCAGGCTGAACGTACCGGTGATAAAGGCGTTACGCCTGGACGACCGCGACGAGGCGGCCTGGCAGCTCTCCAGTGACGGCATCGGGCGCGACAAGGTGCATTACCAGTTGGCCATGCCCGAGCTACAGGGGAGCAGCCAGCCCGTGGTGCTTGCCGCCTGGCAGGCTGCGCAGACCGAGCCGCATTCGGGCCTGCGCTACGGGTTCAGCCAGCCGATCCCGGCGCGGGTCGAGGCACTCACCGAGCGCGTGACCGCCTGGCAGCGCCTGCAGTTAGAGGACAACGCCAACAAGCGGGTGGCCATCATCTACTACAACCATCCGCCGGGTCGTCACAACATCGGTGCCGACAACCTTGACGTCCCGCGCTCGCTGTTCCAGATCCTGCGCCGACTCGAGGCTGAAGGCTACGACACCGGGCCGCTCCCGGATAGCGCCGAGGCACTGCTCGAGCTCATGCAGGCCCGCGGCGTCAACCTGCCCGAACACAATGACGCGCTGGCCGAGATGGCCGGGCAGGTCGAAGGAATTTCAGCCGAGGACTATCGCCGCTGGTTCGAGACCCTGCCGGTTGCCTTGCAGGCGGAAATGACGCAGGGCCCGCTGGGCTACTGGAATGCGCAGTTGCGGCGCGCGCTTGAGGCCTCGGAGCTGGCAATGGCCGAGGAGATCTTCGACAGCGGCGCGAGTGAACTGCACCATGTGCTCGATGGCGTCGAGCATCCTGCCCGGGCCCGCGCGCTCGATCTGCTGGCCCAGCTCGAAACCCTTTACCGACATGCGCTGGACGAGCCGGCGGCGGCTGACTGGAATGGCGCGCAGGCGCTGATCGAGGCCTTGGCCGCCACCGGCATCGAGGGATTGCGCGGCTGGGGCGAAGCGCCGGGCGAGGTGATGGTGCATGACGGACGTCTGGTGCTGCCCGGCCTGCGCCTGGGTAACGTCTTCATCGGCCCCCAACCGCCACGCGGCTGGGAAGTGGACGAAGAATTGTTGCACGCCAACCTGGTGTTTCCGCCGCCGCATCAGTACCTGGCCTTCTACCACTGGCTGAAGGACGTGTTCGGCGCCGATGCGCTGATCCATCTGGGCCGCCATTCCACCTACGAATTCCTCCCCCGCCGGCGCGCCGCGCTCAGCGACGAGGACTATCCCATGCAGGTCGTCGGCGCGCTGCCGAGCATCTACCCCTATATCGTCGATGGCGTGGGTGAGGGCATCCAGGCCAAGCGCCGCGGGTTGGCGGTGATGGTAGACCACCTGACCCCGCCGCTGGTGGCGACGCCGCTCTACGACGACCTGCTGCGGTTGCGCCAGTTGATCGAAAGCTTCGAGTCCGGTAGCGGTCAGGTGGAAGGTCCGGCACGCCGGGCGACCATTGCGGCGATCAGGCAACTGGTGGGCGAGGCGGGGCTGGAGGCGGAACTTCGCGAATCCATGGCCGATCCCCTGGCCGCGCGCGGCATCGACTTCGAGCAGGCCGACGACGATCTGCTGGTGCATGAGGTCGGCCACTACCTGACCCACATCCAGGAACGCTTCATGCCCATGGGCCTGCACGTATTCGGCGCTGACTGGTCGCGCGAAGCCGTGGACACCTTGCTGACCTCCATGGGCACAGATGACCCTGGGCATCGTCAGGCGCTGGAGCGTTCGCCCGCTGCCGAAATGCAGGCACTGGTGGACGCGCTGGACGGCCGCTTCGTGCTGCCGGGCAAGGGCAACGACCCGATCCGTACCCCCGAGGCGTTGCCCACCGGACGCAACTTCCACGCACTCGACAGCAGCCTGCTGCCGAGCCGCATCGGTTGGGGGATCGGCCGTGAGCTGGCGGACAAGGCCCGTGCGCGGCCGATCGGGCCGGGTGGGCGCGAGGCGGTGATCCTCTGGGCATCCGATACGGTGCGCGACGAGGGCGCCATGGTCGCCTTTGGCCTTGACCTGCTCGGCGTGGAGCCTATCTGGAACAGCCGGGGCATCGTCGAGGGGATTCGCCGGCTGCCGCTTGAAGGGGATCGCGAGCGCCGCGACCTGCTGTTCACCACTTCCGGGCTGTTCCGCGACCTCTATGCAGACCAGTTGGCCTTGCTCGAGCGTGGCGTGCTGCTGGCGCTGGCTGGTGCCGGGCAGACCATCCGCCGGGATTTCCCGGCGTTGCGTCCGGCCCTGGCCGCTGCACTGGAGCCACTGGCCGGCGCGGTGGAGGAGGCCGATGAGTCGCTGGCGGTAAACCGCGTCGCGGCCAACTGGGTGGATGACGCGGCGCGCCGGCTGAACGCCGGAGCCTCTGCCGAGCGAGCCGGAGCCCTGGCCGCCCTGCGCCTGTTCGGCGTGGCTCCTGGTGCCTATGGCGCCGGCATCAACCGGCTGGTGGAGCGATCCGGTGCCTGGGAGGATCGCAGCGAACTGTCGCGCGCCTACGTCAACCGCATGGGCCACGCCTATGGGCTGCGCCACCAGGGCGAGCCGGTCCAGGCGGTGTTCGAGGAAAACCTGCGCCAGGTTCAGCGCACCTATCTGGGACGCAGCAGCAACCTCTACGGGCTGATGGACAACAATGACGCCTTCGACTACCTCGGCGGCCTGAGCCTGGCGGTCGAGCACCTCGCCGGGCAGCCCCCGGAAAACTACGTCAGCTGGCACAACGACCCGCGCCAGGTGCGCCTGGAGCCCCTGCAGGTCGCGCTGCTGGCGGAGCTGCGCGGGCGGTTTCTCAACCCGGCATGGATCAAGGCCCTGATGCAGCACGACTACGCCGGCGCCCGCACCATGGGCAGCGAGTTTCTTGAATACCTCTGGGGCTGGCAGGTGACCAATCCGGACATCATCACCGGCGCTGCCTGGGAAGAGGTCAAGGCGGTGTATCTGGACGACCGGCATGAATTGGCCATCGACGAATTTCTCGAGCGCGGCGCCAACGTCCATGTGAAGAGCAACATGCTGGCGATCATGCTGGTGGCCATTCACAAGGGCTTCTGGGACGCCGACGAGGCGACCACCGGGGCGCTCGCCGAAGCCTTCGCCCGCCTGGTGGCCGAGCACGGCCTGCCGGGTAGCGGCCACACCCGCCCGGACCATCCGATGCTGCCCTGGCTGCTGGAACGGCTTGACGAGGCGCAAGGCGAAGGCCTGCGTGCACGGATGGAAGCGGCCCTGCGAGACAGTGGATCGCAGCGGGTGCCTTCGAGCATCAGCGAGCTTCATCCTGAGACCCAGCCGGTGGCCGAAGGCGAGGAGGAGGCGGCAGTGGGCGCTGACAGCCGTATCTGGTTTGGTCTGCTGCTGCTCTTGCTCCTGCTGGGGTTGGGCGTGTGGCGTGGACGAGGAGCAGGTCGGTGAGTTTCGACAATCAGGTTTTCGTCTGGCTGCACCTGCTGGTGAGCCTGCTGCTGCAACCGGTGACCTGGGGATTGTTCGGGCTGCTGGCGCTGGCGGTGATGGATATCGGCATAACCCTGGGTGAGCGCTTGGGCGGGCTGGCGCGCTGGCGCCGGCTGGCGTTGCCTGAGATCGAGCGGCGCGCGCGCAAGCGGCTCGATCGCGCCGATCTGATCGCCCGGGTCGGACCCATGCTCGGCCTGATGGGCACGCTGATCCCGCTGGGGCCGGGCCTTGCCGCGCTGGGCGAGGGCAATGTGCAGATTCTCAGTGTGGCGATGCGTGTCGCCTTCGACACCACGGTGCTCGGGCTGCTGGCCGGGGTGATTGGCTTTGCCCTGGGGCGACTGCGCCGTCGCTGGTACGACGAGTTGCTGGATGAACTGGAGGCGGAGGGCAATCAGCATGCGACGTCGCTGGCGCAGTAGCCGCTTTGCCGCGGGCGACGAGGACCCCCTCGGGCCGCTGGCCAACCTGGTCGACGTGGTGCTGGTGTTCGCCTGTGGCCTGATCGCCGCGCTGGTGGCGCAGACCGACCTGCTGCAACAGCTGCAGCCGCAGCGCCAGCCGGTGACGGTCGAGCAGGGCCGAGAGCTACCGCGCCTGCCGGATGCTGTCGAGGGTTCGGGGGGCGAGGGTTTGCAGAGCGTGGGACAGGTCTACCGCGATCCCCAGACCGGGAAGCTGATCCTCATCGGTGACTGACCTCACCAGCCACCGGGGCGTCCCGGGGTCAGAGCTCGGTGACCCGCAACCGACGCGGCATGGCCGCTGCTTCAGCACGGGCGCGCAACTGGCCGCAACCGCCGTCGATATCCTGCCCGGCGGAATTACGGACCTTGGTCAGCACCCCGCGGCTGTGCAGGTAGCGCACCATCCGCACGATGCGCTCGCCCGTGGGCCGCTGGAACTGGTCGTCGTCAAGGCTGTTGTAGGGGATCAGGTTGAGCACCGCATAGCGGCCCTTGAACAGCCGAAGGATGCCATCCATTTCCTCATCGGTGTCATTGATGCCGGCCAGCAGTGTCCACTGATACTGGATCGGATGACCCACCTGACGGGCATAGGCCTCGCCCAGTTCCATCAGCTCTTCGGGGTCGATGGGCGGCGCCTTGGGCAGCAGCTCGCGCCGCAGCTGAGCGCGGGTACTATGCAGCGAGAGTGCCAGCGCAGGCTTGACCCGCTCCTGCGGTAGTCGCTCGAAGACCCGCCGGTCGCCGACCGTGGAAAACACCAGGTTCTTGTGGCCGATGCCGCCGGGCCCGCCCAGGAGGTCGATGGCTTCAAGGACCTGCTCGAGGTTATGGGCCGGTTCGCCCATGCCCATGAACACCACCTTCTTCACCGGGCGCCGGCGCCGGGCGAGGGCAACCTGAGCGGCGATCTCGGCGCTGCTGACCTGGCGCAGCAGCCCGCTCTTGCCGGTCATGCAGAACACGCAGCCGACCGCGCATCCCACCTGCGTCGAAACGCACAGGCCGTCCCGCGGCAGCAACACACTCTCCACGGTCTGGCCGTCGCCCAGCCTCACCAGCAGGCGCGCCGATCCATCAGCCCCGGAATGTTCTGCCTGGACTTCGGCCAGCCCTTCGATCCGCTGGCTGAGCACGGGCAGCGCCGCACGGACCCGCAGCGGCAGGAAATGCTCCGATTGCTGATGGCGGGTGCCGGTGTCGAGCGGCCAGCCTTGCAACCAGGCGCGGGTGATCCGCCCGATGTGTTTGGGGTTGGCGCCGAGCTCGGCCAGGTGCTGGGTGATGTCGTGGATTCGCATGGGGCGCGGATCGTATCATCCGGCGCCTTGCTTGACAGCTGCCGCCGCTCAGCCGCTTGCGGCCATCGCCGGGTGCCGGTAAAACAGCCGCCCGTTTTCCAGTCTCCGGAGCCTCCATGGCCAAAGCAATGGCTCGCCATATCCTGGTGAAAACCGAGGCGGAAGCTGCCGCCCTGAAGAAACGCATCGCCGCTGGCGAGGCGTTCGACGTTCTGGCGCGCAAGCACTCCACCTGCCCCTCGGGCAAGCGCGGCGGCGACCTGGGCGAGGTCCGTCCCGGTCAGATGGTGCGCTCGATCGATCAGGTGATCTTCAAGAAGGCGGTGCGCGAAGTGCATGGTCCGGTGAAAAGCCAGTTCGGTTATCACCTTGTGCAAGTCTATTACCGGGAGTAATAGGCGCGACCTATCGGTCGGATGATCAGGCGGCATTGGCCTCTGGGATTCGCCATCTGCGATGCTGGCGACCGTACCCTCTATTCAGTTGAGAGCGCAGGCATGAGCAGCATCACCCAGTCCTTTCGCAACGCCTGGCTGGCCCAGATCGACTCCAATCGCTGGGTCGCTGCCGGCCTCGCCGTTTCAGCCGCCTTTGTGCTGGTGCTGCTGGTGGTGAGCATCTTCAATGCGTTCACCGGGATCCATCCGGCATACGTCCGCCATTCGCTCTACGGTGGCTTCGCCGGTTTCGCCGCCACCGGTCTCGGCGCACTGCTCGCCTTGTGCTTTGGCAACATCAATGCACGCACCCAGGACACCATGCTGGGCTTTGCGGCTGGGATGATGCTCGCGGCGAGCTCCTTTTCGCTGATCCTGCCTGGCATCGAGGCGGCCGAGGACCTTACCGGCAGCGGCATGCTCGCTGCTGCGACCGTGGTGCTCGGCCTTGGCCTGGGTGTCCTGTTGATGCTCGGGCTTGACCGTTTCACTCCGCACGCACATGAAAGCACCGGCCCCTGCGGCCCGGAGGCGGCGCGCATCAATAAGGTGTGGCTGTTCGTGCTGGCGATCACGCTGCACAACCTGCCGGAGGGCATGGCCATCGGCGTCGGTTTCGGCGGAGGAGACCTGAGTGTGGGCATCCCGCTGGCGGCCGCCATTGCCATTCAGGACATTCCAGAGGGCCTGGCTGTGGCCATTGCCCTGCGGGCAATCGGCCTGTCGCGCAAGATTGCCGTCCTGGTCGCGCTCGGCAGCGGCATCATGGAGCCCATCGGCGCGCTGGTCGGCGTCGGTATCTCCAGCGGCTTCGCGCTGGCTTACCCGGTGGGCATGGGGCTGGCGGCCGGGGCGATGATTTTCGTGGTGTCCCACGAGATCATTCCCGAGACCCATCGCAACGGCCACCAGACGCCCGCCACCCTGGGCCTGACGGGCGGTTTCGGTGTCATGATGTTTCTCGACACCGCGCTCGGCTGAGCGGCCTCAGGCTCGCTCCAGCACCGCGAGTATTTCGTTGAAGTCGGGGCGGGTGACGGGTGTCCCGTCCTGACAGGCCGCGGCCAGCGCCGTGAGCGACTGCGGAGGCGATGTGGTGCGTTGCAGCAGTTCTTCCAGCAGGCATCCGAAGGCTCGCGCCTCGAGACGTTGCAGGGCCAGGCCCTGGGTGCTGCCCAGCGTGAAGAATGACGCCGCGCCGAAGTCGCTGAGCAGGCACTGCGCAGCGGGGTCTACCAACAGGTTATGGGCATAGAGGTCGCCATGCAGGATGCCCAGAGCGTGCAGGTGCCGGGCGACCGAGGCGGCCGCGGTCGCGATGCGTCGCGTCTGTTCGGCGCTGAAGCAGCTATCCTCGGCATAGACGTCGCGGGTGCAACTGGCCAGAGAGGGCGGTGCGGCCAGCGGTTGAAAGGCCGGATCGACCAACTCCATCAGTAGCCCCGGGCGCGCCTGTGGCTGCTCCGCCAATGGGCCAGCCACGCCGATCAGGTGGGGATGCCGGCCTGCGGCGATGCAGGCGGCCATCTCACTGTGCGGCAGGCCGTCGCTGGTCACCTCTCCCTTGAACAGCTTCACCGCCATCAGCCTGGTTGGCGCGTCCGGACGGCGCCAGTTGGCGCGATGGATGATCCCCGAGGCGCCCTGGCCAAGCACCGGGCCGACGTCGATCTGCCTGCGGTCGATGAGTGGCAACGGATGCTCGGCGAGCACCCGCGCTTCGGCGGCATCGCTGAAAGGGTTGCCGGCAAAGGCCAGCCAGGCCAGACGTGGCATGTCCGCCAGCCAGCCGGGCAGGCGTTCCAGGCGGTTGGCGGCAATGCGCAGCAATTCAAGTTGTTGAGCATCGGCGAGGCTGGCCGGCAGCCCTGTAAGGGCGTTGCCGGCAAGCATCAGCTTCTGCAGGCGAGGGCGTTCGCCAAGCGCTTCTGGCAGCGCTTCGATGGCATTGTCGGTAAGGATCAGCCAGCGCAGCGGCGCGGGCAGGGCGGTGGCGTCGACCTGGCGAATGCGATTGGCCTTGAAGCCCACCATCTCCAGCTGCGGGCAGTCGCCCAGCACATCCGGCAACCGGGTGAAGCGGTTCTCCGAGCAGAACAGGATGCGCAGCTTGTGCAGCCGCGACAGATCGGCAGGCAGGCTGCTCAGGCGGTTGCCGGTGAGGTTGAGTACTTCGAGGGTGTCGGCCAGGCCAAACACCGCATCAGGCAGTTCATCGAGATCGGCGCACAGATCCAGCCGGGTCGTGCCGGCCAGTTCGCCGCGCTCGAGTTGTTCAAGGGTGTGCATCGGGCATGTGACTCGTTGGGCAGTTTGATATCAGGCAACGGCGCGTCGGCAAAGTGCGATCGAAGGATTTACGGTGACAGCCGATTGCTGGACGAATCGGGCCTCGCTACGCCTGGCCCGGCGTGTTAGCGTCCATGGCTTCGATGGACCAAGGTCCTCAGCCACCAGAGCAAAGGGACTGCCGATGAGCAATCAGCAATGGAAAGCGAAATGGCGTCGTAACGATATCGCCTTCCACCAGGATGCCGTCAACCCGCTGCTGCAACAGTTCTGGGAAGAACTGGAACTGCCGGAGGGCAGCGTGGTACTGGTCCCCCTGTGTGGCAAGAGCCTGGACATGGGCTGGCTCGCGACGCTGGGCTTCCGGGTGATGGGGATCGAGCTCAGCGACATTGCCGTCCAGGACTACTTTGCTGCGCTGGACGTCGTCCCGATCCGAGCGCGGCATGGTCGTTTCGCCAAATGGAAGCACGGCAATACCGAAATCTGGCGCGGCGATCTTTTCGATCTTACCGCACAGGATCTGAGCGAGGTCCGTGGCCTGTACGACTGTGCCGCGCTTACCGCGCTGCCTGCCGACATCCGTATCCGCTACGTCGAGCACATCACCAAGGTGTTGCCGCCAGGTTGCCAGATGCTGTTGATGACGACCGAAAGCCCGGACGACACCCAGGCCGACTCGGCCCTTGAGATCGATGAGGAGGTGGCCGCCCTGTACAGCGCCGGCTATACGGTCGAACTGCTCTATGGCAAGGCGCGAATCAAGATCGACCCGGAATACCCGGACGAGCCGGCGGCTTCATTCGATGAAAAGGTCTACCGCATCCGTCCCCGCCCGGTACAGGATGCCGCCTGACTTCCCCCGGCACTATTTGTCGATGGCTGGAACCATGTCATCGAGCCACAACACCTGGTCCGAATAGGACTGCAGGTCGGTCGACAGGCTGGCTTCGGCGCCATTGAGCCAGAATTCCTTGTGCAGGTCTGATTTGATGTAAGACACGGCGTCCTCGAAGTCGCCGTCGCCGGCGGTGAGGATCAGACGGTCGTAGACGTTCTGCGCGGCGAGCTTGATGATCAGGGTAGCGATGCCGACGTCGACGCCTTTCTGCACCTGGCGGTCGAAGGTATGCGAGCAGCTCGGGCATTTGCTGCGCATTTCCTTGAGTCGGTAGAGCTGCACGCGCATCTTCGGTCCGCGCGGTGGCGCCGACTTGACCCAGGCATGAAAGGCGTTCTGCGCATCGGTGGCCGGGTCGGGAGTGGAGTTGAGGTAGTAGCTTTCGTAGATCGGTCCGCCGTTGGCGTTTTCCAGCTCGTTCTTGAGCTTCAGATAATCGATGCCGTTGGGTCGGCCCTTGCCGTAGTTGAACAGGTAGGCGGCATCGACAATCCAGACGGTTTTCATGGTTAATCCTTGCACATGATCGTGGCGGCACTCTAGCTGGTCGCGGCAACAAAGCGAAGCGATCCCGCGTTCAGCCCTTCCAGCGCCTGCGCTGCAGCTGCCAATGCAGCCACAACGGAATGAGCAGTGCAGCGGGGGCCAGCAGCGCGTAGCCGACCAGATCAGGCGCATTGGCCGGGTTGAAGGCGTGCCAGATTGCGATCGCACCACCCACCAAACCGATCGCCGCCCCTATGGCCAACACCCCCAGCCAGCCCCGATGAGTTCGCGCCAGCCCCGCCGGCCCATGACGCAGGTAACCCAGCATCAGCCGCCAGCCGGCGATGATCGCCACTACCTGGGCCAGCATAGCGAGATCGAAGATCACCTGCAGGGTGCGCAAGGGGATCGGGTAGGCCGGATAGGACAATACCAGAATCGCCACCGTCAGCAGGGTGAGCGGCAACAGCAGCAGGACGGCTTCGGCTGCGCCCAGCAGCCGGTGGCTGCGGGCGGTCATGCGGGCGCCTCGAGGATGAAGTCGCGGGTTGCCCGGGCCACCTCATCCGGGGCCGTGACCACCAGCGTGTGGGCGACCTCGGGAATGATGTGAAGTTCTCCGTTGGGGAACAGCGTCACCAGCAGATCACAGAACGCCTGGTGGGCGATGGGGTCGTGCTCGCCACGGATCACCAGCACGGGTGCCTCGACCCTCGGTGCCTTGTCCTCGATGCGATCGGTGATCTGATACATGAACGAGCGGAACAGCCGCCACAGCCCGGCTTTCTCGTAATCATCGGCGGTGACATCACCGAGCCAGTCGGGGTTGTAGGCATTGTTCTGCCGCCAGCGGATGAACTGCCAGAAGCCCGAGCGTTCATCCGGCGGCGTGGTGGGGCCCTGGAGAATCGCCCGGTCGACCCGCGCGGGATAACGTGCCGCGAGATCGGCGATGACCTGGCAACCAAAGGAGTTGCCGAGAAAGGACGCCCTTGGCAGATCCACGGCATCCATCCAGGCGTCCAGCCAGTCGGCCATTTCGGGCACGTTGAGCACCCTGCCGGGATCGCCACTGTCTCCGTAGCCAGGGATATCGGGGATGTACAGCCTGAAGTCGTCGGTCAGCTCGCGCGCCGTGGGGATCATGTATTGGCCGGACAGCCCCGATCCGTGCACCAGTACCAGCGCCGGCGCGTCAGCTGGTGCGGCGTCCAGCGACCTCAGGGCATGTATGCGCAGCCCCTCGACCTCGCTGAAATGCGAAGCCAGGCTGCCGGGGTCCATGGCCTCGTGCCTTGGCGCGAAGCCGAAGTCGGCCGGGTCGTCCGCCCAAGCCCGAGCCGCCAGCGCACCGCCTCCCAGCGCAACGACGACGCGCATGAAATGCCGCCGGTTCACCTCCCGGGCTCCCTCATACGTTCTCCAGCCGTACGCCGTGGTGGCCGCCACGGGCATGGATGAAACGCTCGGCCTGGTCCAGCGACATGGGTGCCGGCAGCGGATAGTGATCCTCCACCGCCCCCTTCAATGCCTCGCTGTAGCGGGCAAAGTGGGAAAAGTGCGCCGGGTACGTGTCAGGTTTCAGCCCGAGCAGTTCGCCGCGCGCACGCGCGCGCTGGAGCATCCTCTGCCAGGCCTCGATGGGCGGGAGCCCGATGGAGTCGACCCCATGCGCGAACAGCATGAGAAAGATCTCATCGTAGGGTTCGGCCTGGTCCAGGTAGCGGTTGAGGTTGTCCAGCGACGGTTGCATGTTGAAGGTCATCCAGTAGGGCACCGAGCCGGTACGCAGCGTCCAGTACGGCTCGTGGAGAATGAATGACTCCACCACCAGGCGCCGGGTCGGCAGATCCAGCGCCTGGTACCAGTCACGGTACAGCTCGGCAATCAGAGGGCTGGTCTGTTCCGGCTCATCGAACAGGATGCGTACCACCCGATAACCATTGTCGCGGGCCAGTTCCAGCAGCTCGGGGCGCAGGGACGGCTCGAAGCCCCACTCGGCTTCCGGGCTGTCGGTATCGGGCTCAGGGGGTTGCCAGCGGCTGACCGGCGAGTCGTATCGCTGGAGGTATTCGGCTACCCGTTCACCCCCATGGAAATACTCGTCCTGGGTGGCTCCACCTTCGGCGCCGAACTGAAAGAAATGCCGATCGCCAAGCCGTTTGGTGGGCCAGCGGCGGTTGCATTCGACAACGTACAGCGTCCCGCCAGGCTCCAGCGAGGCGCTGATGAAGTCCCGGTAGGCAGCCGGCAACCTGATGAACTTGGATCTGTAATAGGTGATGAGCCCGAGCATCAGGCGATCCTGGCTAGGGTCGTGCATATGGTGAAGCTGCGAACCGGGATTGGCGTCGAGGAATCGGCGTGCGGTGTCGATCTCCGTTTCCATCGCCTTTACCGGATCGTCGGGATGCACGTCCTTCTGGTCGATGAGGGTGAGAATCGTCTGCGGCAGCCAGGGAATACCCAGGGCGGCGGCCAGGTGCACCAGAGCCCCATTGGAGGAGCCGATCATCAACGCAGGGTAGCGGCGCTGCGGATAGAGGGTGGCGAGCCAGTTGGCCACCTCATCCATGTCCGCCTGCTCGACTTTCTTTGGCTTGACGCCTTCCCGTGCGCCCATATGGGCGAAGGTCTGCTCGCGCAAGTGGCGTGGCAGCAGATCAGCGCCCTTGACCGCAGTCTGCATGATCTTCGCCTGGCCCAAACCGGCGAAGTCTCGGTCGTTGAGAAAACGCCCCAGCGACTGGGCCATGGCGCAGGCGGAATCGAACTTGGCAATGCCGGACGGAGGAGCCATTGGAATCCTGCATGAAGGATGAGTATCGGGACGGCCAAGGGCCGCCGTTGCTCGGTAGACGGGGTCTCAGGAGGTGAGTTCAGCCCCGTCGGGGCGGTCATGTTTGAGGATTTGTCAGCGCTGCGGCTGCCCGTGGAAGGTCGGAGAGCCCTTTGCTGGCGCGCAGCGGCTACACTGGGAAGCCCAGTACACAGGAGTTCGTTATGCCCATCAGCAGCAAGGGGTCGGCCGGCAGGCTGGCCGTATCCGGGTGAGGCCAATGTTTGAAATCACTCCCTTCGACCCGGAAAGCTATCGTCGCCAGACCCGCAAGAGCAGCCTGGTGGTGATCGCGATCTTCGCCGCCCTCGGCATGGGCCTTGCGACGCTGTCGGTGGCGCTCTTCGGCGAGCCTGGTGGCAACAACTTTCGCTGGAACCTGGCCGGCATCCTCGCCGGGTTGGTCCTGACCGTCCTCATCGTGCGGCACAAGCTCTGGCACCAGCCATTCATGGCAGCTGCCGCCTATGGTTGGCAGCTCAAGCGCAACCTGATGCGTATCACCAACGTCATGCATCAGGTAGAGGCGGGGGTGGCGGCTGGCGACCCCGCGGCGATGAAACTCTTGCGCTTCTACCACCTGGGCGTTGCCCAGATGCATCGGCTGGATGGCAACTCCTCCGCCGAAGCGGACTTTGCCCGCAAGTCCGACCAGCATCTCGAACGCATGCAGGAGCAGGACCTCGCCCCCGAGCAGACCTGCTACGACCCCGCGTGGCTGGAAGCGGTGAAGAAGTACAAGGTAGCCAAGAAGTAGTAGAGCAAGCGGCTCAAGCTCCTGCGTGGCTGGCCGCTAACACTTTCAGGCACCCTTCGTTCGTGCGGCATCGCCGCAGGGGTTCTACTCGAACCACTCGCCTCGACAGGCTTCTCTGCACCCCCGCTACGTCAACCATACCCGGCCCGGCTCCGTCACGCATTCTGGAGATTCCCCGATCATGATGTCCTACGAGCAGCAGCGCCTTCTTGCGCTCAAGCAGTTGAACCTGCTGGACACCCCACCGAGCGAAAGCTTCGACCGGATCACCCGCATGGCCAGCCAGCTATTCAACCTGCCCATCGCTGCGGTCTCGCTCACCGACCACGATCGCCAATGGTTCAAGTCCCGGGTCGGGGTGGACCACTGCGAAATTCCCCGGCTCAAGGCCTGCTGCGGGGAAGTGGCCGACCTCTCCGACATGCTGGTGGTCAACGATCTGCTGGAGTCGGACGTTTACCGCGAAAGCGTGCTGGCCGAATCCGGCATCCGCTTCTACGCCGGAGCACCCTTGCTGACCCGAGACGGCTTCACCCTGGGCGCGATGTGCGTACTGGGCAACGAGCCCCGCCAGATCAGCGATCAGGAGCGCGCCGCGTTACGCGATCTGGCTTCCATGGTGATGGCGCAGATCGAGATGCAACACGCCTTCGGCCGTATCGATCCATTGACCGGCCTGCCCAATCGCAGTCAGTTCGCCGAGGATCTTGAAGACCTGGCGCGCGACGAGCCGGGGGGCGACCGTTTCGCCCTGTTCACCGACCTTATCGACCTGGCGCAGATCACCGCTGTCCAGCGTACCCTGGGGCCCACCTTCGTCGATACGCTCGCCAGATCCGCTGCGCTTCACCTACAGCTCAGCCTCCCTGGCGGGGCGCGGATCTACAGCGTCAGCCCCTGTCAGTTCGTTCACCTGCTCCCCAGCAGCGATGAGCACGCCGCCCTTGCCTTTGCCTCCCGAGTCCGCGAAGGCCTGGCCGGCCTGGCCCCCGACGAAACCGCTGCGATGCTGATTCGTCCGGCCGTGGGCGTCGCGCCTTTCCGGCTGGGGGAGGCCAATGCTGAAAGCGTGCTGCGCATCGCCCATGGCGCCTGTCAGGATGCACGCCAAGACGAAACGGGCGTAGGTCTCTATTCGAGCGAGCTGGATGCCTGCCACCGCCGCCGTTTCACACTGCTCCGCGACTTTCGCGCCGCGCTCGCCAGTCCGAGCCAGCTGCGCCTGGACTACCAGCCACGTGTCGCCATGGCCACTGGCGCTTGCGTTGGCGTCGAAGCCTTGATTCGCTGGGAGCATCCAGCCCTCGGCGCCATTTCACCGGCGGAATTCATTCCGCTGGTGGAGCAGACACAACTGGCCAGGCCGCTCACCGCCTGGGTCATCCGCGCAGCGCTCGAGCAGGCCGCGACCTGGCGGCGCAGCGGGATCGGGCTGTGCATATCGATCAACATCACGGCCGCCAACCTGGAAGAAGAGGATTTCGCCGTTAGGCTGCTGGGAGCCCTCGATGAGCACGGCTTGCCGGTAACCGCCATTGAACTCGAGTTGACCGAAAGCGCCCTCATCAGCAACGGCCCGTTGGCCCGCCGCCAGCTCGGTCTGCTCGCTGCCGCCGGAGTCAGAGCCGCGATCGACGATTTCGGCACGGGCTACAGCAGCCTGTCGTATCTGCAGGAGATCGCCGCGCAAGTGGTGAAAATCGACCGCTCGTTCATCATGCGACTGAGCGAGCAAGCGCGTAGCCAGACCCTGGTCCGTTCGATGGTGACCATGGCTCACGATCTGGGCTACAGCGTGGTTGCCGAGGGTGTGGAAACCCAGGCGGTCTATGACCTGCTGCGGTCGCTGGGGTGTGACGAGGCCCAGGGCTACCTGATGTCGCCACCGCTGCGCGCGCACCTGTTCGAGGATTGGCTTGCTACCGGCTGGTGAAAGAGCAGACCGTCCTGCGATGCAAGAGCTGAACCTCCGCGCCTGACGGGCGGAATCGGGCAAAGGCTGCCTCGCAGCCCGGTCCGTTTCCCGCAGCGCCTCGGCCGAAAACCAGTCTCCATCCCCAGGCGCTTCCAGTTCAGAGTCGCCTGCTTAAAGGTTCGTGAAAGTTTCACCCCTTAGGCTCTGTTCGGTTGCGCACATCAATAACAATAGGAGACATCGGCATGCTGACCTTGATCGGCTTGTTGACCATCGGCAGTCTGGTACTGCTCCTGCTTATCGGACGCATGTCCCCCATCCTGCCGCTGATCGTGGTTCCACTGCTTGGGGCGCTCGCCGCCGGCTTCGGGCCTGAAGCCATTTCGGGCTTCTACACCGAAGGGCTTGGACGGGTGATTTCCATCGCCACTATGTTCGTGTTCGCCATCACCTTTTTCGGGGTGCTGCAGGACACCGGGCTGTTCCGCCCCATCATCAACGCGATGGTGAGGATCACCCGGGGCAACGTGATCGCCGTGACCGTGGCCACAGCAGTGATCGGCATGCTGGCCCACCTGGACGGCGCGGGCGCGACCACCTTTCTGCTGACGGTCCCGGCGTTGTTACCCCTGTACAAGGAGCTGCGCATGAGCCCCTACCTCATGCTGCTGTTGCTTGCCCTCGGAGCGGGCATTCTGAACATGGTGCCCTGGGCGGGGCCGCTGGGCCGTGCCTCGGCGGTGACGGGCATCGACGTGACCGAGCTGTGGCACGGGCTGATTCCCGTGCAGATCTTTGGCGCGGTACTGCTGGTGGCCATGGCCGCGCTTCTCGGCTGGCGGGAAAAACGCCGCATCGCGGCAGCGACTGGCGACGTCGATCCGGGCGGGCCGGTGGAAACCTTTGGTGGCCTGCAGGATGCGTCCGCCGCGGAGCTCGAATTGCAACGTCCCGGACGCATCTGGATCAACGCAGCCTTGCTGCTGATAGTGATCGTCGCGCTGTTCATGGGTGTGCTGCCGGCTGGCTACATCTTCATGATCGGCCTGTCGGCAGCCCTGCTGATCAACTATCCGGGTGGCAAAGTCCAGATGCAGCGCATCGGGGCGCACGCACCCTCGGCCCTGACCATGGGCATGATCATCCTGGCCGCGGGCTCGATGCTGGGGATCTTCACCGGTACCGGGATGTTGTCGTCCATCGCCCAGGATCTGGTGCGCGTATTGCCCGAGCCGATGGTACCGATGCTGCACATCGTCCTGGGCGTGTTCGGCCTGCCCATGGAGCTGGTATTGAGCACCGACGCCTACTACTTCGGCCTGCTGCCGGTGGCGCTGGAAGTCGTCGGCACTCACGGCGTGGAGCCTGCCAGCGTGGTGTACGCACTGACCATCGGCAATATCATCGGCACCTTCATCAGCCCCTTCTCCCCGGCACTCTGGCTGGCCCTGGGTCTGGCCGGGCTGGACCTGGGACGGCACATCCGCTACTCGCTGTGGTGGATGTGGGGCTTCTCGCTGGTGCTGTTCATGGTGGCCTGGGGTATGGGGCTGTTCTAGTTATTGGGGTCTGTCCCCTATTTGCGGGCGTCCGGTGGCAGGATGAGAATGGCGCGGAAATCGTTGACGTTGGTGCGCGTCGGGCCGGTGACGATCAGGCTGTCCAGCGCGGCGAAGTAACCGTAGCCGTCGTTGTTGGCCAGGGCGTCGGCGGCACGCAGGCCTAGCGCCTGGGCGCGGGCGTAGCTGTCCGGGGTCATCAGGGCGCCGGCGTTGTCTTCCGAGCCGTCGATGCCATCGGTGTCGCCGGCCAGTGCATGCACATCCGGCAAGCCCCGGAGATTCTCCGTCAGGCTCAGCAGGAATTCGGCGTTGCGTCCGCCGCGACCGTTGCCGCGAACGGTGACCGTGGTTTCGCCGCCGGAGAGGATCACGCAGGGCGGGGCGATCGGCTGGCCGTGCAGGATGACCTGGCGGGCGATGCCGGCGTGGACCTTGGCCACCTCGCGGGCCTCGCCTTCCAGGTCGCCGAGGATCAGCGGCGTGACGCCAGCGGCGCGGGCCTTTTCCGCAGCCGCATCGAGCGACTGCTGCGGCGTGGCGATCAGTTGGAAATGGCTGCGCGACAGGCAGGGATCGTTCGGTTTCACGGTTTCCGATCGCGGGTCCTCCAGCCATTCACGCACGTTCGGCGGAATCTCGATCTCGTAGCGCGTCAGGATCGCCAAGGCTTCGGCCGAGGTCGTGGGGTCGGCGACGGTCGGTCCGGAGGCGATCACCGTGGCCTCGTCGCCGGGCACGTCGGATATCGCGTAGGTATAGACGCTGGCCGGCCAGCAGGCCTTGGCCAAGCGACCGCCCTTGATTGCCGAAAGGTGCTTGCGCACGCAGTTCATTTCGCCGATGTGCGCGCCGGAGCGCAGTAGCGCCTTGTTGATTGCCTGCTTGTCGGCCAGGCTGATGCCCTCGGCCGGCAGCGCCAGCAGCGAGGAGCCACCACCGGACAGCAGGAAGATCACCCGGTCGCTTTCCTCGAGATCGCTGACCAGTTCCAGTACCCGACGGGCGACGCGCTCGCCGGCATCGTCCGGCACCGGGTGCGCGGCTTCCACCACTTCGATCTTGCGGCAGTCGGCACCGTGCCCGTAGCGGGTCACCACCAGGCCGGAGATCTCGCCTTCCCAGGCCGCTTCGATGGCTTCGGCCATGGCTGCGGCGGCCTTGCCGGCACCGATGACGATGGCACGCCCGCTGCGATCGGCGGGCAGATGATCGGCCAGAACCTGGCGCGGGTGAGCGGCATTGATGGCGGCGGCGAACAGTTCGCGCAGCAAGGCTTGCGGGTCGAGGGTCATGTGCAGCTCCTTGTATGAGGTCTGGGGCCGATTCCAGACCTTAGCGCTCGGCTATGCAAGTAAAAAAGCAAGCGCTAAGGGTTGGAATCGACCCACCCGGCAATCGGGCCGTGACGCCTTCTGCCGAGCAGGTCGAAAGGGGGCGCACCTTGTGAGTGCGGATGTCGCTGTATGCCCTGGGATGGCTATCGCTTCGCGTCACGCATCCCTGGTTCGTCGTTTGCTGCGGTAAATGGCGTTGAGCGCTGCGATACCCCGCATCGCTATCTGGGTCCGACGAAGGGTAACGCAGGCTCAACTCAACGCTTTCGCTGCTCGATCATTCCTTGCGGATCGAGAAGTTGGCCATGTGCTCAAGGCCCTTGATCAGCGCCGAGTGGTCCCAGCCGCTGCCGCCGATGGCCGCACAGGTGCTGAACACCTGCTGGGCGTTGGCGGTGTTGGGCAGGTTCAGGCCCAGTTCACGGGCACCGGCCAGAGCCAGGTTGAGATCCTTCTGGTGCAGGCTGATGCGGAAGCCAGGATCGAAGGTGCCCTTGATCATGCGCTCGCCATGCACTTCGAGAATCTTCGAACCGGCGAAGCCACCCATCAGCGCCTCGCGGACCCGGGCTGGATCGGCGCCGTTCTTCGCCGCGAACAACAGCGCCTCGGCGACGGCCTGGATGTTCAGCGCGACGATGACCTGGTTGGCGACCTTGGCGGTCTGGCCGTCGCCGTTACCGCCTACCAGGGTGATGTTCTTGCCCATGACCTGGAACAGCGGCAGGGCGCGAGCGAAGCTCTCCTCGCTGCCACCGACCATGATCGACAGGGTGGCCGCCTTGGCGCCCACTTCGCCGCCGGATACGGGGGCGTCCAGGTAGTCGGCGCCGGTCGCCTTGATCTTCTCGGCGAACTGCTTGGTGGCGCTGGGCGAGATCGAGCTCATGTCGATCACCAGCTTGTTCGGGCCGACGCCCTCGGCGATGCCGCTGTCACGGAACAGCACCTCCTCGACATGGGGGGTGTCCGGCACCATGACGATGATGAACTCGGCCTCCTGGGCGACTTCCTTCGGGTTCGCCAGGACGACGGCGCCAGCCTCGACCAGGGCGGCCGGTGCCGCGTCGTGGTGGCTGGAGACGAAGAGGCTGTGGCCAGCCTTCTGCAGGTTCTGAGCCATGGGCAGGCCCATGATGCCGGTGCCGATGAATCCGATTTTAGCCATGAGTGTTCTCCTCTCGATTCAGTCTGAGTCGCGTCGGTTCAGATCACGTTGTGCGCTTTCATCCAGCCGAGGCCGGCCGCGGTGGTGGTGGCCGGCTTGTACTCGCAGCCGATCCAGCCCTGGTAGCCGACACGGTCCAGGTGCTCGAACAGGAAGCGGTAGTTGATCTCGCCGGTGCCCGGCTCGTTGCGGCCCGGGTTGTCGGCGAGCTGCACGTGGTTGATCGCCGCCAGGTTGCTTTCGATGGTCCGCGCCAGGTCTCCTTCCATGATCTGCATGTGGTAGATGTCGTACTGCAGATACAGGTTGGGGTGGCCGACCTTGTCGCGGATCGCCAGCGCCTGGCGGGTGGTGTTCAGGTAGAAGCGCGGGATGTCCCGGGTATTGATCATCTCCATGACCAGGCGGATGCCGGCGGCCTGGAGCTTCTCGGCGGCGTAGCGCAGGTTTTCGACGAAGGTGCGCTCGACCGCGGCCTCGTCCGCGCCCTGCGGCCTGATGCCGGCCAGGCAGTTGACCTGGGTGTTGCCCAGTACCTTGGCGTAGGCGATGGCTTGGTCGACGCCGGCGCGGAATTCCTCGACCCGCTCGGGGAAGATGGCGATGCCGCGGTCGCCGCCCGCCCAGTCGCCGGCCGGCAGGTTGAACAGCACCTGGGTCAGGCCGTTGGCATCCAGGCGGGCCTTGATCTCCTCGGCGGGGTAGTCGTAGGGAAACAGGTACTCGACGCCGGTGAAGCCAGCTTCGGCGGCAGCGGCGAAACGGTCGAGGAAGTCCTGCTCGGTGAACAGCATGGACAGGTTGGCGGCAAAGCGGGGCATGGAGCGTATCTCCTGATCTGTAGGGCCCAATTCGGTGGATGTGCTGACGCGACATCCACCCTACGGTGCTTCGGTGGTGTGGTTCGGTGGATATGCTTTGCGATATCCACCCTACGGTTGCTTCGTAGGACGGATGGCCGCCCCGTGGAAGATCGCGAAGCGTCTTCCACGCGGTGTCAAATCAATCCAGCAGGCCGACCGCGGTTGGCGCGTCCTCGCGGCCGCTGGCCAGCGCTTCGAACTCGTTGATGGCGTCGATCTCGGTGCCCATGGCGATGTTGGTCACCCGTTCGAGGATCACCTCGATCACCACCGGCACCCGGTGCTCGGCCATCCAGGCCTCGGCCTGTTCGATGGCCGGACGCAGCTCTTCCTGGCGGAACACGCGGAGCGCATTGCAGCCCAGGCCCTCGACCACCGCGACGTGGTCGACGCCATAACCCTCCATGCCCTGCTGGTCGGAATTGATGTTCTCGAAGCCCAGCTGCACGCAGTAGTCCATGTCGAAGCCGCGCTGCGCCTGGCGGATCAGGCCGAGGTAGGCGTTGTTCACCAGGATGTGAATGTAGGGCAGCTTGAACTGCGCGCCCACGGCCAGCTCCTCGATCATGAACTGGAAGTCGTAGTCGCCCGACAGCGCCACCACCTTGCGTTGCGGATCGGCCGCGACCACGCCGAGGGCCGCCGGGATGGTCCAGCCGAGCGGGCCGGCCTGGCCGCAGTTGATCCAGTGGCGCGGCTTGTAGACGTGCAGGAACTGCGCGGCGGCGATCTGCGACAGGCCGATGGTGCTGACGTAGCAGGCATCCTTGCCGAAGGCGTTGTTCATGCATTGGTAGACGCGCTGCGGCTTCATCGGCACCGTGTCGAAGTGCGTCTTGCGCAGCAGGGTGCCCTTGCGTTCCTGGCAGTCGGCGGCCCAGGCGCGGCGATCCGGCAGGCGGCCCTCGGCCTTGCGCGCCTTGGCGACCTCGACGAACAGTTCCAGCGCGGCGCCGGCGTCGGAAACGATGCCGTAGTCGGGGGCGAACACACGGCCGATCTGGGTCGGCTCGATGTCCACATGGACGAAGGTGCGGCCCTTGGTATAGACCTCCACCGAGCCGGTGTGGCGGTTGGCCCAGCGGTTGCCGATGCCGAGCACGAAGTCCGAGGCCAGCATGTTGGCGTTGCCGTAGCGATGACTGGTCTGCAAGCCGCACATGCCGGCCATCAGGGGATGGTCGTCTGGAATCGAGCCCCAGCCCATCAGCGTCGGGATCACCGGCACGCCGACGGTCTCGGCGAATTCCACCAGCAGCGCCTCGGCTCCCGCGTTGTAGATGCCGCCACCGGCGACGATCAACGGACGTTCGGCGGCGCAGAGCATGTCGATGGCCTTCTCGATCTGCGCGCGGCTGGCGCGCGGCTTGTACACCGCCAGCGGCTCGTAGGTCTCGATGTCGAACTCGATCTCGCCCATCTGCACGTCGAACGGCAGGTCGATCAATACCGGGCCGGGCCGACCCGAACGCATCAGGTGGAAGGCCTGTTGGAACACGCGCGGCACCAGCGCCGGCTCGCGCACGGTGACGGCCCATTTGGTCACCGGCTTGGCGATGGATTCGATATCCACGGCCTGGAAGTCTTCCTTGTACAGCCGTGCGCGAGGCGCCTGGCCGGTGATGCAGAGGATCGGGATGGAATCGGCCCAGGCGGAATAGAGGCCGGTGATCATGTCGGTGCCGGCCGGACCGGAGGTGCCGATGCACACGCCGATGTTGCCCGGCTTGGCCCGGGTGTAACCCTCGGCCATGTGCGAGGCGCCTTCGACGTGGCGGGCGAGGATGTGGCGGATGCCGCCATCGGCACGCAGGGCCGAATACAGTGGGTTGATCGCCGCGCCGGGAATGCCGAAGGCGGTGTCGATACCCTCCTTGCGCATTACCGCTACCGCGGCATCGATTGCTCTCATACGCGCCATGGATCGTTTCCTCCTGACTCTTATTCGATAGTTTTCCTACGTGGCTCAAGCATGCAGGCCTGGAACGAAAGGCGGAATTGGCCGAGACTTCAGTTCTCTCGATATCAGGAGTATCGAATGGACCGCTATACGACCCTGCGCAGCTTCGTGCTGGTCGCCGATTGCGGCAGCTTCGCCGCCGCCGCGCACAAGGAAAGCGTGACCCCGGTGGTGATGGGGCGGCGCCTGGACGCGTTGGAGCGCCACCTGGGCGTCAAGCTGATGCACCGATCCACGCGCGGACTGTCGCTGACCGACCTGGGCGAGCAGTACCTGGAACGGGCCCGCGTGCTGCTCAAGGAGTTCGACGAGGTGGACGCCAGCATCAGCCACGACCGCACCTCCGTGCGCGGCCACCTGGTGGTGTCGGCCCCGGCGGCGTTCGGCCGTCGGCATATCGGCCCGCACGCGCCAGCGTTCCAGGCGCGCTATCCGGACCTGCAGCTGTCGTTCAACTTCACCGACAGCGTGGTCGACCTGGTGCGACACGGCTACGACATGGGCATCCGTATTGGCGAGGTCACCGACCCCAACTACGTGGCGCTCAAGCTGTTCTCCAACCGCCGGGTGGTCTGCGGCGCGCCGGAGTACTTCGCCGCCCACGGCACGCCGCAGACGCTGGAGGAACTGACGCGGCACAATTGCCTGGCGTTCAACCTGCAGGGCGGCCAGCAGCGCGGCTGGACCTTCCTGCGCAACGGCCGCCAGGTGGCGGTGCGGGTGGCGGGGAACCTCGACTGCAACGACGGCGAACTGCTGTTCGACTGGGTCAAGCAGGGCCTGGGCATCGGCTGGCGCTCGACCTGGGAAATCCAGGCCGAGCTCAAGCGCGGCGAACTGGTGACGGTACTCGACGAGTACGCCTTGCCGGCGTACGACATCCAGGCGGTATATCCGCAGCAGCGCTACCTGCCGGCGAAGGTGCGCTTCTTCATCGACTACCTCAGGGATATCTACAACGCACCGGGCTATTGGGAGGTGCGTCGTTCATGAACTGCCCGAGCACGAACTGACCTGCGAATACGGTTGCCGCAAGCAGGTCATCGGCGAGCAAACAGCGAGCAAGGCAGTTAAGGACTCGCTGGGGGTCGATGGGGCGGCGAACGGTCCAGATTGGAAAGAACTGACCGTGGTGTAGCAGCTAAGAAAGCCAGCGTGGTCTGTCCCTGGTTTTTTGTTTTCAGTTTTCGATTACGCCGCGCCTGTGAAAAACCAGCCTCGGTCGCTCCCTGGGTCAGTTTGTTCCAACGAGGAAGCGCTCGATCCTGACCGGGTTTGTTCGCGCCGGCGACCGGCAAGGCCGCGGCAGCTTCGGGCGGCACCGGTGGTCGCTTGTTCGGCCAAGCGCCGTGTGAACATGGCTTCCATAGCCTGTGCGGCCTCTCGCATTTCCTTGCGCAGGGCTTGCTGCTCGGTATCGGTCGACGACATTTTGCGATCTCCTCAAGAAAATCCGCTCTTGGAAGATCCTAGCTCCCGGCCGACCGCGCATTGATGCAGGTCAGCGAGGTTGAGCTCCCTCGGTCATCCCCTGACGGCCGGCGGTTCTGCGGGGGAAATTGGAGTCTGTCCTCGATTCCTCCCCGCGTGGCTTTGTCGTGGAGGCGAAGCCGCAACGGAAAAGCCATCGTCGTGCCTGCGTTTGTTATGCTATTTGCTTAGCTTTTTAAGGATGTAGTCCGTCTCCCACGCTTGAGAATCAGCATCACAAGAAAATCTTGCACGGTCACTTCTTCCATCGTAATCATATACATCTAGGCTTAGCCCTAGCTCCTTGTTAAGGTGATCGTACAAATCTTTTCGTTGTCTGCTTGTGTTGTTTTTACAGAAACCCTGAATCGCCGCCAAAATTTTCTCTTTATTCATTTTAATACTCCTCTTTCGGGTTATGAATACTCTTTGAATAGCATAACGCTTGTTTAAAGGGGCGGACTTCAGCTCGTCCCAGTGAGCGAGGCGAGCGGTTTCAACCAGTTGTTATAAGCCATTACGATGGATCTGCTCATATGCTTCGTAAAGGCTCTCTACACGACTTGCCCTCAATGAGGATTCATTAGCTTCGACGTTTAGTCCGTACGCCGCACAAACGAAAATCGAACGAAAATCGGAACGAAAATCGGGGTCTGTCCCTGAGGAATCCCCACAAATCTACTCCAGTTGCTGAGCTTGGCGGCGCACCTCATCACGCAGCAGTAGCTCC
>NZ_JBHRXZ010000011.1:0-4776 GCF_042648805.1 Stutzerimonas tarimensis | reverse complement strand
ACGGAAATCATCGAGGGCATCGCTCGGTTGGATTGGCATGACCACGGGTCGGATGAGGTCAGCAAGCCGCTTTCGGTCAAAAACCTGATGCTGATTCTTGAGGCCATCGAGGTCGTCACCACGGCTGCCGTCAGCGAGTTGCTGGGGATCGGTGCGCGTCATGCCCAGCGGTACGTTAAGGCAATTCAGTTGGCCCTCCCGTTTTTGATGAAATCCCGCCCGAAGCGGCTGATTGACGATATGGAAGGGAATCTGCCGGTTGGGCTGGCGACGTTCTGGGATGACACGAACCCCGTCCCGCCTTGCCCGATGGACCTTGCCAAGCTGCACCGAGCGATTGGTATCGACGCCATTGAATTAGCGCCGCATGTATAAGAAGCAACCCGAGGTCCACCGCTCAGGACTCCCGACAGGTGCTCCCTGAATTAACGCCGCATGTATATAGAGGACCTGAGGACCAACTGGCTTCGCCATCGGAGACCCTATAGGAACGGGGATCAAGATTGAAAATCATCCCCCCTCCCTAAGGCTCCTTAGGGTCGGATTTGATGAGCAAACAACGGAAATCCAGAAGTACCAGCGCCAAGCAACCGCCCAGGCCCGCAAGGACCGTCTGCAAGGTCGTGAGGTCTGCTGATGCGCTACCGCCTTTTTCCGGGAGGCCATGGCGCTGCCCCTCAAGTTCGATATGAGCCGACACCCTGAGGCCCTGAGCCAGCCGTAACAATCGTTCCACTTCGGTTCCCACCCGCTACGAGTCCCTCGGTTTCCTGTTGAAAATCTGACGAGAAAATCTGGGACCCTATTTCAATAATAAGAACGTTCCAGATCCCCCTGGTGCCCCCTCCTGAAAACCCGATGACCACCTAAGGTCGGCGGATGGGGGGAAGCGGATCAGTACCTGTCCTTATCTGTAAGCGCATCACAGCGGCGGCTGAAGGACCCCAAACGAAGCCAATAAGGCACCCACGGCTTCGCCTGTTGGCCGATAGCAGTCTGGGTGATAGCCCTGCTGGTGTTCCTGATGATCGTCGCCCAGGCGGGCTTGTAGAGGCTCGAAAGGTTCGGCTCCCCGGCTCTTGCTTTGGCTCTTGATTTGAGAAGGTGAAACCGAAAGCTCTTATTTTTTACTTTTTAAGCTTTAAAAGCCTTTTAGGTCCTCTACAGGCCGCTCCATCCGGGGCTTTCAGCTTCCAAATGTGGAGGGATTGACGGTCATTAAGGGACAGATTGACGGTCAAATGTGGAGGGATTGACGGTCAAATGTGGAGGGATTGACGGTCAATTATGAGAAGGTTAATGTTCTCATGGTTAACCAGGGAGAACCTCCATGCCGCAGGGCCTTCAAGTCGTCAAATCGAATCACATCGTCTCGGCGTCCTACCGGCTTAGCGTGGCGGAACAACGCATCATTCTGAGCTGCATTGCCCAGGTCCGTAGGGACCAAGCAGTCACCGATGAAATCCTCTACTCGGTATCGGCCGCTGACATTGCCCAGCTCTGCCAGACCGATCAGGCGACGGCCTACAGGGACCTTGCGGTCGCTGCTGAGCGGCTGTTTGACCGGCGCATCACGATCCTTTTCGAGCCTGATGGCAGCTCCAGGCCAGCCCGTAAGCGCCTCACCCGGTGGGTCCAGACCGTCGACTACATCGAGAAGGAGGGGCGCGTGGAGCTGCGTTTCGGCAAGGACATCCTGCCGTTCCTGACGGGGCTCACCGAGCAGTTCACCCGGTACGAGCTGTCGGCTGTTGCCCGGATGACCAGTGCCTATGCGATCCGCCTATTCGAGATGTTGGCGCAGTACGGCTCCGTGGGGAGTCGAGAGGTAAGCCTTGAGCAGCTTCGGGAGTGGTTCCAGCTTGAGGGCCGTTACCCATTAATGGCCGACCTTCGGCGCTGGGTTATCGAACCTGCCGTTGCCCAGGTAAACGAGCATTCCCCGCTCCAGGTTGAATGGTTGCCGAAGAAGACGGGCCGCAAGGTGACCCATCTTCAGTTCACCTTCAGGAACAAGACGAAGAAGGTTCCCGAGGGCACCAAACAGGACCCGAAGCGAAAGGTCACCGAGTCCGAATTGAGTAGGCTTGCCCGTCCTGGAGAAAGCCGAGAGCAAGCCCTGGCTCGGCTCGGAGTCACTGTGTCGGGTTGATGCCCGTAGGGCTCCCATAGGCTACGATCAAGCGTCACGTGGCACAGATGGCACAGATGGCACAGATGGCATAAGGGCATGGACCATGACATGGCACACCTTCAAGGAAGCGGTCAGCCTCACCGGGAGGAGCAGGCGATCAATCTATCGGGATATCGAGGCAGGCCGCGTATCGTCTGAATTGGGACGCGATGGGCAACGGCGCTTCGAGACCTCAGAACTGATCCGAGCGTATGGCCCACTGTTGCCAGTGGCACAGCCTGACCCGCCTAAATTGGCACAGGCTGTCACCTCCCCTGAGATGGCCCAGATGCTGGCCGAGGTACAGGCCCTTCGACAGGAAGTGAAGGAGCTACGGGAGGCTCTATTACTGCTTGAACACAAGCCGGCCCAGGCATCCCCTACGGGGCACACAGAAGCCCGCGCAGCCGCATCCAAGGCAGATCCATCCGCTCCACCTCAAGCGCCTCACAGCGAGCCGCTACGGAAGCCTGAGAAGGTTACCTGGGGAAGCCTGCTGGACGCATTGAATGACTGACAACAGCACAAGGCGCAGGGGAATAAGCACAGTCTCCCGCATTCAAGCGAGCTTTCACTAAGGTGGGCGATGAGCACAGCCCTCGAAGGGGAACGGCAATATTTTAGCCATAGAACAGGAAAACCCCCGCCTAAATAAAAGGCAAGGGTTGACATAACGCCATTATTGTGGCATTATTAATACGCCTGTGGGTAAACCTATCTGCTCACCTGACGTATCTGTTTATTCGTTTATGCTTGAATCCGCAAAATCAATCATAGCGATTACGCGCATATTGTCAATGGTGTCGGCCTCTACGGCCTTTGCGGATGGTGCATGGGTACATGCCCAGGTTCTCCTGGGGTCCATCAACAAACGTAGAGGTATCCGTATGGATCTAATAACCATACTCACGGTAATCCTGATGGTGACTGAAATCACCTACTGGGTGCTGCGAATCGCCCAGCTCTTCATGTAAGTGCTTTATCGCCAGGGTCTGTCCAAGCGGCCGGCCTTGGCCCCATTACTCAAGGGGCAGCGCCTGCGTGGGGCTCCTCCTGGAAAGAATTACTGGGCATGGCGCAGCAGTCTCGCTTCATCACCTGACGCCTTCTCCCAGAATTCGCCACAAAAATCTGAGAACCCTTATTCAATAAGGTTTGCAGCGGGGTTCCCCCCATGGCGTGGGGAGCCCCCCTTCGCTTGATCGTGCGGCAGAGCGGGGGGAGGGGCATGGCGTTTTGGGTATACATCAAGCGACACGCCTGGACGGAACCGAAACCGTGGCTCAGGGGTGTAGCGATAATGTCCATTGACTATTCTTTTCGCTGCGCATAATGTAGCTACATCCAAATCGCTACAGGGCATCCTTCCATGCTGATCCGCGCTTACCTTCGAGCTTCGACCACCGAACAAGACGCCACCCGTGCAAAGGACCAGCTTCGGGAGTTCGCCCAGGTCTACGGCCATCGAGTGGCTGGCTACTACGTCGAGAATGAATCAGGGGCCACCCTCAAGCGCCCCGAGTTGTTCCGCCTGCTGGCTGACAGCGAACCTGGGGATGTCCTGCTGGTTGAACAAGTGGATCGGCTGGCCCGCCTGAATGAATCTGACTGGGCCAAGCTGCGGGCCGAACTCCAGGGGAAGGGCGTTCTTGTGGTCGCACTCGATCTGCCGACATCCCACCAAGCCATGAGCGCCAACCGGGTGGCACCGGATGACTTCACCGGGAGAATGTTGGCGGCTATCAATACAATGCTTCTTGACATGCTTGCAGCAGTTGCCCGCAAAGACTACGAAGATCGGCGCAGAAGGCAGGCCCAAGGAATCGAGAAGGCCAAGGCCGATGGGGCGTATCGAGGAAGGAAAACCGACGAGGGCCTACACAAGCGCATTCGGACCCTGCTTGATGAAGGGAAGTCCATTCGGGTGGTCGCTGGGCTGCTTGGATGCTCGACAAACACTGTCCAGCGGGTCCGAGCGACGCTGTAGCGCGTTCCTGGGTGAAATCTGATGCGCTCGCTGGGTGGTTCCCCTGCTCCGTGAGCGTAGAAGCGCCTTGTAGCACGCCTGTAGCCAAAAACCCTCACGGTCCACAAAGCGCGCCACGGGCCGCTCGGTAGGTGACCAATGCACTTGGATGGGTGGCCGGGTGCGTTCAGCCTGGGGCCGCTCCGTGGCTTGCAGAAACCCTCACTATGTACGGCTCGGCAAAACCCCTCACTGAAAGGAATAACCACTTTTCAGGAGGACCACCCCATGCCCGCCCCAGCTTCCTTTGCTGCCGATCTGCCATCCCTGCTTTCTCCTGCCGATCTGCGCAAACTGGACGACAGAATTCGCCGCCGAGCGGATTTTTTGATTTCAATAAAAGCGAAGAACGCGCCCAGACCCAGGGCTCCCGCTGCCGCTTCCCCGACCGCCACGAAAACATCCAATCGAGGCCGCCCTCCCAGGACCATCACCAATCCGTTCGTTGACCTAATCGGACCCACTACCGGCTTCGGGCGCTACCCCTACTTCGCCACGGAAATCATCGAGGGCATCGCTCGGTTGGATTGGCATGACCACGGGTCGGATGAGGTCAGCAAGCCGCTTTCGGTCAAAA
>NZ_JBHRXZ010000010.1:0-1990 GCF_042648805.1 Stutzerimonas tarimensis | reverse complement strand
ATGGAAAGCCAGCTCAAGGAGCAGGGCGCCCAGGACAAGTTCGACCAGGTGCTGGAGGAGATCCCACGGGTGCGCGAGGACCTCGGCTTCATCCCGCTGGTGACGCCCACCTCGCAGATCGTCGGCACCCAGGCGGTGATCAATATCCTCACCGGCGAGCGCTACAAGTCCATCACCAAGGAAACCGCCGGCGTGCTCAAGGGCGAGTACGGCGCCGCGCCGGCACCGTTCAATGCCGCGCTGCAGGCGCGGGTCCTGGACGGCGCCAAAGCCATCACCTGCCGTCCGGCCGACCTGCTCGAGCCGGAAATGGACAAGCTGACCGCCGAACTCAAGGGCCTGGCGCAGCAGAAAGGCTTCAAGCTCGCCGCGGACGAAATCGACGACGTGCTCACCTACGCGCTGTTTCCGCAGATCGGCCTGAAATTCCTGGAGAACCGCGGCAACCCCGATGCCTTCGAGCCGGCCCCGACCGGTAACGAGGTGCCCGCCCGCGAACCGGGCAAGCCCGAGGTGTACACCGTGGAGGTCAATGGCAAGTCGTTTGTCGTGCAGGTCGGCGAGGGGGGTGACATCGAGGGGCTCAAGCCTGTCAGCGGTAACGGTGCCGCGGCCACGACCGCTGCTGCTCCAGTCGCAGCCGGTGAAGGTGATCCGCAGCGTGCACCGCTGGCTGGCAACATCTTCAAGGTCATGGCCAAGCCCGGCCAGATGGTGCAGGAGGGGGATCTGGTGATGATCCTCGAAGCGATGAAGATGGAAACCGAGATCCGTGCCTTCAAGGCCGGCACCATCGGTAGCGTCGACGTCAAGGTCGGCGACGCGGTGGCAGTGGGTGACACCCTGCTGACCATCGCCTGAGGAGCCGACCATGGAAATCCTGAACAGACTGTGGCTCAGTACGGGCCTGTACCACATCGAGCTGGGCCAGATCTTCATGATCCTGGTCTGCCTGGGCCTCGTCTATCTGGCCATCCGCAAAGGCTTCGAGCCACTGCTGCTGATTCCCATCGGCTTTGGCGGCATTCTGGCCAACATTCCGGTGGCCAACCTGGCCGAGGGGTCGGGCATTCTGCACGTCTTCTACGAGGTCGGGCTGCCCACCGGGGTCTTCCCGCTGCTGATCTTCCTGGGCGTCGGGGCGATGACCGATTTCGGTCCTATGATTGCCAACCCCAAGACCTTGCTGCTGGGGGCCGCGTCTCAGTTCGGTATCTTCGGTACCTTGCTCGGGGCACTGGCTCTGACTGCCTTTGGCGTGCCGGGTATGGATTTCACCTTGGCCGAAGCGGCCTCCATCGCCATCATCGGTGGGGCTGACGGGCCGACCTCGATCTTCGTCACCGCCAGGCTGGCGCCGGACCTGCTGGGGCCCATCGCCGTTGCAGCCTACTCGTATATGGCGCTGGTGCCGCTGATCCAGCCGCCGATCATGCGTGCGTTGACCACCCAGCAGGAGCGGGCGATCACCATGACCCAGCTCAGGCCGGTCAGTCAGACCGAGAAGATCGTGTTCCCGCTGATGCTGGCTCTTCTGGTGGCCCTGTTGTTGCCCGATGCCGCGCCGCTGGTGGGCATGTTCGCCTTCGGCAACCTGCTGCGCGAATGCGGCGTCGTCGACCGCCTGGCCGATACCTCACGCAATGCGCTGATCAACATCGTCACCATCGCCCTGGGGCTCGCCGTGGGTTCCAAGCTCTCGGCGGAAGCCTTCCTGCAACTGAAGACCCTCGGCATCATGCTGCTCGGCATCGTCGCCTTTGCCGGCGGTACGGCATCTGGCGTGCTCATGGCCAAGCTGATGAACCTGTTCAGCAAGCAGAAGGTGAATCCGCTGATCGGCGCGGCTGGCGTCTCGGCCGTGCCCATGGCCGCCCGGGTCGCCAACAAGGTCGGGCTCGAGGCCAACCCGCAGAACTTCCTGCTGATGCATGCCATGGGGCCCAACGTGGCCGGTGTGATCGGCTCGGCGGTGGCAGCGGGTATCCTG
>NZ_JBHRXZ010000009.1:0-14165 GCF_042648805.1 Stutzerimonas tarimensis | reverse complement strand
GCTATTAGTCATAAACATAACCGTTTGCCTATCCCTTATCGTAAGGGGGAAACGGTGTCCTGTCTTTCAGGGGGCTCGTTCAGGATGCAACACAACTCATCAAGGAGGTCAGGCGCTTAGCATGAATGGTGGGGAGTGCTTGGGAAAATGACTTGTGTAAAAATCGTACGGCCTGCATGAGTCTCGGAAGTTGGTTTGTTTGGCGACTACCAAACTGCCCGACTCATGCAGGCTCTTTCAAGCTATCCGGCTGATGCAAAAGGGAATTTTGTGGGGATTCCTCAGGGTCTGTCCCCAATCCTCGTCCCCACGTCCAATCTCTTGTAAGGATCACTGAGTGCGCGTCACCCGCCACACCGTATTCGCCAGATCGTCAGCCACGATAAGCGCCCCGCGCGGGTCGACCGTCACACCCACCGGGCGCCCGCGGGTCGTGTCTTCGGATGTGCGAAAGCCGGTGACGAAATCGACCGGCTCGCCTGAAGGCCGGCCGTTGCTGAACGGCACGAAGATCACCTTGTAGCCGACCGGGGGTCTACGATTCCAGCTGCCGTGCTCGCCAATGAAAACCCCTTCGGCGAACTGTTCGCCCATGACAGCGCTGGAGAAGTCCAGGCCAAGCGCGGCAACGTGCGAACCCAGGGCGTAGTCGGGGGTGATCGCGCTGGCCACCTTTTGAGGGTCCTGCGGGCGCACGCGATCGTCGACGTTTTTCCCCCAGTAGCTATACGGCCAACCGTAGAAGCCGCCTTCCTGTACCGACGTCAGATAATCCGGAGCCAGATCCGGGCCTAGCTCATCCCGCTCGTTGACGACTGCCCACAGCTCGCCTGACCCAGGCTGGATCGCCAGTGCGGTGGGATTGCGCAAACCGGTCGCATAAGGCTTGTAGGCGCCGGTTTCGGCATTGATCTGCCAGACCATCGCGCGGTCCGCTTCAGCCTCCATCCCGCGCTCGGTAATGTTGCTGTTCGAGCCGATGCCGACATACAGGTATTGGCCGTCAGGGCTGATGGTCAGCGCCTTGGTCCAGTGGTGGTTTATCTCGGACGGTAGATCGGTAACCTTGGTTGGCGGGCCGCTGGCCTCGGTCTGGCCTTCCTGATAATCGAAGCGCACCAGCGCGTCCTGATTGGCCACGTAAAGATTGCCTTCGTGGAACGCCAGCCCGTACGGCGCGTTGAGGTCATCGGCGTAGACCGTTCGCAGCTCGTAGGTGCCATCGCCATCTGCATCGCGCAGCAGGGTCAGGCGATCGCCACTTTCCACCGAGGTGTTGCCCTTGGCCTTGATATAACCGGCGATCACATCCTTTGGCTTGAGCTGCGCCGCGTTGCCGCCTCGACCTTCAGCCACGAGGATGTCGCCATTGGGCAGTACCAGAGTCTGGCGCGGAATCTTCAGGTCCGTCGCAATCGCCGTGACAGTGAAGTTAGCCGGCACCGTTGGCAGCTGATCGCCCCACGGCGACGGTTCAGCGATCTGCATGCTGGGCAGCAGACCCCGCTCCGGTTCGGGAAGCCTTGGGTTGGCCCCATAGTGCTGGGCGGCGTCTTGCTCGCCGCCGCCGCATGCGCTCAGCAGGACCGCCATCGTCGGGACGCAAAGTGCGCTCGCCAGTCTCATGCCTCACCTCCCGCACGCAGGTTGGTAAGACCGATCCATGTCGCCACACAGGCCAGCAGGGTGACGATTACCGACAGGATCAGGCCTGCCGGCATGGTCGCCCACGCATCCTTCGCGTGCTGTAGAGCGTTGAGGAAACCCAGCACCCAGGTCGCCAGCAGCAGCAGAAAATAAACCAGCGGGCGTCCCGTCTTGTGCTCGGCTCGAATCAGATTGACCACGGCGAACACCAGCGCCAGACCGCAGAACACCAGCCCACCGGCAATCAGCCAGGCGGCGAAGTTGCTCCACTGAATCTGATAGGTGCGAAAGTAGGCGGCATCGCTCAGCAGCGCGCCAAGAAACAGCGGAACGGTTCCAGCCAGCAGGGTTGCGTGCAGCGGGTTTGGTATGTGGCGCGAGACGCTGTGGATTGTCTGCGTGCTATGAGTGCGGTGGGTGACGACGGCCACGAAGAATCCTCCTCGGGCGGCTTGATGCGAAGCGCGGATGCGCTAGCCACCCGGATCGCTCTGAATGTGTACAAAAAGGGATTGTGCCGTTGGCCTTTTGGTTCACTCCGCCCAGCTGGCCGGAAGGAGCTGCCACATGCTCAACACTCAGGCTTGGCTGGCGCTTAGATGAGGAACCGGGAGATGGAGGAGTAGGAGGCGCAAACGGAAAGGGTTCCTGTTCTCTCTTGCCCCGCGGGGCCTAGGCTGCTTCGAGCGGCATCGGTGGCCGTTTGTTTACCAAGCGCGGGCTCTTGAAAACTTAAAGTTCCGTCAGAGGAGAAATCGGGGGCTGTCCCTGATTTTACGATTTTACGCACCGAGCTGGACTTTGGCCGCCGCGAGGTGTTGCTCATTGCCCGTGCTGATAGCAAAGATGCCGTACTTGATCGGCGAAGCGGCGTGCCGCTCCTGGATGTGCTCCAGCATGTCTGGCCAGGTACGGCCGCCGGCGAGTTCGTAGGCGGCAACGAGTCGCTCCAAGCTCCGCGGACTGAAGGCAGCGAGATGGCCTGCAAAGTCGATTGACGGATCACTGATCTCCGCCTCCGTCCAGTCGATCACACCACTAACGCGTGCATCGGCCGTAGCGGTGACATGCCCGACGTAAAGATCGCCATGGGTGAGAACGGAGAAATCGGGCCAGAGTTTGTCGTTGTCCAACCAGTACCGGTACCGCGCTTCCAAATCCCGGCCGATGCCAATTTCCTGCTTCACGCGCTCCATGTCCTGGTGAACCTTGAGCCGTACCTCTTCCGGAGAGGAGGCAGGTATGCCGAACGCCACACCTTCCGCCACAGGTGACGCGTGCAACGCCACGAGCACCTCTGCGAGGCTTGTCACATAGGTTTCGGCTTCCTGATCGATGTTCCAGGTGACGGCATGGGTCTCGGCGTCGAAGACCAGCGCCATGGGGTCCGTCAACATGGGGTACGCCACCAGATCAGGGCTCCGCACCTGCCAGTCCGGAACTTCGACCGGAAGTCGGCGCTTCACGAAATCCAGGATTCGTGCCTCGCGTTCGATCTTGGGCTGCACATCGTCGCGACGGGGAATCCTGAGAACCCAACGCCGCCCCGCCGTGTCCGTCGCAAATCCGACCCGAAAGTCGAGCCCCGTCTCGTTGAACGTCACAGTGTCTGCCAAATACAAGCCATGCCGGGCAGCTAGCGTGAGCGTATCGGTGACAAGCTTGGCGGAATTGTTTGTCATTGGATAACGTATGGTTAAGGGGCGGGCTTTAGCCTGTCCCAGTGAGCGAAGCGAACGATTTGAACTACTAGTTAGGTACCAGTGCCTGGTAGACAATATACGGCGTTTCCGACCCCGTTATTTTCACTTACCTTAGGCTCGTCAGATAAAGCTTTTGGATACGATCCCTAACGGTTTGGGTGTGGAAAACCGGGGTCTGTCCCCTGTGTCCCCAATTTTCCTCCGGTGGAGTCATACTCATGTGGCGGCGAACCTGCCGAGAAGACGTTCCATCAGATCGGCAGCCTCCATTGCTCCACCGCCCTCGTGCAGAGTCGCCGCAAGAGTGCGGGCCGAAGCCGTGTATGACGAATCGTCCAGCAGTGTCTCGACGGTTGTCCGTAGTTCCCTCGTGCTGACCTTCTGCCCACTGAGGTGTTGCCGCAGCACAAGGCCCGCGCCACGGTCCGCGACCGCTTGGCCGATAAGGAATTGCTCAACCTGCTGGGGAATCACGACCATCGGCACCTCGAAATGGAGCCCCTCCATCACACTGTTCATTCCGCCGTGCGTCACGAACACTGCCGCCTGCCGCAGCACCGCGAGTTGGGGCACAACGGCCCGCACCACTATGTTCGAAGACGCTGACTCAAAATCGGCGGGGTCCATGGTACGGCCGACGACCAGTAGCACGTTCGCAGGCAGCGCTGCGAAGGCGTCAATGCAAGACCTGAAAAAGTCTTCGCCCCCACGGTGCAGTGTCCCCAGGGATACCAGCACCAGGGGAGTTTTGTCTTCAAGGAGACGTTCGAGTTGCCGGTCAATCTCCTCGGAGTGTGGCGCGGCATCGATGGAAGGGCCGACGAAGTGGCTACTCGCATCGCACCGGTCATCGGGGGGTTGAATCCATGCAGGAATTGGGAAGATCGTTAGATCACCTCGGGCCGGGAACATCGGACTCGATGGTAGGAGGTCACGACCGGGGCTTCGCAGAAGCCGGCGTCGCGCGCCGAGGGTTCCCGGCAGAGAAGTCGCGGTCTCCCACACTACGGCGAGACACTCGCGAACAGTCAAACTGCGGAACGCGGATGCGTTGACGAGGATCGTAGTCATAAGAGAGATCGCTGGACGGCGCAGACTGGTTGCGAGCATTCGCCCCCATAGGGCGTTCGAGTCGAACATGATCGCGTCCGGCGGGTTCTCCCGCAGTTCCGACTCCAGCAGCGGCAACAGCGTCTGCGTCGCCTCCAATAGTCGTTGTACGACCTTCGCCGATCCGCCGTGAGCGTTGGCATCGGCAATTACTTTTGAGGAGATGGTCCCGTCGGGATAGGCGCGAAAGGTGGCCCCAGCCTGCTCGGCAACGGAGCGGAACTCCTCGGTGACGTAGAAAGTGACGTCGATGCCGCGCCGGACCAGTTCGCGGACTAGCGGCGCGCTAGGGTTGACATGGCCAGCTGCTGGCATGGCGATCATGACGATACGGATCATCGGCACCTCCGTGCGGGATTGTCTTAAGTTCGAAGGGTGGAGCCTGATGCTCTGGGCGCATAACGATTAAGCTAATGGGAGGGCTTTAGCCCGTCCCAGTGAGCGAAGCCAACGATTTGAGCGCATTGTTATACTTTATTTGGCTTCAGCCCATTACTAGCGCCATTTGCCCATCGTGCAAATTCCAGTTCACAATCATCGCGTAATGTGTTGGCTATAGTCTCGGGCTGATTTTCGAGTAATTCGAGTACATGCCTGGACGCATGATTTAAGTCATTTTCTCTAAAAGGGACGCCATGAAAAAGCTTATCTCTGAGTCGTCCTGAAATTTCTATTCTATCAAAATTATATTCTTTGCCTGCAATACTGTAGCAAGCCATCGCGCCATCAGTAAGCCCTAGAAGCTCTTTGACGGCTTTGCGAGAAGGGCAATCTTGAGATTTTAGTTTATAAGCAAGGCTTTCTAAAACTGAAAAAAATCTAGCTATTTTGAAAACCTGATTGCTTTCACTTAATGCGTCTCTGTAGAGGCTTAGTGCAAATAGAAAGTGCTCATCTGTTTGAGCGCACTCAACCATTCTCTGGATTTGATTGGCATAATCCGAACCTACGTTTCCAAACCCGAGTCTTTGTCGTTGCCTGCTGTGAGGCGGTACAGTCCTGAAGTAATTCAGGTCTGATTTACATGTAATGTAAGAGAATGGTGTTAGTTTTTCTCCGGCAACCCATCCGGCAATTTTTTCGGGAATTTCTAACTCTGACTCGGCATATTTTTCCATCGCTTCGGGAGTGTCTTCTTCTTTGAGTTGAACAACTAAAGCGATTACCGGCAGAGCATTTACGCCTTGCTTTTTCAATTCATCAAGTTGTGATTGCTCGACATTGCCGCCGCAAATCTCAATTACATATCTAGCCGTGTATTCTGATTCGTCAGAAATCCTAGCGCTTTAAGAGGAACTGCATGTACACCTTCTTTTAGCTTGATTGTTTCTTGGATGAACGCACCATAACAAAGCTTATGGACTGATGGCTTGTGTTTTAAAATTACCATCACATCTTGTGAATTCATCCAGCCCCCCCAGTGAGGTATAACGTTTGGTTAAGGGGCGGGCTTTAGCCCGTCCCAGCGAGCGCAGCGAGCGATTTGAACCTGTTGTTAGGCGGGTTATATAAGATTATCTCTTTCTAATATTTGTCTTATTTATTCAAAGATTGCAGATATTTTCCCTTTAGGGAACCGTATTTGCCCAAGCCCTTGGATGTTGGTGAACTCCTCACAACCTTCCTCAAGCAAGACAATAGCTTTTTCAAATCCTAAGCGCCCTTGGAACAACCCAACCTCATGGATAACATTCATTCGCGCGTGCTGTTTTCCATCGCTTTGCTCATCTTCTGCCGTCATGATTAGAAACGCGAATGCGGCTTGGTCTAGCATCTGGGACAAACGAGCAATATTTGTGAATCCTGCGACGGGTATGCGATTAAATTCATCCCATGAAACATTGAGGCGGGTTTCTATGAAATCTTTAAGCTCGCGCCAGTAAAGGGATCGCCCATGACCTATGAATATATTTGTCCCAATGCGCTGTTCCATATTTATTTTACTTTCTTGATTTTTTAGATGGCTGGCTAGTTTTGAAACAATCTTGCGAGCTCGGTGCAAGCTGTGAATGGGGCTTTGGTGGTTTTGTGGTTTCATGTCCGAGCCTGTCACCCCAGGGAATAGCGTATGTCGGCAGCAACGATGGATATGTTTACGGGATTGACCTGCATACCCTTGAAATGTTGTGGCGGGTAAATGTGGAGTGCGAGTCCAGGTACACGCCCTTTACTGTGTTACCAAGTGGCGATGCGTTATTTGTAGGCACCGATGAACGCCTGCACTGCCTGGCACAACACACCGGAGAAACCTTGTGGTGTCTCGAGCACAGTGGAGGGTTTCATTCTTCGCCGTTGCTGACGGACGACGGTCATCTGGTGATCGGCTCACATCGTAATGCAGTACATTTTTATCAATGGGTCCGCTAATGTGGATCGAATCCTTGCAAAAAGGGGTGTTGGATGAGTCACGAATTGGATGTCGAGACGCTCTTCGACGAATGGGCCATCGAGGACGGTGCTGTGGACATGGCCCGCGAACATTGGGCTCGGGTCGAGCCCGTGTTGTCCGCACTTGAATCTAGTGAAGGTCGATATTTGGAAATCGGGCCAGGCAATGGTTATGCGCTCGAGTACATCGCCAGATCGAAGTTCGCCAAAGGCTATGTCCGCGCAGTGGAACTCAGCCAAGAAATGGCGAATATGAGCGCCACTAGAGTGCAGGATCTGGACAACGTCGACATCGACGTCGGGAGCTTTCTGAGCTGGCACGCACCAGCAGGTATGCAATTCGATCTGATCTTTTCCATGGAGGTTTTCTATTACTTCGAGGATATCGCCGCTGCAATAGAAAAAGCCGCGCGACTGCTTGCGCCGGGCGGGGAGCTGATCGTCATGGTGGACTACTATGAAGAAAGCGAGGATTCACGAGACTGGTCGCAGGAGTTAGGGGTGAAGCTGACGCGCTGGCCACAAAACCGTTACCTTGATGCATTCAAGGCTGCGGGTTTGCAATCGGTCAAACAGGAGATAAAGAGCGGTGGCGTGCAGGAGTTCGGTCTGACCGTGTGCACCCGAGGACGCAAACCATCGAAGCCAGTACATGATTAAATGCAGCAGGGAGTTTTGCTGATTACCATGGACGGATTGCGCTCGCATTTAAGAAGGAGTGGCTGGTGATATCTCGCCTGGATCACATCGTCTACTCACTATCGGCGAGTCAGTTCACTGATGTCATCGAGCAATTAGTTCGTGCTGGTTTCATGGAGCACACCCGGCAGGTGCGCCACAGCGATGGTCGGATTAGCGCTTTCTTCAGAGTGAGCGGGGGGTATCTGGAATTCTGTTCCTACAGTTTCGCTCCCGAAGAGGATCAGCCCGCGGGCTGCTGCTCGATCTGGCTCTGTTCAACTGATCTGATGGCTGCGGTTGAAAGCCTGCCAACCTCGCAACGTGAAACGCTAGCGGTGACCACAAAGGCGCCGTTGGGTGATGACGAACCGGCATGGTTGATCACAAACTTGCCTGCACGCTGTGCAGGGGACGCGGGGGTGTCATTGATTGAGTACCTGCGGGGCACCGGTGCGGACCTTGCCTCGCGGGTATCGGATAATGGCCTGTTTGCGATCACCGCCGTGTCCCTGCGCTGCGATCGGCCTGAGCTAGATCAACGTCATTACCACGCCAGTCTCGGTGCCTTGACAGGCACGGGTGGAGTAGATAAGGGGCGCTTTACCATCGGACACCAGTGGCTGGCTTTTATGAGTCGCCATGCGCCACGCTACCGTGGTCCTTTGGATCTGTCACAGGCATCGTGCCTGGTGCATATGGCCACGGTCGACTTGAACCAGACGATGTCGATGCTCAAAGCGGCCGGCTTTATATTGGATGAAGTGGCTGAGGTAGGCTTGCTGGCCCAGTCACGGCTCGCACCTTCGTTCTGCCTAGTGCTTGAGGCGAACGTGGATCTTGAATGGCATCAGGCCCGGTTGCTGGCTCGCAGCCAGTAGACACGCGGTCCTGAACGGCAACGTTGGCGACGGTAAGCGGGGAGCCTATGGCACGGCCAGCCAAGTAAATACCACGGATCGCCACGTGCTTGGCTGGCGCTTGACTGAACGGAATGCGGAATTTCAAGGAGAGGTATGTCAAAAGCAATCGAGCTGTGTGGTATCAGCAAGGTATACGAGGTATACCGCGCCCGTGACGACCATTCGCGCAGCTTGCTCAGGTATTTGCGTCGCGAGAAGGCGTACATTCCCGCTGTGCAAGATGTCTCCTTTTCAATCGAGACGGGTGAGGTGGTCGGTTTTCTCGGCGGCAACGGCGCGGGTAAAACCACAACCCTAAAAATGCTGTCGGGCATCGTAAGACCCAGCGGCGGGCACCTGTCGGTGCTGGGCCACAATCCTTTCAAAAGGCGAGCCGAATTTCTCAAATCGATCGCCTTGGTCATGGGACAAAAGCAACAACTAACCTGGGACCTTCCAGCGCTGGAATCCTTTAACCTGCATGGCGCCATTTACGATATTCCGGCTGTCGAGTGCAGACGGCGCATCGACGAGTTGTGTGCGTTGCTGTCGGCAGGTGACATCATTCGCCGTCCGGTCAGGAAACTGTCCCTGGGTGAGCGGATGAAATGCGAGCTCACTCTCTCGCTGTTGCACCGTCCGAGCGTCCTGTTTCTCGACGAACCGACTATTGGCCTGGATCTGGAAATGCAGGTCGCGATTCGCAAATTCCTTGGCGATTACAATAAGCAGTTCGGCGCAACGATCATCCTCACATCCCATTACATGGCAGACATCGAAGCACTAGCCAGCCGGGTCATTGTGCTCGATCGTGGTCGTGTAGTGTTCGACGGTGGCCGGCAGGCATTAGTGAAGGCGCACGTCAATGAGCGCCGGGTCAGCCTGCGCTTTTCCTACGCAGTCAGCGGTGAAGATCTTGGTGCCTATGGCAAGTTAGTCAATCTGGACAGTGAAAGCGCCGAACTGCTGGTAGCAGAGGAGCAGTTCGCCAGCACCGTGGCTCAGTTGCTGGCCAGCTTTCCGGTGACGGACATTTCTATTCAGAGCCCCTCCCTGGAACAGGCATTCCCGCGCTTATTGCTGCCAAAGGAGCATGCCTAATGGTTGCCTTTGCTTCGTGGCCTGGTATCGCCGGGCGCCTGATCCGCATGAGCGTTCTGGTCACCGTGGTATACCGGGCCCAATTGTTCGTGTGGCTCATCAGCGGCGTTGCGCCGCTGTTCATGATGATGATCTGGTGGGAGCTCTCAAGGGATAAAGTGATCGGAGGCTATACGGCAAGCGATTTTGTGGCGTATTTCCTGGGCATCTACCTGGTCAGGCAGTTGACCGCTGTTTGGGTGATCTTTGTTCTCAACGATGAGATACGCCAAGGAACCCTGTCGGGCCGTCTCCTTAAACCGATTGCACCATTCTGGTTCCATGTGGCTGAGCATTTGGGCCAGATGTTGGTGCGCGCGCCAATCGTGGTTACGGTGTTCTATGTGGGAGCCTCGTTGTTCGCGATTGACCTGACGTCCATCGTATGGCGAATACCGCTCTTCCTGGCCTCGCTCGTCCTGGCTTGGATCATCATTTTCCATATCTATTACTGTGTCGGCCTGCTGGCATTCTGGATGGCCAACTCCCTTGCGCTGGATGCGATGGTCTGGTCGATGTACACCGTTCTGGGCGGTATGCTGATTCCCGTCGATCTGTTCCCTGAAACCTCCAGATACCTAGTGGCGATGCTGCCGTTTTCCGCGTCGCTGGATTTTCCCGTCAAGGTATTGATTGGCAAGGTCGTCGGTGTCGACCTGTTACACGGTTTTGCGGTTCAGCTGTTCTGGGTGGCGGTGCTGGTCGCGTTTCGCCGGGGACTTTGGCGACGGGGCTTGAAGCGTTTTTCTGGAGCCGGCATATGAAACTTAGAACGCTGAAAGTTCTATACGCGTTGATCAGACATTCGATGCTCGCCGAGCTAGAGTTTCGCATCAACGCCCTTACCAACGCGCTGAACACCGTGGTCGGGATGCTTCTGGCACTGTACTTCCTTGATGCCATGTTCACTGAAGTCGACACCCTAGGCGGCTGGAACCTGTACCAAGTGCTGGCACTGTTCGGGGTGGCACTGATACTGGAAGGTTTGCTTGAGGTCTGGTTGTTTCCAAGCCTGCACGCGTTGTCGGAGCAGGTGCGTACCGGGGACCTGGATTATCTACTGGTGCGTCCGGTCGACAGCCAGTTTCTAGTGTCTTGTTCCAAAATCAGCCTTTGGGAATTGCCACGCGTATTGATTGGCGGGGGGGTGGTAATTTACGCCATGCAAAGCGAGGGTGCGCTGGGGATAGGCAACCTGATGGCCTTCGTCGGGCTTATGGCCGCAGGGGTGGCAATTTTCTACTCGTTATTCCTGATCACCTGCACCTTGTCGATCTGGTTCGTAAAGATCGGAGATGTCTGGATCATCAGTTACACCCTAATGGAGATTGCCCGGTTCCCGGTAATGGCTTTCCCACAAACGATTCGCATGATATTAACGTTCCTCGTTCCGGTGTATTTCGTTTCCAATGTCCCGGTAGCAGCGGCCATGGGTCTGGTCGAATGGCAGGCAGTCATGGGAGCGTTTTTGTTCGCGGTTGCATTTCTTTGCCTTTCCCGGGTGTTCTGGCTGTTTGCTCTCAGATCCTACAGCAGTGCCAGTAGTTAGCATTTCGAGGCTGCACAAGATTATTAGCGTGCGGTGGTAATGATCGATTCACAGGGAAGTTTTCGATGAATAGTTATTCCGGGCCAGTTTTCGACGCACATGTGCATACCGAGTTCGCTGCGGCCGGCGATCTGCCGGCATTCAAAGCACTGAAATCTCAATTCAATATTCGCGCATCCGTGACAGACTCGCATGCGCCCGCCTGCGGTGCCCAGGCCTTAAAGGCGCTGGGCGTGGCTAGATGCGCAGTCATTGCCCAGCCTGAATGGTGTCACGACTCGTTGGTGCAGGGATTGGCCAGCGGCGTTTACGTGGCGATCAAAATCAATTTAGGATTCATGCCGGTCTACGCCGACGACTCCAGACTAGAGTCCCTGTACTCGCTCGCCCACGAGTTCGATGTCCCCGTGCTTCTGCACACCGGCGACACTGGCTGGCATCGCTCCAGACTCAAGTATGCTCATCCGTTGAGCCTGGACGAGGTTATCGTCGACCATCCGCAGATAAATTTTCTCCTAGTACACAGTGGCAATCCATGGTTTACCGATGCCGCAGTTATCGCAGCAAAAAACAATAATGTATGGCTCGATCTCAGCTCGATCGTCGAAGGGCCATTGAACCAGGTCTCGCCAGCGACGCTGAACAGGTTGATGATCGACCCGATTCGCTGGATGCTCGACTATACCGGCAAGCCGGACAGGCTCATCTTCGGCTCAGGCTGGCCATCCGTCGACTATCCGAACTATGTCGCCGCGTGCGCCAAGGCAATAGATCAGCAGTACCACCGACAAGTATTTTTCGACAACGCCACCCGCTTGTTCAAAATAATCGAAGAGTAGGGGGAGCTTGCATGCGTCGGTCACTGCCAAAAAAGACGAAACAAAAATCGAAGCAGGCTTCGGCCTTTCGTGGCTACCTCAGACACAAGGCTCATGCCGTAGAGCTCGCAAACCATTGCCGAACATTATCAGGGCCGCTGTACGCCGGACGAAGCGCCGGGGAACCAGGAGGTTGGCGTGCATCGCGGTGGATTGCCAGGAAGGCGCAAGCATTAGGACTGACGGGGTGGCACGGGCGCCGAAGTTTCTTCCAGTCGGTACCCTTGGGCTGCGCCACCGCCAGGCCTGGACCGAATAGCCTACAGATGCTCAGCCTCGGCGACGGGTCGCAGCACGACTTGCTGCACAAGGATGAGTTACTGATTCGCTCCCAACAGGCCAGCGTTACGCTCAACAACACGCCTCTGGTGTTCGTCGGCTACGGGATCATTGCGCCGCAATACAAGTGGGATGACTACGCCGGGATCGATGTCGTTGGCAAAGTGGTGGTGGTACTGCCCAACGATCCCGGGGGCGAGCGTTTCTTGGGTGAGCGAATGACTTACTACGGCCGCTGGGAATACAAGTACGAGGAAGCTGCTCGACAAGGTGCCGCAGGCGTGATCATTGTCCACACTGATGAATTGTTCGGCAGCGCCTTCCCCCTGGTCAGAGACGAGATGCGCCGTGCGTTTCGTTTTTTGCCGGGGGCGGTGCGTAGCGGTTTGGAGTTTGAGAGCATTTGCAGTGAGCGTTTTGGGCGGCAGTTATTATCGACGGCAGGAGTCGACCTGGATGCTTTCGTGGCTGCCCCTTGGCCCATGGCCAATCGCGCCTGCCGGCTAAATGCCTGCCTGCAGCTGCATTTGAATTTCGACATTGGCATCCGACATTGTCGAAATGTTTTGGCCATGAAAAAAGGGAGGTTGTTTCCTCGCCAATGTGTATTGCTGTGCGCGCATTGGGATCACCTGGGCAAGACTTCGGATAGGACGCAGCCCCGAGGCTACTATCCTGGCGCTGTCGACAATGCCATTGGCGTTTCGGTATTGCTCGAACTTGCCAGACGATTGGCAACTGCGGCGCCTTTACGTCGCACTGTACTCTTTGCCTGGACCTCTGCTGAGGAGGTCGGCATGCTCGGCTCCGCGCGGGTAGCGCAATTGATCACCGAGACCGGGCTGAATGTGGTCGCTGCGCTCAACGTCGACGGCTTCGTACCTATTGGCAAAACCCACGACCTAAGCCTAGTGGACGGAGATCAGTCAGACCTGCCCGAAGCCTTCGTGCGCGCAGGCAAATCTCTTAACCGGCTTATCACGCTCGATGATGAGCCTCGTGCGGGCTATTTTTACCGATCCGACCAGGCGAGCTTCGCGAAGATCGGCATCCCATCAGTCCAAGTAAGTACCGGAAGCAATCTACTTAAAGGGGGAGTGCAAGAAGGCATGAAGCGGCATGATTTCTACGACTCGAATACTTATCACCGCACCTCCGATACGTTTAACCGAAACTGGGATTTCGCCAGTATCTGCGCCGATATTGACGTGCTTCATGAAACGCTGTTGATGCTGGGCGACTCATTATGCCGTGTTCGCCTTCGCTCGCGTTAATGGCTGGCAGGAAATAGCAAGAAAAACCTCACTGCCTCTGTCGTCAATACGAGGAAGCGTACATCAATGGCATGGCCGGCGCCGTCAGGTCATACGTCGATTTCAGCCACTAAAATCTGGCTAGGGGCATTAGGCTGACGAGTCGTTTGAACTCGCGGTCGAACTGCGAGCACTTTACATAACCGACATTGAACGCCGCCGTCGAAACACTCGCGGCGAACAATGCAAACACGAGCAGCGGCGGCTTGCGACCAGCACGTATGCGCGCGACCAGGATCAGCAGTAAAGGAATCCTCCAGTGAAAGTTTTGTTCATGTGCAATCACCACAACTTTCGCAGCATTCTCTCCGAGTCAATGTTCAACCACTTGGCGGCGGAAGGCATGGCGGTGGCAGGCGTTTTTCCCCCTTGGCTTGAGCAGTAAGGCCAAGTTAGCATTCGAAGATCGTGATTACCGTCTGTGACCAAGCGACAGATGAACATGCCCCATCTTTTTGGGCTCGCCTTAAAGGGGCGGTTGCAGGAGCTGAGTGCAACGTAAGCGCTCCATAAACCCCACCTTCAACTGAGCTATCCGTTTCCGGATGCTGGGCTCCCTGTTTTCCCCAGTGGAGCCC
>NZ_JBHRXZ010000008.1:0-632 GCF_042648805.1 Stutzerimonas tarimensis | reverse complement strand
AACCTACTGCCGCACCACTTGCAACTGCCGAGGCGGTAGCCGTTCCCGCTGCCGCCATTGCGCTGCCAGACCCTGCGGCAGCACCAGCCAGGTTTCCAATGGCCGCACTCGCCGCCCCGGCCGTGAAATACGCCACCGCGATGGCGGTGACCATCGCCGCCGGCCCACCCAGCCCTGAGCTGCTGTACTTGAAGCTGTCGTGGACCTCCTTCACCCGCTGCCAGTCCACGTCGCCGCGGCTTTCCATTTCCTTCAGCCACGCCAGGTTCGGGTCGGCCTGCACCATCGCGTCGATGGTCTGGCTCACCGTTTGCTGGTTGACCTGCCTGACGTCGATCTGCAGCCCTTCCACCGCCTGGATGACCAACTCGCCCTGGGCGATCAGTTGGCTCTGTACCAGGGTCTCGTCGGTCGTGCCCTTGCCTTTCGCCGACTGCCAGGCAAAGCTGCTCTTGCTCTTTTCGTGGCTTTCCTGTTCCAGGTCCTTCACGCCTTCGAAGGTGATCGTGCCGCCGCTGGAAAGGGTCAGGTCTTCTCCGCTGGTGAGTTTCGCCGTAAGCGCTCCATAAACCCCACCTTCAACTGAGCTATCCGTTTCCGGATGCTGGGCTCCCTGTTTTCCCCAGTGGAGC
>NZ_JBHRXZ010000007.1:0-16555 GCF_042648805.1 Stutzerimonas tarimensis | reverse complement strand
TTATTCGATGACCTTGGCAACCACGCCGGCGCCTACGGTACGGCCGCCTTCGCGAATGGCGAAACGCAGGCCTTCTTCCATGGCGATCGGAGCGATCAGGGTGACAACCATCTTGATGTTGTCGCCCGGCATGACCATCTCGACACCTTCCGGCAGTTCGCAGTTACCGGTCACGTCAGTGGTACGGAAGTAGAACTGCGGACGGTAGCCCTTGAAGAACGGCGTGTGACGACCGCCTTCTTCCTTGCTCAGCACGTACACTTCGCCTTCGAACTTGGTGTGCGGCTTGATGGTGCCCGGCTTGGCCAGAACCTGGCCACGCTCGACATCCTCACGCTTGACACCGCGCAGCAGCACGCCAACGTTCTCGCCAGCACGACCTTCATCGAGCAGCTTGCGGAACATTTCAACGCCGGTGCAGGTGGTCTTGGTGGTCGCCTTGATACCGACGATCTCCACTTCCTCCTGAACCTTGACGATGCCGCGCTCGACACGACCGGTCACCACGGTGCCACGACCGGAGATCGAGAACACATCTTCGATCGGCATCAGGAACGGCTTGTCGATGGCGCGCTCGGGCTCGGGAATGTACGAGTCCAGGGTCTCCACCAGCTTGCGCACCGCGGAGACACCGATTTCGTTGTCGTCCTTGCCTTCCAGCGCCATCAGCGCGGAACCGATGACGATCGGGGTGTCGTCGCCCGGGAAGTCGTAAGTGGACAGCAGGTCGCGAACTTCCATCTCGACCAGTTCCAGCAGCTCGGCATCATCGACCATGTCGGCCTTGTTCAGGAACACGACGATGTAAGGAACACCTACCTGACGGGACAGCAGGATGTGCTCGCGAGTCTGCGGCATGGGGCCGTCAGCAGCCGAGCAGACCAGGATCGCGCCATCCATCTGGGCAGCACCGGTGATCATGTTCTTCACATAGTCAGCGTGGCCCGGGCAGTCGACGTGCGCGTAGTGGCGAATGGCCGAATCGTACTCGACGTGCGAGGTGTTGATGGTGATACCGCGCGCCTTCTCTTCCGGCGCGTTGTCGATCTGGGAGAAGTCACGAGCGGAACCGCCCCAGGTCTCGGCGCACACTTTGGTCAGGGCCGCAGTCAACGTGGTCTTGCCATGGTCAACGTGACCGATGGTGCCGACGTTCAGGTGCGGTTTGTTACGTTCGAATTTTTCCTTAGCCACGACAGTAAACCTCTTACTAAATGGGCTGAATCAACCTTGTTTTTTAACGATAGCTTCGGCGATGTTGGCCGGCGCCTCGGCGTACTTGGAGAACTCCATCGAGTAGCTCGCGCGACCCTGGGACATCGAGCGTACGTCGGTAGCGTAACCGAACATCTCGCCCAGCGGGACTTCTGCACGGATCACTTTGCCCGAAACGGTATCATCCATACCCTGGATGAGGCCGCGACGACGATTCAGGTCGCCCATCACGTCACCCATGTAGTCCTCAGGCGTCACGACCTCGACCTTCATGATCGGTTCGAGAAGCACGGCACCGCCCTTCTGGGACAGCTGCTTGGTGGCCATGGAAGCTGCGATCTTGAACGCCATCTCGTTGGAGTCGACGTCGTGGTAGGAGCCGTCGAATACGGTAGCCTTCAGGCCAAGCAGCGGATAGCCGGCGACAACACCGTTCTGCATCTGCTCCTCGATACCCTTCTGGATCGCCGGAATGTATTCCTTGGGAACCACACCACCTACGACTTCGTTCTTGAACTCCAGGCCTTCCTGACCTTCGTCGGCAGGCGCGAAGCGAATCCAGCAGTGACCGAACTGGCCACGACCACCGGACTGGCGAACGAACTTGCCTTCGATCTCGCAGGTATTGCGGATGGTTTCGCGGTAGGCCACCTGCGGCTTGCCGATGTTCGCCTCGACACCAAACTCGCGACGCATACGGTCAACGAGAATGTCCAGGTGCAACTCGCCCATGCCGGAGATGATGGTCTGGCCAGTTTCTTCATCGGTCTTGACGCGGAACGATGGATCCTCCTGGGCCAGCTTGCCCAGAGCGATACCCATCTTTTCCTGGTCGCTCTTGGTCTTGGGCTCCACGGCGACGGAAATTACCGGCTCCGGGAAGTCCATGCGCTCGAGGATGATCGGCTTCTCGATCGAGCACAGGGTGTCACCGGTGGTGACGTCCTTCATGCCGATGAGTGCGGCGATATCACCTGCACGACACTCCTTGATCTCCTCGCGCTGGTTGGCGTGCATCTGCACCATCCGGCCTACGCGCTCTTTCTTGCCCTTGACGGAGTTCATAACCGAGTCGCCCGAACTCAGCACGCCGGAGTAGACGCGCGCGAAGGTCAGGGTACCCACGAACGGGTCGGTGGCGATCTTGAACGCCAGCGCAGAGAACGGCTCTGCGTCGTCGGCATGACGCTCGTCGACCTGCTCTTCGTTGTCCGGATTGACACCCTGGATCGCCGGAATTTCAGTCGGCGCCGGCAGGAAATCGATGACAGCATCAAGAACAAGGGGCACGCCCTTGTTCTTGAAGGACGAACCGCAAACAGCCGGAACGATTTCACAGGCAATGGTGCGCTGACGCAGACCTTCCTTGATCTCCTCGTCGGAAAGCTCGCCTCCCTCAAGGTACTTGTTCATCAGCTCTTCGTTGGCTTCGGCAGCTGCCTCGACCATGTTGGAGCGATACTCTTCGGCCAGGGCCAGCAGCTCCGCAGGAATCTCTTCCTCGCGGTAGCTGGTGCCCTTGTCTTCGTCGTTCCAGTAGATCGCCTTCATCTTGATCAGGTCGATCTGACCCTGGAAGTTGTCCTCGGCACCGATGGCCAGCTGAACCGGAACCGGGGTATGACCCAGGCGCTGCTTGATCTGACCGACAACACGCAGGAAGTTGGCACCGGCACGGTCCATCTTGTTGACGTAGACGATCCGCGGCACGCCGTACTTGTTGGCCTGGCGCCACACGGTTTCCGACTGCGGCTCAACGCCGGAAGTACCACAGAACACCACGACCGCACCGTCGAGCACGCGCAGGGAGCGCTCCACTTCGATGGTGAAGTCCACGTGACCGGGGGTATCGATCACGTTGACGCGGTACTTGTCGTACTGACCGCGCGAACCCTGCCAGAAGGTTGTGACGGCTGCGGAGGTAATGGTGATACCACGCTCCTGCTCCTGCACCATCCAGTCGGTGGTCGCAGCGCCATCATGCACTTCGCCCATCTTGTGACTGAGACCTGTGTAGAACAGGATCCGCTCCGTCGTGGTGGTCTTGCCCGCATCGACGTGCGCGCAGATACCGATGTTGCGGTAGCGGTTGATCTGGGTAGTACGGGCCACAATGAGGTCCTCGTAAGTTGACGCTGAGTGTTAGAAACGGTAGTGCGAGAACGCCTTGTTGGCCTCAGCCATGCGGTGCACGTCTTCACGCTTCTTGACAGCAGAACCCTTGCCTTCGTACGCATCCATGAGTTCACCAGCCAGGCGCAGGGCCATGGACTTCTCGCCACGCTTGCGCGCCGAGTCCACCAGCCAGCGCATGGCCAGGGCATTGCGGCGGGAGGGACGAACTTCGACCGGAACCTGATAGGTAGCACCGCCTACACGGCGGGACTTGACTTCGACCAGCGGAGCGATGGCGTCGAGTGCTTTCTCGAAGACTTCCAGGGGGTCACTGTTCTTGCGGGTCTTGACGGTTTCCAGGGCACCGTAAACGATGCGCTCGGCAACGGCCTTCTTGCCGCTTTCCATCACGTGGTTCATGAATTTGGCGAGGATCAGGCTTCCGTATTTCGGATCGTCCAGAATCTCACGCTTGGCAGCTACACGACGTCTTGGCATTGATAAGCCCTCAAACGGTCTTCAGGTTAGCCCGGGACCATGGCAACGCGGCCACGCCCGACCTTACTCTTATCGACTTGGATTGGTAATGATTGGAATGCTTACTTCGGACGCTTGGCGCCGTACTTGGAACGACCCTGCTTACGATCCTTGACACCCGAGGTGTCCAGCGAACCGCGCACGGTGTGATAACGCACACCCGGAAGGTCTTTTACACGACCGCCGCGAATCAGCACGACGCTGTGCTCTTGCAGGTTGTGACCCTCACCACCGATGTAGGAAGTCACTTCGAAACCGTTGGTCAGGCGCACACGGCAAACCTTACGCAAGGCCGAGTTCGGCTTCTTGGGGGTGGTGGTGTATACACGGGTGCAAACCCCGCGACGCTGGGGGCAGCTCTGCAGCGCAGGAACGTCGCTCTTCTCGACGCTACGCTTGCGCGGCTGACGCACCAGCTGGTTGATAGTTGCCATCTACTAGCTCCACTGTTGTCTTACGACACAAACGAAAAATGGCTGGGCACAAACGGCCCGGCCAAATTAGGGGTACGAGAGTCTAAAGAGCTTCCCGCACACCGTCAAGGCAGGCCCCGGCGTACCGGGGCTACCTGGTTTAGCTACCGCTCGAGTTGAGCGCTTCGGTGAGCGCTGCCTCGACTTCATCGGCACTGACCCGCATCGGCTTGTCGGAGTCACGCTTGCGCTTGCGCTCGCTGTGGTAGGCCAGGCCGGTACCCGCCGGGATCAGACGGCCCACGACGACGTTCTCCTTCAGGCCGCGCAGGTAATCGCGCTTGCCGGTGACGGCCGCCTCGGTAAGCACGCGAGTGGTTTCCTGGAACGACGCGGCGGAGATGAACGACTCGGTCGACAGCGACGCCTTGGTGATACCCAGCAGCACGCGCTCGAACTTGGCCGGGAAGCGATCCTGGGCCCCCAATGCCTCGTTTTCCTCGAGAACCTGGGTCAGCTCCATCTGGTCGCCCTTGATGAAGGTAGAGTCACCGGACTCGCTCACTTCGACCTTGCGCAGCATCTGCCGCAGGATGGTCTCGATGTGCTTGTCGTTGATCTTCACACCCTGCAGGCGATAGACGTCCTGAATCTCGTTGACGATGTACTTGGCCAGCGCGCTGACGCCCAGCAGACGCAGGATATCGTGCGGGTTGCTCGGGCCGTCGGAGATGACTTCACCGCGGCCGACCTGCTCACCCTCGAAGACGTTGAGGTGACGCCACTTGGGAATGAGCTCCTCGTAAGGATCGCTGCCATCGTTCGGCGTGATCACCAGACGGCGCTTGCCCTTGGTTTCCTTGCCGAACGAGATGGTGCCGCTGATCTCCGCGAGAATCGACGGCTCTTTCGGCCGGCGCGCTTCGAACAAATCGGCAACGCGCGGCAGACCACCGGTAATGTCACGGGTCTTCGACGTTTCCTGAGGAATACGGGCGATGATGTCACCCACGTTAACCTCGGCGCCGTCGACGACACCGACCAGGGCGTTCGCCGGCAGGAAGTACTGGGCAGGTACGTCGGTACCTGGCAGCAGCAACTCCTTGCCATTGGCGTCCACGAGCTTGACCGCAGGACGGATGTCCTTGCCTGACGCGGGACGGTCCTTGGCGTCCATCACCTCGATGTTGGTGAGACCGGTCAGTTCGTCGGTCTGACGCTTGATGGTGATGTTTTCTTCCATGCCCACGAAGGACACCCAGCCCTTCATCTCGGTCACGATCGGGTGGGTGTGCGGATCCCACTTCGCCACGACCGTACCGGCATCGACCTTGTCGCCTTCCTTGATCGAAATCACGGCGCCGTAGGGCAGCTTGTAGCGCTCACGTTCGCGACCGAAGTCATCGGCCACCGCCAGTTCGCCGGAACGCGACACCGCCACCAGGGCGCCGTCGGCACGCTCGACGTACTTCAGGTTGTGCAGGCGAATGGTCCCGCCGTTCTTAACCAGCACGTTGTCGGCCGCCGAGGTCCGGCTCGCCGCACCACCGATGTGGAAGGTCCGCATGGTCAGCTGGGTACCCGGCTCACCGATCGACTGGGCCGCGATGACGCCAACGGCCTCACCGATATTGACCAGATGACCACGGGCCAGGTCGCGCCCGTAGCAGGACGAACAGATGCCATAGCGGGTTTCGCAACTGATAGGCGAGCGCACCACCACTTCGTCGATGCTGTTGAGCTCGATGAACTCGACCCACTCTTCGTCGACCAGCGTGCCGGCGGGGACCAGCATCTCATCCGTGCCAGGCTTGAGCACATCACGCGCTATCACACGACCAAGCACGCGTTCGCCCAGGGGCTCGACCACGTCGCCACCCTCGATGTGCGGCGTCATGATCAGACCCTGATCGGTGCCACAGTCCCGCTCGGTGACCACGAGGTCCTGCGCGACATCGACCAGACGGCGAGTCAGATAACCAGAGTTGGCGGTTTTCAGCGCCGTATCGGCCAGGCCCTTTCGAGCACCGTGAGTGGAGATGAAGTACTGGAGTACGTTCAAGCCTTCGCGGAAGTTCGCGGTGATCGGCGTTTCGATGATGGAGCCGTCCGGCTTGGCCATCAGGCCACGCATACCGGCCAGCTGGCGAATCTGGGCAGCGGAACCCCGCGCACCGGAATCGGCCATCATGTACATCGAGTTGAAGGATTCCTGATCGACCTCGTTGCCATTGCGGTCGACGACCTTCTCCTTGGACAGGTTGGCCATCATCGCCTTGGAAACTTCGTCGTTGGCCTTCGACCAGAGGTCGATCACCTTGTTGTACTTCTCGCCCTGGGTTACCAGGCCGGAGGCGTACTGGCTTTCGATCTCCTTCACCTCGTCGGTGGCCGCATCGATGATGTGCGCCTTCTCGTCGGGGATCACGAAGTCGTTCACGCCGATGGACACGCCCGACATGGTCGAATAGGCGAAACCGGTGTACATCAACTGGTCGGCGAAGACCACGGTGTCCTTCAGGCCGACCGTGCGATAGCACTGGTTGATCAGGCGGGAGATCGCCTTCTTCTTCATTGGCTGGTTGACCACCTCGAAAGGCAGGCCATCCGGCACGACCTGGAACAGCAACGCACGGCCGACGGTGGTGTCGACGATACGGGTGTTACGGGTCAGGCTGCCGTTCTTTTCCTTGACCACCTCGTTGATGCGCACCTTTACCCGGGCGTGCAGGGAGGCGTCACCCGAGCGGAACACCCGGTCGACTTCCTGCAGGTCGGCGAACACTCGACCCTCGCCCTTGGCATTCACCGCTTCCCGGGTCATGTAGTACAGGCCGAGAACCACGTCCTGGGACGGAACGATGATGGGCTCGCCATTGGCAGGCGAGAGGATGTTGTTGGTGGACATCATCAGCGCGCGCGCTTCCAGCTGAGCCTCGAGGGTCAGCGGTACGTGCACGGCCATCTGGTCACCGTCGAAGTCGGCGTTGTAGGCAGCACACACCAGCGGGTGCAGCTGGATCGCCTTGCCTTCGATCAGCACCGGCTCGAACGCCTGGATACCCAGACGGTGCAGGGTCGGGGCGCGGTTGAGCAATACGGGATGCTCGCGGATCACCTCGGCGAGAACGTCCCAGACCTCGGGTAGCTCACGCTCGACCATCTTCTTGGCGGCCTTGATGGTGGTGGCCATGCCGCGCGCTTCGAGCTTGCCGAAGATGAACGGCTTGAACAGCTCCAGCGCCATCTTCTTGGGCAGACCGCACTGGTGCAGGCGCAGGGTCGGGCCAACGGTGATGACCGAACGACCGGAATAGTCGACGCGCTTGCCCAGCAGGTTCTGCCGGAAACGACCCTGCTTGCCCTTGATCATGTCGGCCAGCGACTTCAGCGGACGCTTGTTGGAACCGGTAATGGCGCGGCCCCGACGGCCATTGTCCAGCAACGCATCCACTGCTTCCTGCAACATGCGCTTTTCGTTGCGCACGATGATGTCCGGTGCGGACAGGTCGAGCAGGCGCTTCAGGCGATTGTTCCGGTTGATGACCCGGCGATACAGGTCGTTCAGATCCGAGGTCGCGAAGCGGCCGCCATCGAGCGGCACCAGCGGACGCAGGTCCGGCGGGAGAACCGGCAGCACAGTCAGCACCATCCACTCCGGCTTGTTGCCGGAACCGTGGAAGGCTTCCATGAGTTTCAGACGCTTGGACAGCTTCTTGATCTTGGTCTCGGAGTTGGTCTGCGGAATCTCTTCGCGCAGGCGGCCAATCTCGTGCTCGAGGTCGATCTGGTTGAGCAGCTCGCGAACGGCTTCGGCACCCATGCGCGCATCGAAGTCGTCGCCGAACTCTTCCAGCGCCTCGAAGTACTGCTCGTCATTGAGCAGCTGGTTTTTCTCCAGGGTAGTCATGCCCGGATCGATGACCACGTAGCTCTCGAAATAGAGCACGCGCTCGATGTCACGCAGGGTCATGTCAAGCAGCAGGCCGATACGGGACGGCAGCGACTTGAGGAACCAGATGTGAGCCACCGGCGAGGCCAGTTCGATGTGCGCCATGCGCTCGCGGCGCACCTTGGCCAGGGCGACTTCGACCCCGCACTTCTCGCAGATCACGCCACGGTGCTTCAGGCGCTTGTACTTTCCGCACAGGCACTCGTAGTCCTTGACCGGGCCAAAGATCTTGGCGCAGAAAAGGCCGTCACGCTCAGGCTTGAACGTACGGTAGTTGATGGTCTCCGGCTTTTTGACTTCACCGTAGGACCAGGAACGGATCATTTCTGGCGACGCCAGACCGATGCGGATGGCATCGAACTCTTCGAGTTGACCCTGGTTTTTCAAGAGATTGAGCAAGTCTTTCAAGGCCTGTTCTCCTCACGGACCGGCGATGCCCGGGCTACCCGGACATCGCATGACGGTGCGTGTTATTCGGTTTCCAGTTCGATATCGATACCGAGCGAACGGATTTCTTTGATCAACACGTTGAAGGATTCCGGCATGCCGGCCTCCATGCGGTGATCGCCATCCACGATGTTCTTGTACATCTTGGTACGGCCGTTCACGTCGTCCGACTTCACGGTCAGCATTTCCTGCAGGGTATAGGCAGCACCGTAGGCTTCCAGCGCCCAGACCTCCATCTCCCCGAAACGCTGGCCACCGAACTGCGCCTTGCCACCCAGCGGTTGCTGGGTGACCAGGCTGTAGGAGCCGGTGGAACGCGCGTGCATCTTGTCGTCGACCAGGTGGTTCAGCTTCAGCATGTACATGTAACCGACGGTGGTCGGACGCTCGAAGGCGTTACCAGTACGGCCATCGTACAGGCGCATCTGTCCGCTCTCCGGCAGATCCGCCAGCTTGAGCATGGTCTTGATCTCGCTTTCCTTGGCGCCGTCGAAAACCGGAGTGGCGATAGGTACGCCCGCCTTCAGGTTGTTCGCGAGATCGATGATCTCCTGATCGCTGAAGGTATCCAGACTTTCCTGGCGACCGCCGATTTCGTTGTAGACCTGATTCAGGAACTCCCGCAGCTCGGCGATCTTGCGCTGCTCTTCGAGCATGCGGTTGATCTTTTCGCCGAGTCCCTTGGCCGCCAGGCCCAGGTGGGTTTCGAGAATCTGGCCGACGTTCATCCGCGACGGAACGCCCAGCGGGTTCAGCACGATATCCACGGGCACACCGTTTTCGTCGTGCGGCATGTCCTCGACCGGCATGATCACCGAGACTACACCCTTGTTACCGTGACGACCGGCCATCTTGTCGCCCGGCTGGATGCGACGCTTGATTGCCAGGTAGACCTTGACGATCTTAAGTACGCCCGGCGCCAGGTCATCGCCCTGCTGCAGCTTGCGCTTCTTGTCCTCGAACTTGTCGTCGAGCATGCGACGGCGATCAGACAGATAGGCCTGAGCCTTCTCCAGCTGCTCGTTGAGCGCGTCGTCTGCCATGCGCAGCTTGAACCACTGACCGTGCTCGAGCCCGTCGAGGATCTCGTTGGTGATCTCGGCACCCTTCTTCAGGCCCGCGCCACCTTCGGCAATCGCGCCGACCAGTGCGCTGCGCAGGCGCTCGAAGGTCGCACCCTCGACGATGCGGAACTCTTCATTGAGATCCTTGCGGATCTCGTCGAGCTGCATCTTCTCGATGGACAGCGCACGCGAGTCACGCTCGACACCATCACGGGTGAAGACCTGGACGTCGATGACGGTCCCCTTGGTGCCGGTCGGCACACGCAGGGAGGTGTCTTTCACATCGCTGGCCTTCTCGCCGAAGATCGCGCGAAGCAGCTTTTCTTCCGGGGTCAGCTGGGTTTCGCCCTTCGGCGTGACCTTGCCGACGAGGATATCGCCAGCACCTACTTCAGCACCCACGTAGACGATGCCCGCCTCGTCCAGCTTGTTCAGCGCAGCTTCACCCACGTTGGGTATGTCCGCGGTGATCTCTTCCGGGCCGAGCTTTGTATCGCGGGATACGCAGGTCAGTTCCTGAATGTGGATGGTAGTGAAACGGTCTTCCTGCACGACGCGCTCAGAGAGACAGATCGAGTCTTCGAAGTTGAAGCCGTTCCAGGGCATGAATGCCACGCGCATGTTCTGGCCCAGGGCCAGCTCGCCCATGTCGGTCGAAGGACCATCGGCCATGATGTCGCCACGCGAGACCGAATCGCCCTTGTTCACCAGCGGACGCTGGTTGATGCAGGTGTTCTGGTTCGAGCGGGTGTACTTGGTCAGGTTGTAGATGTCGACGCCGGCCTCACCGGTTTCGACTTCGTCGTCATTGACCCGTACCACGATACGGCTGGCATCGACCGAATCGATGACGCCGCCGCGACGCGCCACGACGCAGACACCCGAGTCACGGGCGACGTTGCGCTCCATGCCGGTGCCTACCAGCGGCTTGTCGGCACGCAGGGTGGGTACCGCCTGACGCTGCATGTTCGAGCCCATCAGCGCCCGGTTGGCGTCGTCGTGCTCGAGGAATGGGATCAGCGAGGCAGCAACCGACACCACCTGACGCGGCGATACGTCCATCAGGGTGACGTCTTCTGGCGCCTTGACGGTGAATTCGTTGACGTGACGCACGGTGACCAGTTCGTCGATCAGGCGTCCATCGGCGTCCAGCGTAGCCGACGCCTGTGCGATGACATGATCCGACTCCTCGATCGCCGACAGGTAGACGATCTCGTCAGTGACCTGTCCGTCCTTCACCACGCGATACGGGCTTTCCAGAAAGCCGTACTGGTTGGTACGCGCATAGGCGGCCAGGGAGTTGATCAGACCGATGTTCGGGCCTTCTGGCGTTTCGATCGGGCACACGCGGCCGTAATGCGTCGGGTGCACGTCACGCACCTCGAAACCGGCACGCTCACGGGTCAGACCGCCCGGGCCAAGCGCGGACACGCGGCGCTTGTGGGTGATCTCGGACAGGGGATTGTTCTGGTCCATGAACTGGGACAGCTGGCTCGAGCCGAAGAACTCCTTCACCGCGGCCGCAACCGGCTTGGCGTTGATCAGGTCTTGCGGCATCAGGCCTTCGCTTTCGGCCATAGACAGGCGTTCCTTGACCGCACGCTCGACGCGCACCAGGCCAACACGGAACTGGTTCTCGGCCATCTCGCCTACGCAGCGGACGCGACGGTTGCCGAGGTGGTCGATGTCGTCCACCACACCCTTCCCGTTACGGATGTCGACCAGGGTCTTGAGCACCGCAACGATGTCCTCCCGGCTCAGTACGCCCGGCCCTTCGATCTCGGTACGACCGATGCGGCGGTTGAACTTCATCCGGCCTACGGCGGAAAGATCGTAACGCTCGGCGCTGAAGAACAGGTTGTTGAACAGCGTTTCGGCGGCATCCTTGGTCGGTGGCTCGCCAGGACGCATCATCCGATAGATTTCCACCAGGGCATCGAGCTGATTGCCGGTGGAATCGATCTTCAGCGTGTCGGAGATGAACGGACCGCAATCGATGTCGTTGGTGTACAGGGTCTCGAACCGCACCACCTGAGCCTTCACCAACTTGGCCAGCACTTCGGTGGTAAGTTCGGTGTTGCACTCGGCAATGATCTCGCCCGTGGCCGGGTGCACGATCGCTTTGGCAATGGTGCGGCCGAGGACGTAGTCCATCGGCATCTCGAGTTCCTTGATGCCGGACTTGTCGAGCTGGTTGATATGCCGCGCGGTGATACGGCGGCCCTGCTCGACGATCAGCTTGCCGCTCGGATCGGTAATGTCGAAGGATGCGATCTCGCCCCGCAGGCGCTGAGGCACCAGTTCGAGCGCAAGCTGCTCGCCACGGACATGGAACACGTTGGTGTCGTAGAAGGCGTCGAGCACTTCTTCGGTGGTGTAACCGAGCGCGCGCAACAGCACGGTCGCCGGCAGCTTGCGGCGACGGTCGATACGCACGAACACGGCATCCTTGGGATCGAACTCGAAGTCCAGCCAGGAGCCGCGGTAGGGAATGATGCGCGCGGAATACAGAAGCTTCCCGGAGCTGTGCGTCTTGCCGCGGTCATGGTCGAAGAACACGCCCGGCGAACGGTGCAGCTGGGAAACGATCACGCGCTCGGTACCATTGATGATGAAGGTACCGTTCTCGGTCATCAGGGGAATTTCCCCCATGTAGACTTCTTGCTCCTTGATGTCCTTGATCGCTTTGTTCGACGACTCCTTGTCGAAGATGATCAAGCGCACTTTGACCCGGAGCGGCACGGCAAAGGTCACGCCCCGCAGGACGCATTCCTTCACATCGAAAGCCGGCTCGCCCAGGCGATAACCAACGTACTCCAGCGCAGCGTTGCCGGAATAGCTGATGATCGGGAACACGGATTTGAAGGCCGCATGCAAGCCGACATCGCGCAACTTTTCTTTGGACCCTCCCGCCTGCAGGAATTCGCGATACGAATCCAACTGGATGGCCAGGAGATAAGGCACATCCATTACGTGCGGCAACTTGCTAAAGTCCTTGCGGATACGTTTTTTCTCAGTGTATGAGTAAGCCATCAGCGTTCCCCAGCTTGGTCACCTGCTTGTTTGGCCCTCCCCGGCGGGAGTAGCCTGAAAATCTTGCGAATCCCATGGTTCGCCCCACCCTTGGGTGGCTACCGCAACCTTCAAGGCAACCGATCATGGGTCGGCCACCTACAACGGAAAAAGGCCGGTGGCCAAAGCCACCAGCCATCAGCCTTGTGCGCGAAGCTCCGGCTGTTGACGCAAGGTCTTCGCTTACTTGAGCTCGACTTTGGCGCCAGCTTCTTCCAGGGACTTCTTGGCCGCTTCGGCCTCTTCCTTGGAAACGCCTTCCTTCACAACGCCCGGGGCGCCGTCTACGACAGCCTTGGCTTCTTTCAGGCCCAGACCGGTCAGTTCGCGAACTGCCTTGATCACGTTGACCTTTTTCTCGCCAGTCTCGGCCAGAACGACGGTGAACTCGGTCTGCTCTTCAGCAACCGGGGCAGCGGCAGCCGGACCGGCAGCAGCAGCGGCAGCAGCGGTAACACCGAACTTCTCTTCCATCGCCTTGATCAGGTCGACAACCTGCATGACGGACATTTCGGATACGGCGTTGATGATGTCTTCGTTGGTCAGAGCCATGACGCTAATTCCTGTAGATTGGTAGATGGCTTGCGGCCATCGAAATTCATTGACGATAGGTCGAAAGGCAACCTGCTATCAGGCAGCTGCGCCTTCTTTCTGGTCGCGAATTGCTGCCAGCGTACGAGCCAGCTTGCTGGTAGCGCCTTGCATGACGCTCATCAGCTGCGAAATCGCTTCGTCGTAAGTCGGCAGGGTTGCCAGCATGTCGATCTGATTGGCTGCAATCAGCTTGCCTTCAAAGGCTGCGGCCTTGATCTCGAACTTGTCCTGACCCTTGGCGAACTCCTTGAAAATACGGGCAGCAGCGCCCGGATGTTCATTGGAGAAAGCGATGAGGGTCGGGCCCTTGAACGCGTCATTCAGCACGGCGAAATCAGTGCCTTCAACAGCGCGACGTGCGAGGGTGTTGCGTACGACCTTGACGTACACACCAGCCTCACGGGCCTCTTTACGGAGTCCGGTCATAGCGCCTACAGTCACACCACGGGCATCAGCCACGACAGCGGAAAGGGCAGCTTTGGCAGCCTCGTTGACTTCAGCGACGATGGCCTTCTTGTCTTCGAGTTTAATTGCCACGGGGTTCACTCCTGGATGGTACCGATACATCCGGCAAAGCCGGACGGTGTTGGTGTCTGATTCACGAAGAATCGGGAGCACCTCTGCGTAGGCTGGAGAGGATCTCCTCCCGCATTTAAGGCTCGCGCCACCTACGGTCTTGGAAAGCCCCCGCCAGGCAGGGACCCCAATTCAGCAATCGCGCCGCTCATAAACGGCGCGACCTTGATTCACTTAGGCGTCGAGCGAAGCCTGGTCAATGACCAGCCCCGGGCCCATGGTGGAGCTCAGCGTGACGCGCTTGACGTAGACACCCTTGGAAGTCGACGGCTTCAGACGCTTGAGATCTGCCACCAGCGCTTCCACGTTCTGCTTCAGTTTGACCGGCTCGAAATCGACCTTGCCGACCGAGGCATGAATGATGCCGTTCTTGTCGGTACGGAAGCGCACCTGGCCAGCCTTGGCATTCCTGACTGCGGTAGCGACGTCGGGGGTAACGGTACCCACCTTCGGGTTCGGCATCAGGCCGCGAGGACCAAGGATCTGGCCCAGTTGACCTACCACGCGCATCGCGTCCGGAGAAGCGATCACCACGTCGTAGCTCAGATCACCGCCTTTCATTTCAGCGGCCAGCTCGTCCATGCCCACACGCTCTGCACCAGCGGCCAGCGCGGCCTCGGCGTTGGCGCCCTGGGCGAAAACGGCCACACGAACCGACTTGCCGGTACCGTTCGGCAGAACGGTCGCGCCACGCACGACCTGGTCGGATTTACGTGGATCGACGCCCAGGTTGATGGCGATGTCCACCGACTCCTTGAACTTGGCGGCAGACAGCTCAGCCAAGAGCTGCGCAGCGTCTTCGAAAGCGTACTGCTTGCCAGCTTCAACCTTCGAAGCGATTACCTTTTGACGCTTGGTCAGCTTGCCCATTTACACGCCCTCCACGTTCAGGCCCATGCTGCGAGCGGAACCAGCGATGGTCCGGACAGCAGCTTCAAGATCGGCAGCAGTGAGATCGGCCTGCTTGGTCTTGGCGATCTCTTCCAGCTGAGCACGGGTAACAGTGCCAACCTTCTGGGTGTTGGGGCGCGCAGAGCCGCTGGCAATGCCGGCAGCTTTCTTCAGCAGAACGGCAGCCGGAGTGCTCTTGGTAACGAAAGTGAAGCTGCGGTCACTGTAAACAGTAATGATCACCGGAGTCGGCAGACCAGGCTCCATGCCCTGGGTCTTGGCGTTGAACGCCTTGCAGAACTCCATGATGTTCACCCCGTGCTGGCCCAGTGCAGGACCTACTGGCGGTGACGGGTTGGCCTGGGCGGCCTTAACTTGCAGCTTGATGTAAGCCGTGATCTTCTTAGCCATAGCTACTCCGTAATGGGTTTAGCGCCTTTCGGCTCCCCTTCAGTTTTATCCCTGTGACGACAAAACCCCGCAGCAAAACTGCGGGGTCAGGGACCAGTATCTGTCTAGGCCTTTTCGACCTGACTGAACTCGAGCTCGACCGGTGTGGAGCGACCAAAAATGATCACCGCCACCTGGATGCGACTCTTTTCGTAATTCACTTCTTCGACTACACCATTGAAATCCGCGAACGGCCCATCGGTGACACGCACCACCTCGCCCGGCTCAAACAGTGTCTTGGGACGCGGCTTGTCGCTTCCATCGGCTACGCGACGGAGGATAGCCTCAGCCTCGCGATCGGTAATGGGCGCCGGCTTGTCGGCCGTACCACCAATGAAACCCATGACGCGCGGTGTATCCTTGACCAGGTGCCAGGTGCCTTCATTCATGTCCATCTGGACCAGCACGTAGCCCGGAAAGAACTTGCGCTCACTCTTGCGCTTCTGACCGTTCCGCATCTCGACGACCTCTTCGGTCGGAACGAGGATCTCGCCGAACTCATCTTCCATACCGGCGAGCTTGACGCGCTCGATCAGCGAGCGCATCACATGCTTCTCGTATCCGGAGTAAGCATGCACAACGTACCAACGCTTAGTCACGAGACACCCTTAACGTACGATGAAAGAAACCAACCAACCCAGCAGGGAATCGAGCCCCCACAAGATCAGCGCCATGACCAAGACCACAGCGACCACGATCAGGGTTGTCTGAGTCGTCTCCTGGCGCGTAGGCCAGACGACCTTGCGCATCTCGGTGCGCGCTTCCTTCAGAAGATCGAAGAAGGCCTTGCCTTTGGCAGTCTGGAAGGCAACGAACGCAGCAACCGCCGCGAGCGCCAACAGCACCAGGACTCGATACAGAAGAGGCTCGGCAGAGTAGTATTGGTTACCTACCACTCCAGCCACAACCAAAGCACCAACGACCAGCCATTTAGCCAAATCGAGGCGCGAACCTTTGGCTTCAGCCTTGACATTCATTTGCGAGAACCCTGTAAAGACCGCCAGCTCAAGGTTTGAAGCTGGCAGGCCAGGAGGGAATCGAACCCCCAACCTGCGGTTTTGGAGACCGCCGCTCTGCCAATTGAGCTACTGGCCTATGAAGAGTCAGGCCGACCATTATGCCGGCCCGATAAGAACAGATCAAGCTTTTATTCGATGACCTTGGCAACCACGCCGGCGCCTACGGTACGGCCGCCTTCGCGAATGGCGAAACGCAGGCCTTCTTCCATG
>NZ_JBHRXZ010000006.1:0-114306 GCF_042648805.1 Stutzerimonas tarimensis | reverse complement strand
CATGGAAGAAGGCCTGCGTTTCGCCATTCGCGAAGGCGGCCGTACCGTAGGCGCCGGCGTGGTTGCCAAGGTCATCGAATAATCGACGATCGGTAGGTGAAAAGGCCCCTTCGGGGGCCTTTTCTGTTTGGGGTCCTTCATTGACACTCCTGGGGTGCATCCGTACAATTGCGCCTCCTTTTACCGGGCGGATTCCGCTCGGTGGGGTGGCAACTAGGAGTCTGAGGTCAAAATGCAAAACCAACAAATCCGTATTCGGTTGAAGGCTTTTGACCATCGCCTGATCGACCAATCGACCCAGGAAATCGTGGATACCGCGAAGCGTACTGGGGCTCAGGTGCGTGGTCCTATTCCACTGCCTACCCGCAAAGAGCGGTACACCGTACTGGTTTCTCCGCACGTCAACAAAGACGCGCGCGATCAGTACGAAATCCGTACCCACAAGCGTGTGCTGGATATCGTCCAGCCGACGGACAAGACCGTCGATGCGCTTATGAAGCTCGATCTCGCGGCTGGCGTGGAAGTGCAAATCAGCCTCGGCTAAAACTTGGTGTTTTAGTCGTGTAACGCTCTGAAATGGGCGGCCATAGCGGGTGAAAGCCCCGTACACTCATGAGGTTTACATGATGTCTATTGGTGTAGTCGGTCGGAAATGCGGCATGACCCGTATTTTCACCGAAGAAGGCGTGTCCATTCCGGTCACCGTCATCGAAGTGGAGCCGAATCGCGTCACTCAGTTCAAGACTGAGGAGAGCGACGGTTACCGCGCTGTTCAACTCACGGTTGGTGAGCGCCGCGCTTCCCGCGTAACCAAGGCGCAGGCCGGTCACTTCGCCAAGGCGAATGTTGCTGCTGGTCGTAGCGTGCTTGAGCTCCGTGTTGCCGAGGGCGAATTCCAGGCTGGCGATCAGCTCAGTGTTGAGCAGTTCGCTGCCGGTCAGATGGTCGACGTTACCGGTCAGTCCAAGGGTAAGGGCTTTGCCGGTACCATCAAGCGCTGGAATTTCCGTGGTCAGGATAATACTCACGGTAACTCCGTGTCCCACCGCGTGCCCGGTTCCATCGGCCAGTGCCAGACTCCTGGTCGCGTGTTCAAGGGCAAGAAAATGTCCGGTCACATGGGTGCCGAGCGCGTAACAGTGCAGTCCCTGGAAGTCGTCCGTGTCGATGCCGAGCGTAATCTGCTGCTGGTCAAGGGTGCCGTACCTGGCGCTACCGGTAGCGACGTAATCGTTCGTCCGGCTATCAAGGCTCGCGGCTAAGAGGGGATACCGAGATGCAATTGAATGTAAATGGCGCTCAGGCGATCGACGTATCCGAGCGCACCTTCGGCGGTGAGTTCAACGAAACCCTGGTTCACCAGGCGGTCGTGGCTTACATGGCTGGTGGTCGTCAGGGCAGCAAGCAGCAGAAGACTCGTTCCGACGTGTCCGGTGGCGGTAAGCGCCCGTGGCGTCAGAAGGGCACTGGCCGTGCCCGTGCCGGTACCACTCGTGGTCCGATCTGGCGTGGCGGTGGCGTGACCTTCGCTGCTCGCCCGCAGAACCACGAACAGAAGCTGAACAAGAAGATGTATCGTGCCGCACTGCGCTCGATCCTGGCTGAACTGGTTCGCTCCGAGCGGCTGGTGGTGGTTCCGGAATTCGCCGTCGATGCGCCGAAAACCAAGATGCTGCTGGGCAAGCTCACCGGCCTTGGTCTCAATGACGTACTGATTATTGCCGACTCCGTCGATGAAAATCTGTACCTGGCTGCACGCAATCTGCCGCACGTTGATGTACGCGACGTTCAGGGTTCCGATCCGGTGAGCTTGATCGCCTATGACAAGGTGCTGATGACCGTGTCCGCCGTGAAGAAGTTCGAGGAGCTGCTGGGATGAACCAGGAACGCGTTTTCAAAGTGCTGATTGGTCCGCACGTCTCCGAGAAGGCCACGGTGCTGGCGGATTCCAAGGGCCAATTCGTTTTCAAGGTTGCCACTGATGCAACCAAGCTGGAAATCAAGAAGGCCGTCGAGAGCCTGTTCGAAGTGAAAGTGGCGCATGTCAGCACCCTTAATGTTAAGGGCAAGACCAAGCGCACTGCTCGCGGAATGGGCAAGCGTAACGACTGGAAGAAGGCGTATGTCGCTCTTCAGCCGGGCCAGGATCTCGATTTCTCCAGCAGTGCTGAGTAAAGGGGAGCATCATGGCAATCGTTAAATGCAAGCCGACTTCTGCTGGTCGCCGCTTTGTCGTCAAGGTGGTCAACCAGGACCTGCACAAGGGCGCCCCGTACGCTCCGCTGCTGGAGAAGAAGTCCAAGTCCGGTGGCCGTAACAACAACGGTCGCATCACCACTCGCCACATTGGCGGTGGTCACAAGCAGCACTATCGTCTGGTCGATTTTCGTCGCAACAAGGATGGCATTCCTGCCGTCGTCGAGCGTATCGAATACGATCCGAATCGCACAGCGCATATCGCTCTGCTGAAATATGCTGACGGCGAGCGTCGCTACATCATTGCCCCCAAGGGGGTGAGTGCCGGTGACCAGCTGATTTCGGGTGTCAACGCGCCGATCAGGGCTGGTAACAGTCTGCCGCTGCGCAACATTCCGGTGGGTTCGACCATCCACGGTATCGAGCTCAAGCCGGGCAAGGGCGCTCAGGTTGCACGCTCCGCTGGTGCTTCTGCTCAGCTCGTCGCGCGTGAAGGTGCTTATGTCACCGTACGTCTGCGCTCTGGCGAAATGCGTAAGGTGCTGTCCGAGTGCCGCGCAACGCTGGGTGAAGTGTCCAACTCCGAGCACAGCCTGCGCTCGCTGGGTAAAGCGGGTGCCAAGCGCTGGCGTGGCGTTCGCCCGACCGTTCGTGGTGTTGCCATGAACCCGGTAGACCACCCGCACGGTGGTGGTGAAGGTCGTACCTCTGGTGGTCGTCATCCGGTGTCGCCGTGGGGCTTCCCAACCAAGGGCGCGAAGACTCGCTCCAACAAGCGCACCGACAACATGATTGTCCGTCGTCGCAAGTAACTAGAGGGATACGACAGTGCCGCGTTCTCTGAAAAAAGGTCCTTTTATCGATCTTCACCTGTTGAAGAAGGTCGAAGCGGCGGTGGAAAAGAGCGATCGCAAGCCGGTTAAAACCTGGTCGCGTCGTTCGATGATCCTGCCGCAAATGGTCGGTCTGACCATTGCTGTACACAACGGTCGTCAGCATGTCCCGGTTCTCGTGAACGAAGACATGGTCGGCCACAAGCTCGGCGAGTTCGCTGCTACCCGCACTTATCGCGGGCATGTGGCGGACAAGAAAGGCAAACGTTAAGGGGTAGGAAATGGAAGTAGCAGCCAAGCTGTCGGGCGCTCGCATCTCCGCCCAGAAAGCCCGTCTGGTCGCTGACCAGATTCGCGGGAAGAAGGTGGGCGAGGCCCTCAATCTTCTGGCTTTCAGTAACAAGAAAGCCGCCGAGATGATGAAGAAAGTGCTGGAGTCGGCCGTTGCCAACGCCGAGCACAACGAAGGCGCTGACGTGGATGACCTCAAGGTCTCCACCGTCTTCGTAAACGAAGGGCGTTCGCTTAAGCGCATCATGCCGCGTGCCAAGGGCCGCGCTGATCGCATCGTCAAGCGGTCTTGCCATATCACTGTCAAGGTTGCGGACAAGTAACGGAGTCGATTAGATGGGTCAGAAAGTACATCCCACTGGCATACGCCTGGGAATCGTCAAGGAGCATACCTCGGTCTGGTACGCGGACGGTCGCAACTACGCCGACTATCTGCTGGCCGACCTGAATGTTCGTGCGTATCTCCAAGACAAACTAAAAAACGCGTCCGTCAGCCGTATCGACATCGCGCGCCCGGCTCAGACCGCGCGCATCACCATCCACACTGCCCGTCCCGGTATCGTGATCGGCAAGAAAGGTGAAGACGTCGAGAAGCTGCGCCAGGACCTGGCCAAGCAAATGGGTGTGCCGGTGCACATCAACATCGAGGAAATCCGCAAGCCGGAGCTCGATGCACTACTGGTTGCGCAAAGCGTAGCTCAGCAGCTGGAGCGTCGCGTCATGTTCCGTCGCGCCATGAAGCGTGCGGTTCAGAACGCCATTCGCATTGGCGCCAAGGGTATCAAGATCCAGGTGAGTGGTCGTCTGGGTGGCGCGGAAATCGCGCGGACCGAATGGTACCGGGAAGGTCGGGTTCCTCTGCACACTCTGCGTGCAGACATCGACTATGCCACGTATGAAGCGCACACCACTTATGGTGTGATCGGTGTGAAGGTCTGGATCTTCAAGGGTGAGGTCATTGGTGGCCGCCAGGAAGAACTCAAGCCGCAAGCGCCTGCGCCTCGCAAAAAAGCTGCTAAGTAAGAGGTACGCCACATGTTGCAGCCAAAGCGTACAAAATTCCGCAAGCAGATGACCGGCCACAACCGTGGTCTGGCTCATCGCGGTAGCAAGGTCAGCTTCGGCGAGTTCGCGCTGAAGTCGGTCTCTCGTGGTCGTCTGACCGCACGCCAGATCGAGGCGGCGCGTCGCGCGCTGACCCGTCACGTCAAGCGTGGCGGGAAAATCTGGATCCGCGTTTTCCCTGACAAGCCTGTCACCAAGAAGCCGCTTGAAGTGCGGATGGGTAAAGGGAAGGGCGGCGTGGAGTACTGGGTAGCCCAGATTCAGCCGGGCAAGGTGCTCTACGAAATCGAAGGTGTGTCCGAGCAACTGGCGCGTGAGGCGTTTGCCCTCGCCGCCGCGAAGCTCCCGCTGGCCACTACCTTTGTCAAGCGGACGGTGATGTGATGAAAGCGCAAGAACTTCGTGAAAAATCCGTTGAGCAGCTCAACGAGCAATTGCTCGGTCTGCTGCGGGACCAGTTCAACCTGCGGATGCAGAAAGCAACTGGCCAGTTGGGGCAGACTCACCTGCTCTCGCAAGTGAAGCGCGACATCGCTCGCGTCAAGACTGTGCTCAACCAGCAGGCAGGTAAGTAAACATGGCTGAAGCTCAGAACACCGTCCGCACGCTGACCGGCCGCGTTGTCAGCGACAAGATGGACAAAACCATTACCGTACTGATCGAGCGTCGCGTAAAGCACCCGATCTACGGCAAGTACGTGAAGCGTTCGACCAAGCTGCACGCCCACGACGAAACCAACCAGTGCCGTATCGGCGACAAGGTCACCATCCGCGAGTCTCGCCCGTTGGCTAAGACCAAGTCCTGGATGCTGGTCGACGTCGTTGAACGTGCCGTCGAAGTCTAAGGGCGAGGTCGGAGAAACAGTATGATCCAGACTCAATCCATGCTCGATGTGGCCGACAATAGCGGCGCCCGTCGTGTGATGTGCATCAAGGTGCTCGGCGGTTCGCATCGCCGGTACGCCGGGATCGGCGACATCATCAAGGTCACCGTGAAGGAAGCTATTCCGCGCGGCAAGGTCAAGAAAGGCCAGGTGATGACCGCCGTCGTGGTGCGTACCCGCCACGGTGTACGTCGCCCTGACGGTTCCATCATCCGTTTCGACGGTAACGCCGCCGTCCTGCTGAACAACAAGCAGGAACCGATCGGCACTCGCATCTTCGGGCCCGTGACCCGTGAACTTCGTTCCGAGAAGTTCATGAAGATCGTTTCGCTCGCGCCTGAAGTGCTGTAAGGAGAAGTCGAAATGCAAAAGATTCGTCGTGACGACGAGATCATCGTCATTGCCGGCAAAGACAAGGGCAAGCGCGGTAAGGTGCTCAAGGTTCTCGCTGACGACCGTCTGGTCGTGGGTGGCGTGAACATGATCAAGCGCCATACCAAGCCCAACCCTATGGCTGGCGTCCAGGGCGGTATCGTCGAGAAGGAGGCGCCGTTGCACGTCTCCAACGTCGCCATCTTCAATGCCGAAACCAGCAAGGCTGACCGTGTTGGTTTCAAGGTGGAAGAAGGCAAGAAAATCCGTGTCTTCAAGTCGACGCAGAAGCCGGTCGACGCTTGAGGCTGCTAGGTAGATAACCATGGCACGATTGAAAGAAGTTTACCGGAAGGACCTCGCGCCCAAGCTGAAGGAAGAACTTCAGCTGGCGAACGTGATGGAAGTTCCGCGCATCACCAAGATCACCCTCAACATGGGTCTGGGCGAAGCCATCGGTGACAAGAAAGTCATCGAGAGCGCTGTGGCCGATATGGAAAAGATCACCGGTCAGAAGCCGGTCGTCACCTACGCCCGCAAGTCGATTGCTGGCTTCAAGGTGCGTGAAGGCTGGCCGATCGGGATCAAGGTCACTCTGCGTCGCGATCGCATGTATGAGTTCCTGGATCGTCTGCTGAGCATCTCCCTGCCCCGGGTTCGTGACTTTCGCGGCCTGAATGCCAAGTCCTTCGACGGTCGTGGCAACTACAGCATGGGCGTGAAAGAGCAGATCATCTTCCCGGAAATCGATTACGACAAGATCGATGCGCTACGTGGCCTGGACATTACCCTGACCACTACTGCTCGGTCGGATGATGAGGGTCGTGCCCTGCTGCGCGCCTTCAAATTCCCGTTCCGCAACTGATCGGAGTAGAACATGGCTAAGCAGAGCATGAAAAACCGTGAGCTGAAGCGTCAGCGCACGGTTGCCAAGTACGCCCAGAAGCGTGCGGCCCTCAAGGTGACCATCGTCAATCAGAACGCTTCGCCCGAGGAGCGCTGGGAGGCTCAGGTTGCCCTACAGAAGCAGCCGCGTGACGCCAGCGCTTCGCGCCTGCGCAACCGCTGCCGCCTGACTGGTCGTCCGCACGGCGTATACCGCAAGTTCGGCCTCTCGCGGAATATGCTGCGTCAGGCCGCGATGCGCGGTGACGTGCCGGGTCTGGTGAAGGCTAGCTGGTAACTCAGCGCGCCTGTCGTCAGTAAGTCGAATCAAGCCCCTTATGGGGCTTGATTCATTTATGGGCCGTCCCTAGAATGACCGGCTCTCCTGAGCCTGGGTTCACAGGCCTTTGCTCCGGTGAATCAGGCCGTCAGGCTTTCTTTTTGTGTTAGGAGCATCAAGCCCATGAGTATGCAGGACCCGTTAGCGGACATGCTAACTCGTATCCGTAATGCCCAGATGGCTGAGAAGACCGTGGTTAGCATGCCGTCTTCCAAGCTGAAGGTGGCAGTGGCCAGCGTTCTCGAGAGCGAAGGTTACATTGGCGGATACCAGGTCAGCAGCGACGACAAGCCGCAGCTGTCCATCGAGCTGAAGTATTTCGAAGGCCGTCCGGTCATTGAGGAGCTCAAGCGCGTCAGTCGTCCTGGCCTGCGCCAGTACAAGTCCGTAGATCAGCTGCCGAAAGTTCGCGGCGGTCTGGGTGTGTCGATCGTCTCCACCAACAAGGGTGTGATGACTGATCGTGGTGCCCGCGCTGCCGGTGTCGGCGGCGAAGTCCTTTGTACCGTCTTCTAAGGGGGGGTTAGGCATGTCTCGTGTTGCTAAGAACCCCGTCAAGCTGCCTGCCGGTGTGGAAATCAAACTGGACGGCCAGCAGTTGTCGGTCAAGGGTGCCAAGGGCAGCCTCGAGCTGAAGCTCAACTCTTCTGTTGAGGTCATCGAGGAATCCGGCGAGCTGCGTTTCGCTGCTCGTAACGGCGACCAGCAGAACAAGGCCATGGCCGGGACTACCCGCGCGCTGGTCAACAACATGGTAATCGGCGTCAGCCAAGGCTTCGAGCGCAAGCTGCAGCTGGTCGGCGTTGGTTACAAGGCTCAGGCCAAGGGCGAAGTGCTGTCCCTGGCTCTTGGCTATTCGCATCCGATCGACTACCAGCTGCCCCAGGGCATCACTGCCGAGACTCCCAGCCAGACCGATATCCTGATCAAGGGCATCGACAAGCAGCTGGTCGGTCAGGTGGCGGCTGAAATTCGCGACTTCCGTCGTCCTGAGCCCTACAAGGGCAAGGGTGTGCGGTATTCCGACGAAGTAGTCCGTCGTAAAGAAGCCAAGAAGAAGTAGGGCATAGCAAATGAGCGTAAAGAAAGAAACTCGTCTGCGTCGCGCTCGCAAGGCACGCCTGAAAATGCGCGAGCTGGAAGTGGTACGCCTTTGCGTATACCGCTCTTCCCAGCACATCTACGCCCAGGTCCTTTCGGCCGACGGCGGCAAGGTTCTGGCATCGGCCTCGACCTTGGACAAGGAACTGCGCGACGCCGCCACCGGCAACGTCGATGCGGCCAAGAAGGTTGGTCAGCTGGTGGCTGAGCGCGCCAAGGCAGCCGGGGTCTCCCAGGTTGCGTTTGACCGTTCTGGCTTCAAGTACCACGGTCGTGTGAAAGCGCTGGCCGATGCTGCTCGTGAAGGCGGGCTGGAGTTCTAAGTTATGGCAAATAACGATCAAAAGCGCGACGAAGGCTACATCGAGAAATTGGTGCAGGTAAATCGCGTGGCCAAGACCGTGAAAGGCGGTCGTATCTTCACCTTCACCGCGCTGACTGTAGTGGGTGACGGCAAGGGTCGCGTCGGTTTCGGCCGCGGCAAGTCGCGCGAAGTGCCGGCGGCCATCCAGAAGGCCATGGAAGCCGCGCGTCGCAACATGATTCAGGTCGACCTCAACGGCAGCACCCTGCAGTATCCGGTCAAGTCCTCTCATGGTGCTTCGAAGGTCTACATGCAGCCCGCCTCCGAGGGTACCGGTGTTATCGCCGGTGGTGCCATGCGTGCCGTCCTGGAAGTTGCCGGCGTGCATAACGTGCTGGCCAAGTGCTATGGCTCGACCAATCCCGTCAACGTGGTCAATGCCACGTTCAAGGGTTTGAAGGCGATGCAGTCTCCTGAGTCGGTCGCTGCCAAGCGTGGCAAGAGTGTCGAGGAGATTCTCTGATCATGGCAAACGCAACCGTCAAGGTGACCCTGGTGAAAAGCACCAACGGTCGCATCGCGAACCACAAGGCTTGCGTCAAGGGCTTGGGCCTGCGTCGTATCGGTCACACCGTCGAGGTTCAGGACACCCCTGAAAATCGCGGCATGATCAACAAGGCCTACTACCTTCTCCGAGTGGAGGGTTAAGTCATGAAACTGAACGATCTTCGTTCCGCGCCGGGTGCCCGTCGCGAAAAGCTGCGCCCCGGGCGTGGTATCGGCAGCGGTCTGGGCAAGACAGGCGGCCGCGGTCACAAGGGTCAGACCTCGCGCTCCGGTGGCACCATTGCCCCCGGTTTCGAGGGTGGTCAGCAGCCGCTGCACCGTCGCCTGCCCAAGTTCGGCTTCACCTCGCTGAAGGCTCTTGATCGTGCAGAAGTGCGCACCTCCGAGTTGGCCAAGGTAGAGGGCGATGTCGTATCGCTGCAGTCCCTTAAGGACGCCAACGTCATCAACCAGCATGTCCGTCGCGTCAAGGTGATGCTGTCGGGTGAGGTTGTGCGTGCGGTCACCCTCAAGGGCATTGGCGCCACCAAAGGCGCTCGTGCGGCTATCGAAGCAGCTGGCGGCAAATTCGAGGACTAAATGGCTAAGCAAGGTGCTCTCTCCGCGCTGGCGAATGGCGGGCTGTCCGAGCTCTGGGCACGTCTGCGCTTCCTGTTCATGGCGATCATCGTCTACCGGATAGGCGCGCATATCCCGGTGCCGGGTATCAATCCCGACCGCCTGGCAGAGCTGTTCCGGCAGAACGAGGGAACCATTCTTAGCCTCTTCAACATGTTTTCCGGCGGCGCGCTGGAGCGGATGAGCATCTTTGCCTTGGGGATCATGCCGTACATTTCGGCATCGATCATCATGCAGCTCATGACCGCAGTCAGTCCGCAGCTGGAGCAGTTGAAGAAGGAAGGCGAGTCCGGTCGTCGCAAGATCAGCCAGTACACGCGTTACCTGACGCTGGTACTGGCGATCGTCCAGGCTGTCGGCATGTCGGTTGGTCTGGCGGGTCAAGGTGTCGCATTCAGCGCTGACTTCGGCTTTCACTTCGTGGCGGTCACCACCTTCGTGGCGGGCGCGATGTTCATGATGTGGCTGGGTGAGCAGATCACCGAGCGCGGTGTCGGCAATGGTATCTCGATGCTGATCTTCGCCGGGATCGTCGCTGGCTTGCCGTCGGCGCTGGGTCAGTCGTTCGAGTCTGCGCGCCAGGGCGATATCAACATCGTCGCCTTGCTTGTGATTGGCCTGTTTGCCATTGCGATCATTGGCTTTGTCGTGTTCATCGAGCGCGGGCAGCGCCGTATCGCCGTGCATTACGCCAAGCGCCAGCAGGGTCGTAAGGTCTTCGCGGCGCAGACCAGTCACCTGCCGCTCAAGGTGAACATGGCTGGGGTCATTCCCGCCATTTTCGCGAGCAGCCTGCTGCTGTTTCCGGCTTCGCTGGGGCAGTGGTTTGGTCAGTCCGAGGGGCTGGGCTGGCTGGCTGACATCTCTCAGGCGATTGCGCCCGGGCAGCCTTTGAACATCTTGCTGTTCAGTGCAGGGATCATTTTCTTCTGCTTCTTCTACACGGCACTGATGTTCAACCCTAAGGATGTCGCGGAAAACCTGAAGAAGTCCGGAGCGTTTATACCCGGGATTCGTCCTGGCGAGCAGTCTGCGCGCTACATCGATGGCGTACTGACCCGCTTGACCTTGTTCGGCGCCCTCTACATGACGGCTGTGTGTCTGCTGCCCCAGTTCCTGGTGGTGGCGGCGAACGTGCCGTTTTACCTTGGCGGGACCTCGTTGCTGATCGTTGTCGTGGTGGTGATGGACTTCATGTCGCAAGTGCAATCACATCTCGTGTCGCACCAGTACGATTCCCTTATGAAGAAAGCGAATCTGAAGGGCTATGGCGGCGGCATGATCCGCTGACCGGTCTGTAAGGTTTCAGGAGTTCGGTGATGAAAGTTCGTGCATCGGTGAAAAAGCTTTGCCGCAACTGCAAGGTCATCCGTCGCGACGGTGTCGTGCGGGTTATCTGTAGCGCGGAACCGCGTCACAAGCAGCGCCAAGGCTGATTGTGAGTCACGCGTCAAACCCGGCAGCTAGTGCGCTGCCGGGTTGATTAATCATTTCTACAGCGATATTATCTCGCGCCCTTTTCTTGGCTTCCGGGGCGTAGGTAGCTGTCACTTGGAGTTTCACTGAATGGCCCGTATTGCAGGCGTCAACATTCCGGATAACAAGCACACTGTTATCTCGCTGACCTACATCTATGGTGTTGGTCGCACTTCTGCGCAAAACATCTGCGCGGCTACCGGCGTCAATCCGGCAGCCAAAATCAAGGATCTGTCCGATGAGCAGATCGAGCAGCTGCGTGGCGAAGTGGCCAAGCTGATCACCGAGGGTGATCTGCGCCGCGAAACCAACATGAAGATCAAGCGTTTGATGGACCTGGGCTGCTATCGCGGTCTTCGTCACCGTCGTGGCCTGCCGGTTCGTGGGCAGCGCACCAAGACCAACGCCCGTACCCGCAAGGGCCCGCGCAAGCCGATCCGCAAGTAATCGCGTTCGCGAATCGACAGGAATCTGATCATGGCAAAACCTGCTGCTCGTCCTCGTAAGAAGATCAAAAAGACGGTCGTTGATGGGATCGCCCATATCCACGCCTCTTTCAACAACACCATCGTGACCATTACCGATCGTCAGGGTAATGCGTTGTCCTGGGCAACCTCCGGCGGCTCCGGCTTCCGTGGCTCTCGCAAGAGCACTCCGTTCGCTGCCCAGGTGGCGGCCGAGCGCGCCGGCCAGGCTGCGTTGGAGTATGGTCTGAAGAACCTCGACGTCAACGTCAAGGGCCCGGGTCCTGGTCGTGAGTCCGCCGTGCGCGCACTCAATGGCTGCGGCTACAAGATTGCAAGCATCACCGACGTGACGCCGATCCCGCACAACGGGTGCCGTCCGCCGAAGAAGCGTCGCGTGTAACAGGAGACAGTAGAAAATGGCTCGTTATATTGGTCCCAAGTGCAAACTGTCTCGTCGTGAAGGTACCGACCTCTTCCTGAAGAGTGGTGCGCGCGCGCTCGAATCCAAGTGCAACATCGAAACGCCTCCAGGCGTACACGGTCAGCGCCGTGGTCGCTTGTCCGACTACGGTACCCAGTTGCGTGAGAAGCAGAAAGTTCGTCGTATCTACGGTGTACTGGAGCGTCAGTTCAACGGTTACTACAAGGAGGCCGCTGGCCGTAAGGGCGCCACTGGCGAAAACCTTCTGCAGCTGCTCGAGTGCCGTCTGGACAACGTCGTCTATCGCATGGGCTACGGCTCCACGCGTGCCGAATCGCGTCAGCTGGTCTCGCACAAGTCGATCACCGTCAATGGTCAGACCGTCAATGTGCCTTCGTACCAAGTGAAGGCCGGTGACGTCGTTGCCGTACGTGAGAAGTGCAAGAACCAACTGCGTATCGCACAGGCTCTGGAGCTCTGCTCCCAGCGTGGTCGTGTTGAGTGGGTGGAAGTGGACGCCGAGAAGAAGACTGGTGTCTTCAAGAGCGTGCCGGCCCGCAGTGATCTGTCCGCCGACATCAACGAAAACCTGATTGTCGAGCTCTACTCCAAGTAAGGGCTAGAAAATAGGTATATCCATGCAGAGTTCGGTAAATGAGTTCCTGACCCCCCGCCATATCGATGTGCAGGTGGTCAGTCCGACCCGCGCCAAGATCACGCTCGAGCCCCTCGAGCGCGGTTTCGGCCACACCCTGGGCAACGCGCTGCGTCGTATCCTGTTGTCTTCGATGCCCGGCTGTGCCGTGGTCGAAGCCGAGATCGACGGTGTCCTTCATGAGTACAGCGCCATCGAGGGCGTTCAGGAAGACGTCATCGAAATCCTGCTCAACCTCAAGGGTCTCGCCATCAAGCTTCACGGCCGTGATGAAGTGACTCTGAACCTGGTGAAGCAAGGGCCGGGCGCTGTGACCGCCGCCGATATCCAACTGGACCACGACGTCGAGATCGTCAATGGTGATCATCTGATCGCCAACTTGGCGGTCAACGGCGCGCTTAGCATGAAGCTGAAAGTTCAGCGCGGTCGTGGCTACGAGCCGGCCGATGCGCGGCAGAGCGATGATGACGAGAGCCGTAGCATCGGTCGTCTTCAACTCGATGCCACCTTCAGCCCGGTTCGTCGCGTCGCTTATGTCGTCGAGAATGCTCGCGTCGAGCAGCGGACCAACCTTGACAAGCTGGTCATCGACCTTGAGACCAACGGCACCCTGGATCCTGAAGAGGCCATCCGCCGTGCCGCTACCATTCTGCAGCAGCAGCTGGCCGCGTTCGTCGACCTCAAGGGTGACAGCGAGCCGGTTGTGATCGAGCAGGAAGATGAGATCGATCCAATCCTCCTGCGTCCGGTTGACGATCTCGAACTGACCGTTCGTTCGGCCAACTGCCTCAAGGCGGAAAACATCTACTACATTGGTGACTTGATTCAGCGCACCGAGGTCGAGTTGTTGAAGACCCCGAACCTGGGCAAGAAGTCGTTGACCGAAATCAAGGACGTTCTGGCTTCTCGCGGGCTTTCCCTTGGCATGCGTCTCGACAACTGGCCGCCAGCAAGTCTGAAGAAGGACGACAAGGCTACTGCCTGAGGTCCCTAACCACCGAACTTCGAATGTTTGGTAAGGAAATTCATCATGCGTCATCGTAAAAGCGGCCGTCATCTGAGTCGCACCAGTTCGCACCGGAAGGCCATGTTCCAGAACATGGCGGTTTCCCTGTTCGAGCACGAACTGATTAAAACCACTTTGCCGAAGGCAAAGGAACTGCGTCGGGTTGCCGAGCCCCTCATCACTCTGGCCAAGGAAGACAGCGTCGCCAATCGTCGCCTGGCTTTCGACCGCACTCGCTCCAAGGAGGCTGTTGGCAAGTTGTTCAACGACCTCGGCAAGCGTTATGCGACTCGCCAGGGCGGCTACCTGCGGATCCTCAAGTGCGGTTTCCGCGCTGGAGACAACGCGCCGATGGCCTACGTGGAACTGGTTGACCGTCCGGTCGCTGGTGAAGTCGAAACGGCTGAGTAAGCGTTTCGCGATGAAAAACCGGGCATTGCCCGGTTTTTTTATGCCTGCAGGCCAGGCATTGTGCCGTTCTATCGCTCCGCTTCGCTCTATCAATTGGTCCTTGCCGCTCCGCTGGCTTACCTTTGGCTCATGGCCCACAAGGCCCCTGTACCGATCTGCCCAAGGAGAAGTAGCATGACCGATAACAAAATTCTTACCACTGCCGGCGGTAGCCCCGTCGCGGACAACCAGAATTCCCGCACGGCCGGTGCACGGGGGCCGCTGCTGCTGGACGATTTCCATCTGGTGGAGAAGCTTGCCCACTTCAACCGCGAAGTCATTCCCGAGCGGAGGGTTCATGCCAAGGGCTCGGGTGCCTATGGCACCTTTACTGTTACCCAGGACATCTCCCGCTACAGCCGTGCGAAGGTGTTCGAGTCGGTGGGCAAACAGACGCCGGTATTCCTGCGTTTTTCCACCGTGGGTGGGGAGCGGGGCTCGGCTGATACCGAGCGCGATCCGCGCGGGTTCGCCGTCAAGTTCTACACCGATGAAGGCAATTGGGATGTGGTCGGCAACAACACGCCGGTGTTCTTCATCCGTGATCCGCTGAAATTTCCGGACTTCATCCACACCCAGAAACGCGATCCGCATACCAACCTGAAGAGTCCGCAGATGATGTGGGACTTCTGGTCCCACTCGCCCGAGGCGCTGCATCAGATCACCACCTTGTTCTCGGACCGTGGCATCCCGGATGGCTATCGGCACATGCACGGCTTCGGCAGCCACACCTTCAGCCTGGTAAACGCCGCCGGAGAGCGTCACTGGGTGAAGTTCCATTTCAAATCGGTGCAGGGCATTCGCAACCTTGCTCCTGCCGATGCGGCGCGGCTCGCCGGCACGGACCCCGACTACGCTCAGCGTGATCTGTTCGCGGCCATCGAGCGGGGCGAATGTCCTCAGTGGCGGCTGTGCATCCAGGTCATGAGCGAGGCCCAGGCTGCTCAGCATCCGGACAATCCGTTCGATGTGACCAAGACCTGGTCGCAGAAGCAGTACCCGCTGATGGAGGTCGGTGTGCTCGAGCTCAATCGCAACCCGACAAATTATTTTGCGGAAGTCGAGCAGGCTGCCTTCGCTCCGAGCAATGTGGTACCAGGCATCGGGCTGTCGCCTGACCGGATGCTCCAGGGGCGCGTGTTCGCTTACGCCGATGCGCACCGCTACCGCGTGGGCACCAATCACCAGCAGCTGCCAGTCAACGCACCGCGTTGCCCCTACCACAACTATCAGCGTGATGGTGCGATGCGGTTCGACGGCAATGGCGGCTCGGCGCCGAACTACGAGCCCAACAGCTACAGCGGTGCGCCGAAGCAGGCGCCGCAGTATGCCGAGCCGGCACTGGCCTTGAGCGGCGCAGCCGACCGCTACGACCACCGTACCGATGAGGACTACTACAGCTACGCCGGCGCGCTGTTCCGCCTCATGGACACAGATCAGAAGGCGTTGCTGATAGGCAACATCGTCGCGGCCATGGGGCCGGTCACCCGCGACGTGCAACTGCGCCAGCTGGGGCACTTCATCAAGGCCGACCCCGCTTATGGCGAGGGCGTCGCACGGGGGCTGGGTATCGACCCGAGCGTGATCGGCTGATTCGTCCCTGCGCCACATAAACCGGCTTCGGCCGGTTTTGTGGCGCAGGGACGAAGGGAGAGCGGACCATTCTGGTCCCGAGGCTCATTGGTGGGCTGAAGCCCAGCCTAGGGTCGAGAGCGTGCTACCGGGCCAGCGGTGGCTGAGCCACGATCACGTTCCAGCAGCGGCTTGAGGAAGCGTCCGGTGTGGGACGTCGGTACCTCGGCGATCTCCTCGGGTGTACCGGTGGCGATGATCATGCCACCTTTCGATCCGCCTTCCGGCCCGAGGTCCACCAGCCAGTCGGCGGTCTTGATCACGTCCAGATTGTGCTCGATTACCACCACGGTATTGCCATGGTTGCGCAATCGATGCAGCACGTCGAGCAACTGCTGGATGTCGGCGAAGTGCAGGCCGGTGGTTGGTTCGTCGAGTATGTACAGTGTCTTGCCGGTGTCGCGCTTGGACAGCTCGCGGGACAGCTTGACGCGCTGGGCCTCGCCGCCGGAAAGGGTGGTGGCGCTCTGGCCAAGGCGGATATAGGAGAGGCCTACATCGATCAGGGTCTGCAGCTTGCGTGCGACCGCCGGCACCGCATCGAAGAAGTCGCGGGCCTCCTCGATGGTCATTTCCAGCACCTCGTGGATGTTCTTGCCCTTGTACTTCACCTCCAGGGTTTCCCGGTTGTAGCGCTTGCCCTTGCAGACGTCGCAGGGCACGTAGATGTCTGGCAGAAAGTGCATTTCCACCTTGATCACCCCGTCGCCCTGGCAGGCCTCGCAGCGGCCGCCCTTGACATTGAACGAGAAACGCCCTGGCCCGTAGCCACGCGAGCGGGCTTCCGGCACGCCGGCGAACAGCTCGCGGATCGGGGTGAACAGGCCGGTATAGGTGGCGGGGTTCGAGCGCGGAGTGCGGCCGATGGGGCTCTGGTCGATGTCCACCACCTTGTCGAGGTGCTGCAGGCCGTCGAAACTCTGGTGTGGCGCGACTTCCAGCGTAGTGGCACCGTTCAATGCGGTGGCGGTGATGGGGAACAGGGTGTTGTTGATCAGCGTCGACTTGCCGGAGCCGGACACGCCGGTGATGCAGGTCAGCAAACCTACCGGGATCTCCAGGTCCACATTGCGCAGGTTGTTGCCGCGAGCGCCTTTCAGGATCAGCAGCTTTTCGGGATCGCGCCGCGTTCGCTCCCCGGGGTAGCGGATCTTTACTCGCCCTGACAGGTACTTGCCGGTGACCGAGTCCGGGTTGTTCATCACCTCGTCGGGGGTGCCTTCGGCGACAATCTGCCCGCCATGCACGCCGGCACCGGGCCCGATGTCCACCACGTAATCTGCCAGACGGATGGCATCCTCGTCGTGCTCCACGACGATCACCGTATTGCCGAGATCCCTGAGGTGGGTGAGGGTGCCCAGCAGTCGCTCGTTGTCACGCTGGTGCAGGCCGATGGAGGGTTCGTCGAGAATGTACATGACGCCCACCAGGCCGGCGCCGATCTGGCTGGCGAGGCGGATGCGCTGGGCTTCGCCGCCGGACAGGGTGTCGGCGCTGCGGTCCAGGGTCAGGTAGTCCAGACCCACGTTGACCAGAAACTGCAGCCGTTCGCGGATCTCCTTGAGGATCTTGTCCGCGATCTCGCCACGCTGGCCGGTGAGCTTGAGGCTGGCGGCATACTCGCAGGCGTCGCCCACCGGCATGGCAGTCACCGCCGGCAAGGTGCGATCGCCAACCCAGACGTGCCGCGCCTCCCTGCGCAGGCGGGTGCCGCGGCATTCGGGACAGGGCTGGGTCGCGAGGTATTTGGCCAGGTCTTCGCGCACGCTCTGGGATTCGGTCTCGCGGTAGCGCCGTTCCAGGTTGGGGATGATGCCCTCGAAGGGATGGGCGCGCTTGACGATGTCGCCGCGGTCGTTCAGATAGCGGAAGTCGACGCTTTCCCGGCCGCTGCCGTAGAGCACGGCCTTGCGCTGGGCCTCGTCCAGTTCGCCAAACGGCTTGTCGAGGCTGAAATCGTAATGCGCGGCCAGCGAGCCTAGCATCTGGAAGTAGTAGACGTTGCGCCGATCCCAGCCGCGTATGGCACCTTCGGCGAGGGTCAACTCGCCGTTCACCAGGCGCTTGGCATCAAAGAACTGCTTCACGCCTAGGCCGTCGCAAGTCGGGCAGGCGCCGGCCGGGTTGTTGAACGAGAACAGCTTGGGTTCGAGCTCGCTGATGGAATGCCCGCACACCGGGCAGGCGAAGCGGGCGGAGAAGATCATTTCCTCGCCGTCCTCGCCCTCCATGGGCGCCACCAGGGCGATTCCGTCGGCAAGCTTCAGCGCGGTCTCGAAGGATTCGGCCAGGCGCTGCTGCAGGTCGCCACGGGCCTTGAAGCGATCCACCACCACATCGATAGAATGCTTCTTCTGCTTTTCCAGCTTCGGCGCTTCGTCCAGCTCGTAGAGCTTGCCGTCGATGCGGGCGCGGACGAAACCCTGGGCGCGCAGCTCGTCGAACACGTTCAGGTGTTCGCCCTTGCGCTCGCGGATCACCGGCGCCAGCAGCATCAGCCGGCGGCCTTCCGGCAGGGCGAGGACCTGATCCACCATCTGGCTGACGGTCTGGGCTTCCAGGGGAATGTCGTGGTCCGGGCATCGGGGGGTACCGACCCGGGCGTAGAGCAGGCGCAGGTAGTCGTAGATCTCTGTGATGGTGCCTACGGTGGAGCGGGGGTTATGGGAAGTGGACTTCTGCTCGATTGAAATCGCCGGAGACAGGCCCTCGATGGTATCCACGTCAGGCTTCTCCATCATTGACAGGAACTGCCGGGCGTAGGCGGAGAGGGATTCGACGTAGCGGCGCTGGCCTTCGGCGTAGAGCGTATCGAAAGCCAGCGAGGACTTGCCCGAGCCCGACAGGCCGGTGATCACGATCAACTTGTCGCGCGGCAGGGTCAGGTCGATGTTCTTCAAGTTGTGGGTGCGGGCCCCACGAATCAGGATCTTGTCCAAAACGGCCTCGCGTGGCGGGCGGAAAACAGGGAAGTATACGGCCGGCTAGGCAGGCCCGGCAAAGCAGGCGCCTGTGCCAGCAGGGGGATGGCTGCTAGAATCGCCGCCGGTCTTTTAGAGCGAGATAGCAGATGCAGGATCCGTACGCCGAACGCATGAATGCTACGGAGACCCGGGCGGCCACCGGGTTGGCCCTGGTGTTTGCCTTTCGAATGCTGGGCATGTTCATGGTGTTGCCCGTCCTGGCGACCTACGGGATGGATCTGGAAGGTGCTACTCCCGCGCTGATCGGATTGGCCATCGGCGCCTATGGTTTGACCCAGGCGACCCTGCAAATTCCCTTCGGTGTGCTCTCCGATCGGATCGGACGGCTACCGGTGATTTATTTCGGGCTGCTTGTGTTCGCCGCTGGCGCCGCCCTGGCCGCCACCTCGGACTCCATCTGGGGGGTGATTGTCGGACGTATATTGCAGGGGGCCGGCGCCATTTCGGCTGCCGTGATGGCCTTGCTCTCCGATCTCACCCGCGAGCAGCATCGTACCAAGGCGATGGCCATGATCGGCATGAGCATCGGGCTGTCATTTGCCCTGGCCATGGTGCTGGGGCCACTGATCACCAGGGCGTTCGGCCTGTCCGGGCTGTTCTGGATGACCACCGGAATGGCGCTGCTCGGGATGTTGATCATCGCCTGGGTGCCTAAGGCGGATGCCCGCCAGCAGCATCGCGAGTCGATCGTGGCGCGCCAGGCGCTGGGCGTTACCCTGCGCCATGCCCAATTGCTGCGGCTCGACCTGGGGATCTTCGTCCTTCACGCGATCCTCATGGCGAGTTTCGTCGCCTTGCCGCTGGCCCTGGTCGAGCAGGGCGGGTTGCCGAAAGAGGACCACTGGTGGGTCTATCTTGGTGCTCTGGTAATCGGTTTCGTCAGCATGGTGCCCTTCATCATCTATGGCGAGAAGAAGCGCCAGATGAAGCGAGTGCTCGTGGGTTCGGTGGCGCTGCTGCTGGTCTGTGAACTGTATTTCTCACTGCTGGCGACTGGCCTGTGGAGCCTGGTGCTGGGGATGGTGTTGTTCTTCACCGCTTTCAACTTGCTGGAAGCATCCTTGCCATCACTGGTGAGCAAAGTAGCGCCGGCGGGTGGCAAGGGCACCGCGATGGGGGTGTACTCCACCAGCCAGTTTTTCGGTGCCGCGCTTGGCGGAATGCTTGGCGGCTGGCTCTTTCAACAGGGCGGCCTGGGCTGGGTCTTCATGGGCTGTGCCGGGCTGTGCCTGATCTGGTTGCTCGCCGCCCTCAGCATGCGCGAACCGCCTTATGTGACCAGCATGCGCCTGCCGCTTCAGGCGGGCTACGAGGCAGGCGCCGTGCAGCGGCTGCTGGCCCTGGAAGGGGTGACCGATGCCATTCTTGTGCCTGAGGAGTCCGCCGTCTACGTGAAGCTGGACAGTCAACTTACCGGACGGGACGCGCTGGAGCAGGCGCTGCGCGGCGAAGCCAGCGGCGCTGTGGTGGCGCCGAGCTGAGCGAGGCGCGCCGGCCGTATTGGCGATCAGACCGGATACGGCTCGCGCTGTAGGTCACGGCATGAAGTTGTTGGCGGCATGACAGGCCGGCTTGTGGCGGCCACATAGTTCGGCGAATCGGGCCTTGGCCCCCTTGCGGCAGTCGCGATAAATCAGGGAGCCGCGCTCATAATTGCGGCACACGCTGGAATAGTCGATCTGGCCGTCTTGCTCGATCCACTCGAAGCGGCCACCTATGCGACGTCGCTTGCCGTCGGTCCAGTTCCAGCTATCCGTCAGGGTCCTGACTACGGGCGCGCGCTGCTGGCTGCGTGTCTCACCTGTGTACCGAACAGGTGTCGAGTGAAGGGTGTTGATGCGGCTGGGGTCGTGGGCATAGTTCTGATCGTTGAACACCGTCTGCCGTGCCGGCGGAGCGTCCGCCTGGGCTGCGGGCGCCCAGCTCAGCGTCGCTTGCTCCGGGCTCGTGCTCACCAGCTCCGACCGAGGGTGGGGCGCTGTGAGGACTGGCTGCGCGGCAGTGGGGTGCGGGATGGGCGGCGTGCCCTGATGCAGGGCTGCGGTCAGCGCGCCGACATCGATTGCGGCCGGCCGTGCCGACAGCGCGACCAGGGCGCCGACCATGACTGACCCTATCCCCATGATCACCCGCGCACGCCAGGGATTGGCCCGGCCGCGCCGGATGCGTGCTGGCGCATCGTCCTTGTCTGCATTCATCGTCCTGATCCTGCACTCGATGGCATCCTGCCTTGTGGCTACATTCTGCCATGCCAGAAAGCACAAAGGGCCAGCTTTCGCTGACCCTTCGAGAATATGGTGGCTACGCAGGGACTTGAACCCCGGACCCCAGCATTATGAATGCCGTGCTCTAACCAACTGAGCTACGTAGCCATTCGAGGCGCGCATTATTGTTTCGCTTCTGGTGGCTGTCAAGCCTTTGTTTTATCTAACTTCACTGCCGTTCCAAAGGGGCGGCGGCGGACCCGGGCAGGTCGTCTCGGGAGGGCCACCGGTCCAGTATCTGGGCACTGGCGGGCGGATTCGGCGTCCACAGCTGCATGTGTCATGAATGAATAAGCCCATGGGCAGAATCGGTTTCGCTTGCCAGTATCGCCATCCCGGCCACAGTCTTGCGCTCAAGGCGCTGGAGGAAATCGAGCGCGCCTTCAACCCGCGCACCACCACGCTGCGCTGGATCAACAGCGTTCCGCGGGATCGCGCCGAGGAAAAGCTGCATGAGGTGATGCTGCACAACCTCGACGCACAGTTGCGGATGCTGGACTACGTCGGCACGTTGCCGCCGGGCCTGCGGATGCTGCGTTTGAGCAGCGACCTTCTGCCGTTCTACAGTCACCCCGAGGTCGCCGACTTCTATCAGCGCCACGAGGTTCAGGACCGGCTGGCGACGCGGTTCGGTGAGATCGGCGAGCGGGCCCGTGAGTTGGGCGTGCGGTTGTCGTTTCATCCGGGACAGTACTGCGTGCTGGGTTCGGACAAGGCCCACGTGGTCGACAACAGCCTCGCCGAGTTCGAATATCACGCCGACATGATCCGCATGATGGGCTTCGGTCGCCAGTTTCAGGACTTCAAGTGCAACCTGCATATCGCCGGTCGTCTGGGCGGCGAGGGCATCCGGGCGGTCTGGGCGCGACTTTCGGAAGTGGCGCGCAACTGCATTACCTTTGAGAACGAGGAAAAGATCTACGGCGTCGACGAGTGCCTGGCGCTGGCGGACCTGGCGCCTGTGGTGCTGGACATCCACCATTGCTGGATCAACGAAGAGCGCTACATCGAACCGGACGACCCCCGTGTAGCCCGCATTATCGACAGCTGGAAAGGGGTGCGGCCGGTGATGCACTACTCGCAGCCACCTGAATCATTGATGGAGCTGGGCTTCTCGAACGAGGAGCGACTAGAGATGCCGGCGGTATTGGCCAAGGTGAGCAAACGGGTGCTCTATGGACACAGCAAGCGGATGTGGAACCGCGGGTGCAATCGCTACGCGGCCACTTTTCTCGATCGTTTCGACATGATGATCGAGGCAAAGGACAAGAACCTGGCCGCACTGGACTTCCACCAGGAGACGGTTTCTTGAAAACCATACCCCTGAGTGTGTGGCGGCTGCGAGCCCGCAGAGGCACTTTCTTCCCCGCGCTTGACCCTATGGACCTCTGGATGAACAAATCACCTGGGGAGCGATGAGGTGCCTGCCCGTAATGACGGGCGCAGCTGCCAGGACAGCAGTCGGCCGGTCGCGCATTTGATCTACAGTAACCGGACGGGTAATGAGGCCCGAACCGCGGCATAGGGACCGGCACCATCATGAAGTTCCGATTTATCCTGACGGGTTCGCTAGCACTGACAGCAACTCCCGCCCTTGCCCAGACAGGCGATCCCCTGACCCTCGACCCGCTGCTGATCACCTCGCCCCGCGCCGAATCCGACTGGCTGACCCTGCCGCTGTCGGTGGGCACTCGCGAGGTGGAGGACCAGCCCGGCGAGCAGTTGCTCAGCCTCGACAGCCTGCTGGCGCCGATCCCGGGCGCGGTGCCCCAGAGCCGCTACAACCTGGCCCAGGGGATGCGCCTGTCGATCCGTGGCTTCGGCGCCCGTTCCAGCTTTGGCGTGCGCGGCGTGCGGGTGCTGGTCGATGGCGTGCCGCTGACCATGCCCGACGGGCAGACCGAGATGGACGGGCTGGACCCGTCCCTGGTGGAGCGCATCGAGGTCATTCGCGGCCCGTCCTCCACCATCCATGGCAATGCCGCCGGCGGGGTGCTCTCCATCGAGACACGCCAGCCGGGCGAGACCCCGCGGCACCAGGTGGAAGTCACCGGGGCCGAGCTGGGCTACCGGCGGGCACGTGCCGAAACCAGCGGCAGCGTCGGCGCGCTGGGCGGGCTTCTGGCGGTGAGCACCACCCGTCTCGATGGCTATCGTCCCCAGGGCACCGCCGAACTCAACAACCTCACCGGTAAGCTGCGCTGGGAAGGTGAGGGCGGTACGCTTGGCGCCACCCTGCACGCGCTGGACAACCGCGCCGAGGACCCCGGTGCCTTGACCCTCGCCCAGGTGCGCGCCGGCCGTTCCCAGGCGCGGCCCCAGAGCCTGCAGTTCGACTCCGACGAGTGGATTCGCCAGCAGCGCCTGTCGCTGGTCTGGGACGGCCGCACCGCCGATGACGACAGCTACCAGTTGCGCAGCTATTACGGTCGTCGCGAGTTCGGCAATCGCCTGCCGGTGATGGCGAACGGGCAGACCGCCTTCGATCGCTGGTTCGCCGGGGTTGGCGCCCAGCGGACCTTCAGCCGCGAGTGGGCCGGCCTGCCCAACCGGCTCACCCTCGGCCTCGATCTGGAAAGCCAGCGAGACGAACGCAGCCGCCACAACAACCTGGTCGGCGGCACGACCGGTGCGCTGACCCAGCGCCAGCGGGAGTCCGCCGACAGCGCCGGGCTGTTCCTGGAAAACCATCTGAGCCTCACCGACGCCTGGCTGCTCACCACCGGCCTGCGCTACGACCGCGTCAGGCTGCGGGCCAAGGATCGCTATCTGAGCGATGGCGACGCCTCCGGTGGCGAGACCCTGGACGACTGGAACTACAGCCTCGGCCTCAGCCGCCGGCTCGACCCCCATCACGTGGTCTACGCCCGGTATGCCACCTCGTTCGAGACGCCGACCATCAACGAACTGGCCAACCCGTCCGGTGGCGGCTTCAATCCCTCCCTCGGCCCGGCGCGGGCGACCAACCGCGAGCTGGGCTTCAAGGGCGAGCGGCCCGGGTTGCGCTACGAGGCAGTGCTGTACAGCATGCGCATCGAGGACGAACTGGTACCTGTGGTGCTGAATGGGCGCACCTTCTACACCAACGCCGGCCGCTCCAGCCGCGACGGCGTGGAGCTGAGCGCCCAGTGGCTGATCGGCCCGCACTGGCGCCTGACCGGCGCCTGGACCTACAACGACTTCCGCTTCGACCGGTTCCAGGACTTCGACGGCAACCGCATCGCCGGCGTCCCGCGCCAGAGCCTGTTCGGCGAGGTCAGCTACGACCGGGAAAGCTGGTACGCAAGGGTCAACCTGAGCGCCCACGACGAGCAGTACGCCGACAACGCCAACGCCAGCCGGGTCTCCGGCTACGCCGTGGGCAACGCCCGCCTCGGCTGGCGCCTGCTGCAGGGTGGCCAGCTCTGGGAGCCCTACGTCGGCATCGACAACCTGTTCGACCGCGACTACTACGACAACCTGCGCATTAACGACAACTTCGGTTACTACTATGAGCCGGCGCCGGGGCGGACGCTGTACGCAGGGGTGAGGGTCGAGTTCTAGCTGGTCTGGCAGCCATGCAGGTCGGCAATGAAAAGGCCTTGCGCTCGAACGCGGCGAGGCCCGCTTATGCTCCGGACTGGTCGCTAAGGCCCTGTTCGGTAAAGCCTCGGGCTTGCTTCGAACCTGCCTGGCCGGCAACTGATCGGTAGACAACAAAAACCCCTTGAGCCGCGCGTGCTTCAAGGGGTCAGGTGTCCACCGAGAGGTGTCAGAACGCGCTAGACGTTGAATCTGAAATGCATCACGTCGCCGTCCTTGACGATGTACTCCTTGCCTTCCAGGCGCCATTTGCCCGCTTCCTTGGCGCCGGCTTCGCCCTTGTACTGGATGAAGTCGTCATAGGCGACGACTTCGGCACGGATGAAGCCTTTCTCGAAGTCGGTGTGGATGACCGCGGCGGACTGGGGCGCGGTGGCGCCGATGCGGACCGTCCAGGCACGGACTTCCTTGACCCCGGCAGTGAAGTAGGTCTGCAGGTTGAGCAATTCATAGCCGGCACGGATGACTCGATTGAGGCCGGGCTCTTCGAGGCCGAGGGACTCGAGGAACATGTCCTTTTCCTCGCCGTCCTCGAGTTCGGCGATTTCCGCCTCGATCTTGTTGCACACCGGGACCACCACGGCACCTTCGTCGGCGGCAATGGCGTTCACCACGTCCAGATAGGGGTTGTTCTCGAAGCCGTCCTCGGCCACGTTGGCGATGTACATCACCGGTTTGCTGGTGAGCAGGTGAAAGCCACGAACCAGCTGTTTCTCATCCTCACCGAGGGTTTTCATCAGGGTGCGGGCCGGCTTGCCCTCGCTGAAATGGGGGATCAGCTTTTCCAGCAGAGCCTTTTGCGCAACGGCTTCCTTGTCGCCACCCTTGGCGCTGCGGATGACCCGCTGCAGCTGCTTTTCGCAGCTTTCCAGGTCGGCGAAGATCAGCTCCAGGTCGATGATCTCGATGTCCCGCTTGGGATCGACGCTGTTGGAGACGTGAATGACGTTCTCGTCTTCGAAGCAGCGGACCACGTGGGCGATGGCGTCGGTCTCACGGATGTTGGCGAGAAACTTGTTGCCCAGGCCCTCACCCTTGGAGGCACCTTCGACCAGGCCGGCGATGTCGACGAATTCCATGGTGGTGGGGATCACCCGCTCGGGCTTGACGATCGCCGCCAGGGCATCGAGGCGCGGGTCGGGCATCGGCACCACGCCGCTGTTGGGCTCGATGGTGCAGAAGGGGAAGTTCTCCGCCGCGATACCGGACTTGGTCAATGCATTGAACAGGGTGGACTTGCCGACGTTGGGCAGGCCGACGATGCCGCAGTTGAATCCCATGGGTGTTGCCTCGTGATAGGTTCAGGCCTTCTGGCTGTGCAGGCGCTGCATGGCCCGGGTCCAGTCGCCGGAAAGCACTTCCGGGACGACATCCAGGGCGAAGTCGATGCTGGCGTCGAGTTTTTCCTGCTCGTCGCGGGGCGCGCGGCCGAGCACATGGCCGGTGACCAGGCTGGCGTGACCGGGATGGCCAATGCCCAGGCGCAGGCGGTAGAAGGTATTCTGGTTGGCGAGCCGGGCAATGATGTCGCGCAGCCCGTTGTGTCCGCCATGTCCGCCGCCCTGCTTGAGCTTGGCGACGCCGGGCGGCAGGTCGAGCTCGTCGTGGGCCACCAGGATGGCGTCCGGGGGAATCCGGTAGAACCCGGCCAATGCGGAGACGGCCTGACCACTGCGGTTCATGAAGGTGGTGGGGATCAGCAGGCGAATGTCTTCGCCTTGATGGCGAAACCTGCCGACCAGCCCGAAATACTTGCGGTCAGGGCTCAGGGAGACGCCTTCGCGCGCGGCGAGCTTCTCAACGAAAAGGGCCCCTGCGTTATGCCGGGTCTGGTCGTATTCGGGGCCGGGGTTACCCAGGCCGACGATCAGTTTCACGGCAGTCACGTCAGAAGCCCTCTCGTCTGCTCAAAGCCGAATCAGGGACCGAGATTACTCGGCGGCGCCTTCCTCGGTGCTGTCCTTGGCCACGCGGGTGGCATGGACGTTGGCGACCGGCAGGTCGCTGCCGTGTGCCAGTGCGGCCAGCTGTACGCCTTCGGGCAGCTTGAGATCGGTCAGGTGCAGGGTCTGGCCCAGCTCGACATTGGCCATGTCCACTTCGATGAACTCAGGCAGGTCCTTCGGCAGGCAGCTCACTTCCACTTCGTTCAGGTTGTGCAGGATCTCACCGCCCTGCTGCTTCACGCCAATGCAGGAATCCTGGTTGAGGTAGTGCAGCGGAACAACAGCGGTCAGCTTGTGATCAGCCACGGCGCGCAGGAAATCCACGTGCATCACATAGCCCTTGGCCGGGTGACGCTGCAGCGCCTTGATCAGTACGGACTCGTTGGCGCCTTCGACCTTGAGATCGATCACGTGGCTGAAGGCAGCCTCGTTTTCCAGCAGCTTGGCGACATCCTTGGCCACCAGGCTGACGGATTGCGGGGTCTTGTCGCCGCCGTAGATCACGGCAGGGATCATGGCAGCGTTACGACGCAGGCGGCGGCTCGCACCTTTCCCCAGGTCGGAACGCACTTCGGCATTCAGGGTGAAGTCGGTCATTTCATTTCTCCGATGTGTCAGCCGAACGGGGCACTTGCGACCAGCGCCCCCGGACGGTGAGCAAAAGCCCCGAAGTCGGGGCATGGATGATCGGCGCGAGCTCTAGCGAAACATCGCGCTGATCGATTCTTCGTTGCTGATGCGGCGTACCGCCTCGGCAACCACGGGTGCAATATCCAGCTGGCGGATGTTGGCGCAGGCTTGCGCCGCAGGCGACAGCGGAACGGTATTGGTCACCACCAGCTCGTCCAGCACCGAACCCTCGAGGTTTTCGATGGCGCGACCGGAAAGGATGGGGTGAGTGCAGTAGGCGTAGACCTTGGCCGCGCCATGGTCCTTCAGGGCCTTGGCGGCGTGGCACAGGGTTCCGGCGGTATCGACCATGTCGTCAACCAGCACGCAGGTGCGGTTTTCCACATCGCCGATGATGTGCATGACTTCCGACTGGTTTGCCTTGGGGCGGCGCTTGTCGATGATCGCAAGGTCCACGCCGAGCGATTTGGCGACTGCGCGGGCGCGCACCACGCCGCCGATGTCGGGAGAAACGATCATCAGGTTCTCGAAGCGCTGGCTCTGGATATCGTCCACCAGCACCGGCGAGCCGTAGATGTTGTCCACTGGAATGTCGAAAAAGCCCTGGATCTGGTCCGCATGCAGGTCAACGGTCAGGACCCGGTCGACTCCCACAACGTCGAGCATGTCGGCTACGACCTTGGCGCTGATCGCCACGCGGGCGGAGCGCGGGCGGCGGTCCTGGCGGGCATAGCCGAAGTAGGGGATGACCGCGGTGATGCGCGAGGCGGAGGAACGGCGGAAGGCATCGGCCATCACCACCAGCTCCATCAGGTTGTCATTGGTGGGTGCGCAGGTCGGCTGAATCAAAAAAACGTCCTTGCCGCGGACGTTTTCGTTGATTTCCACACTGACTTCGCCGTCGGAGAATTTTCCGACGGAAGCGTCGCCAAGAGGGATGTGCAGCTGACGTACCACACGCCGCGCCAGATCGGGGTTAGCGTTCCCCGTGAAGACCATCATCTTGGACACGCGCAATACCTGCCGGCTGAGGTTGGGCCTGAAATTAAAAAGCTGTTCAAAAAGAAAACCGAATCGGCTTGTTTTTGAACAGCTTCAAGAATATGGCAGGGGCGGCTGGATTCGAACCAACGCATGGCAGGATCAAAACCTGCTGCCTTACCGCTTGGCGACGCCCCTATGTCGTGCAGATACCTTAGGTATCCTGTCTCAGGTCAGGGTTCCCAGCTGTCGGTGCAACATCGAGATGTTGCTGCCTCTGGCTACGAATCCTGGCAGGGATTCTGGAAGCTGGGCCGCGACTGTATCAGCCTCGGTCTTGTTGGGGAAGGCCCCAAACACACAACCTCCAGTGCCGGTTAATCTAGCTGAAACGAATTTGTTCAGCAACATCAAAGCGTTACGAATTTCTGGATAACGCTTCTCGACCACCGGCTGACAGTCATTTCGACCGCCCTGTTCGAGAACGGTGCGCACTGTAATGGCGGGGCTATCGCGTGTCAACTCCGCCGACGAGAAAATTTCCGCAGTGCTAACCGAAACCGGTGGAACAACAATCAGATACCAGGGTTCTTCGATTTCGACGGGGGTCAGATGCTCGCCCACGCCCTCGGCAAAGGCGGCACGACCGCGAACGAACACCGGCACGTCGGCGCCCAGGCTCAGGCCTAGCCTGGCCAGGCGGTCCTCGCCCAGGCCGAGATTCCACAGGCGGTCCAGGCCGAGCAGGGTGGTGGCCGCGTCCGAGCTGCCACCGCCGATACCACCGCCCATGGGCAGGCGTTTGTGCAGGCGAATGTTCGCGCCGGCTCGATGGCCCGCCTCGGCCTGCAACAGGCGTGCGGCGCGGACGATGAGGTTGCTGTCGTGGGGAACGCCGGGGAGATCGGCTTCAAGACGGATCTCACCGTCGTCTCTCAGGCCGAAGTCCAGGGTGTCGCCATGGTCGAGAAACTGGAACAGCGTCTGTAGCTCATGGTAGCCATCCGGGCGGCGGCCGAGGATGTGCAGCATGAGGTTGAGCTTGGCTGGCGCCGGCAGCGACAGGCTGGTCATGGCTGGCCCAGCCGGCGCGGCTGCCAGTCCTTGATCACCAGGGTGAGCTGCACCTCGTGTCCCTCCAGGCGAATGCGCTCAGGCAGTGAGTATCCGGCGTGATCGGCATAGGCGAGGAACTCCACTTGCCAGCCATCCTGTTGCAGCCGGGCGAGCCGGTTGCCGCCGTCCAGAGTCACCTGGCTGCGGCTGTCCGGAGCCGGCAGGCCGCGCACCCACCAGAGCAGGTTGGAGACCGGCAGTTGCCAGCCCAGTTGCGCCTCCACCAGCGCCTCGGGGGACTCGGCCTCGAAGCGGCCCTGGTTGGCGACCTCCAGCGTGACGGCGTCAGGGCGGCCGGTCAGGCGTGTCGCGCCGCGGCCGAGCGGGCCGGAGAGACGAATGTCGAAGTAGTCCTGGCGCTGTAGCCAGAACAGCGTACCGCTGCCGGACTCCTGGGGCGCGCGGATGCCGATCTTGCCGTTGATCTGCCAGCCATCTATGGCTTCGACCTGGGCGCGGTGCTGGCGCCAGGCTGCCGGGTCACCGGCTCCCTCGAAGGTTTCGTGGCTGGCGCATCCAACCAGCAGGAGGGTGGCAAGGGACAGGGTGAGAATGCGAGAGGCGGTCATCATGGATCAAAGCGTCTCCGAGCCCGTCAAGCGACGCAGGGTGTCGCGCAGAATCGGGCTGTCTGGTTCGTTCTGGTAGGCCTGCGACCAGATCCGCCGTGCTTCGCGGCGCTGGCCCTGGGTCCAGAGGACTTCACCCAGATGGGCGGCGATTTCGGCATCCGGGTACCGTTCGAACGCCTCGCGCAGCCAGCGCTCGGCTTCCTGATGGTTGCCCAGGCGGTACTGGATCCAGCCCATGCTGTCGAGAATGGCCGGGTCTTCGGGGTTCAGCTGGTGGGCTTTTTCGATAAGCGCCAAGGCTTCCTCGAAGCGCACGGTGCGGTCGGCCAAGGTATAGCCCAGGGCGTTGAGTGCCATGGCATTTTCCGGCTCGCGATCAAGAATGAAGCGCAGGTCGGCTTCAAGTTGCTGCAGGTCGCCGCGTTTCTCGGCAAGCATCGCGCGGGTGTAGAGCAGGTTCAGTTCCTCGGGGAACTGCTCCAGCGCCTGGTCGATCCGCTGTTCGGCAAGTTCCAGGCGACCCTGTTCGGAAAGCGCCTCGATCTCCAGCAGATACAGCTGGATGGCGTAGTCCGGCTGGCTCTGGCGAGCACGCTGGAGCAGGGTCGCGGCTTCTTCGCCACGGTTGTTGTCGAGCAGCAGTTTGGTCTGCAGGGACTTGGCGGCGAGGTATTCGTTGCCGGGCGCAACCCTGGAGTAGGCGTCCAGCGCGCGGCGGGTGTTGCCCAGGGCTTCATGGGCGCGGCCGAGGTTGAACTGGGCGGCATTGACGTGGCTGCCTCTGGCGATGAGGTCTTCGAGGTAGACGATGGCTTCCTTCCAGGCTTCGGCTTCCATGCAGACGAGGGCCAGGGAGAAACGCAGGTCGTCGTCGGCCGGGTTCTGCTGGAGGAGGGTGGAAAACTCGCCGATGGCCGCTTCGAACTGGTCACTTTCCACCAGCAGTCGCGCATAGGCGAGCCTGAGGCGCTTGTCGTCGGGATGCTGTGGCAGGCTTCGCCTGAGCAGCGGTAGCGCTTCGTCGCCGCGGTCGAGCACCTGCAGAATGCGCGCGTGGAGAAGAATCGAGGGCACCGGCCGCTCGGCGCGCGGCTGCCCCTCGAGCAACGTCAGGGCGTCATGCGGGCGATCGTCCTGCTCGAGCAAAAGCGCCTTGCCGAACACCAGCTGGGGGGTGTCGGGGTAGCGCTGCAGCAGACGCTCGAAACTCTGCAGAAGACCGTCGCGGGTGTCCGGGTCGGTGCGCGCGGCGGACAGGGCGAGAAAGTCGAAGTGGGTGTCGCCCTGGCGCCGTAATACCCGTTCCATGTAGTCGAGCGATTGTTCGTACTGGCCGGCGCGGGCCAGCTGGATTGCTGCGGCGCGCTGGGCGTCCAGGTCTTCGGGGGCATTGGCTGCCCAGATCAGCGCCGTGTCCAGGGCCGCCTGCTCGGCGCCGAGGTATTCGGCGATGCGGAACGCACGTTCGGCGACGCCGGGATCCTGGGTGGCATTAGCCTGCTGGACGTAATTGCCCAGGGCGATGTCGAAGCGGTTGCGCTGGCCCGCCAGCTCTGCCACCAGTAACGAGTACAGGGTCTCCTGGCTGAACGAGCCCTGCGCGCGGGTGGGCTCGGGCGCTTCGCTTGCGCTCTCCTCGACAGGCACTGCCGGTTCGGAGGCGGGTGGGACGAGCGTCTGACAACCGCCGATGAGCAACAGGGCAGACAGGGCGAAGAGTCTTTTCATGGCGGGAATGCACGGCTAGAGAGACGGTTGGGGCATGATGACACAAGCCATTGGGCAAGCCCAACGCTCCCGGCCGGCCTGGGCGCGAGCGCTGATTGAGTGGGACAATGCATGGCAGCGGTTGTTCTCTATCGGACGAAATAGGAGAATCGCGAGTTCTGTTTTCCACCCAGCGACCCCGCATGGCTTTCATTGCGCTCGGCATTAACCACAAGACCGCTTCGGTAGATGTCCGCGAGCGCGTGGCGTTCACGCCTGAGCAGATGGTCGAGGCGCTGCATCAGTTGTGCCGTGTCACGCCTACCCGTGAAGCCGCCATTCTCTCCACCTGCAACCGCAGCGAACTGTACCTGCAGCAGGATCAGCCGGAGACCGAGGCGGTGCTGGCCTGGCTGGCGAGCTTCCACCGCTTGCGCCTGGAAGATCTCAAGGCGTGCACCTATGTCCATCATGGAGACGCTGCGGTACGCCACATGATGCGCGTCGCCGCCGGGCTCGATTCGCTGGTACTGGGCGAGCCGCAGATCCTTGGCCAGATGAAATCCGCCTATGCGATTGCGCGCGAGGCGGGCAGTGTCGGCCCTTTGCTGGGGCGGCTGTTCCAGGCCACCTTCAGCACCGCCAAGACCGTCCGCACCGACACCGCCATCGGCGAGAATCCGGTGTCCGTCGCGTTCGCCGCGGTGACCCTGGCGCGGCAGATCTTCAGCAACCTCGATCGCAGCCAGGCGCTGCTCATCGGTGCCGGCGAAACCATTACCCTGGTTGCCCGCCACCTGCACGAGCAGGGCATCAAGCGCATCGTGGTGGCCAACCGGACCCTCGAGCGGGCCAGTTCGCTGGCCGAGCAGTTCGGCGCTCACGCCATCCTGCTGGCCGACATCCCCGATGAGTTGGCCAACAGCGATATCGTCATCAGCTCCACTGCCAGCCAATTGCCGATTCTCGGAAAGGGAGCCGTGGAGCAGGCGCTCAAGCGGCGGCGACACAAGCCCATGTTCATGGTCGATATCGCCGTACCGCGAGATATCGAAGCACAGGTCGGTGAGCTCGACGACGTCTATCTGTACACCGTCGACGACCTGCACGATGTGGTCGCGGAAAACCTCAAGAGCCGACAGGGCGCCGCCCAGGCCGCCGAAGAGCTGGTATCGGTCGGTGCCGAGGAGTTCATGCTGCGCCTGCGCGAGCTGGCCGCGGTGGATGTCCTGCGTGCCTACCGCCAGCAGGCCGAGCGACTGCGAGACGAGGAACTGCAGAAGGCGCAGCGCCTCGTTGCGGCAGGTGCAGACCCCTCGGAGGTGATGGCGGCCCTGGCGCGTGGTCTGACCAACAAGTTGCTGCATGCACCCAGCGTGCAGCTGAAGAAATTTTCCGCCGAGGGCCGGATCGAAGCGCTCTCGGTCGCCCAGGAGCTGTTTGCCCTCGCCGAGGGTGAGTCGAAACGATGAAAGCCTCCCTGCTGAACAAGCTGGACCTGATCCAGGACCGCTACGAAGAGCTGACCGCCCTGCTGGGTGATGCCGAAATCATCAGCGACCAGAGCCGTTTCCGCGCTTATTCGAAAGAGTACGCCGAAATCGAGCCGGTGCATCAGGCCTACCGTGAGTACCTGCGTGTCCAGGCCGACCTCGAAGGCGCCCAGGCGCTGCTCAAGGACAGCGACCCGGATCTTCGGGAGATGGCCGCCGAGGAGGTGGCCGATGCCCGGCAGCGCTTGGCGGCGCTGGAGTCGGACCTGCAGCGGATGCTGTTGCCCCGGGACCCCCGGGACGGTCGCAACGTGTTCCTGGAGATTCGCGCCGGTACGGGTGGGGACGAGGCGGCGATTTTCGCCGGCGATCTGTTCCGCATGTATTCGCGCTATGCCGAAAGGCAGGGCTGGCGGATCGAGATCCTCTCCGAGAGCCTCGGTGAGCATGGTGGTTACAAGGAGGTGATTTCGCGGGTCGAGGGCGATAACGTCTACGCCAAGCTAAAGTTCGAATCCGGTGCGCACCGGGTCCAGCGGGTCCCGGAAACCGAGTCCCAGGGGCGCATCCACACCTCTGCCTGTACCGTGGCGGTCCTGCCGGAGCCCGATGAACAGGCGGCGGTGGAGATCAATCCGGCCGAGCTGCGCGTGGACACCTATCGCTCTTCGGGCGCGGGCGGCCAGCACGTCAACAAGACCGACTCGGCAATCCGCATCACCCATCTGCCCACCGGCCTCGTCGTCGAGTGCCAGGAAGAGCGATCGCAGCACAAGAACCGCGCCAAGGCGATGTCCTGGTTGTCGGCCAAACTGCAGGACATGCAGGATGCCGCCGCGCACAAGGAAATTTCCGACACCCGCCGCCTGCTGGTGGGCTCGGGAGATCGCTCCGAGCGCATCCGGACTTACAACTTCCCTCAGGGACGGGTCACCGACCACCGGGTCAACCTGACGCTCTATGCCATTGACGAGGTCATGGCCGGCGGTGTCGACGCGGTGATCGAGCCCTTGCTCAGCGAGTACCAGGCCGATCAGTTGGCGGCCCTGGGGGACTAGCCAAGAGCCGATAGAAGCGCTGAAGGCTGGACGAGCGTTGCTGCTGCGCACATGGAGGCTTCTGTCAAGCTCCAGCTGTTGCGATGACATGCTGCCGACCCACCAAGGCTTAGCGCCTCATAGACCAGAAGCGAAGGACATGGCCACCATCGAAGCCCTGCTGAAACAGGCCGACCTGCCGGACTCGCCGAGCCCAAGGCTGGATGCCGAATGGTTGCTGGCCGCTGCGCTGAGCAAGCCGGCCACCTATCTGCGTACCTGGCCTGAACGGGAAGTGGCAACGGAGCAGGCGGCGCGCTTTGCCGAGTGGCTTGCGCGGCGTCGGCGCGGTGAGCCGGTGGCGCATATTCTCGGACGGCAGGGCTTCTGGAGCCTGGAGCTGGAGGTCAGTGCCGAGACGCTGATTCCGCGACCGGATACCGAATTGCTTGTGGAAACCGCCCTCGAGCTTCTGCCGGCGACCCCTGCCGCTGTGCTCGATCTGGGCACTGGCAGCGGGGCCATCGCCCTGGCACTGGCGGCAGAGCGGCCCGGCTGGCGGCTGACAGGCGTTGATCGTATCGATGCGGCTGTGGCGCTGGCCGAGCGCAACCGCCAGCGGCTTGGTCTGGGCAATGTACAGTTCGAACGCAGCGACTGGTTTTACGCGCTGGGGCGCCAGCAGTTCGCGCTGATCCTCAGCAACCCGCCCTATATTCCGGACGGCGACCCTCACCTTGACGAGGGCGACCTGCGCTTCGAACCCAGTAGCGCGCTGGTGTCCGGGCGCGACGGCCTCGACGACCTGCGCGCCATCGTCGAGCAGGCGCCAAGGTTCCTGGCGCCCGGCGGCTGGCTGCTACTGGAGCACGGCTTCGAACAGGGCACGGCGGTGCGCCAGTTGCTCACTCAGCGAGGCTTTGTGGCGGTCGATACGCGGCGTGACCATGGCTGCCAGGAGCGGGTGAGCCTCGGTTGCTGGCCACTGCCGGAGCGACAGGGGGAGCGTCGCCATGCTTGATGACCAGGAGCTGCTTCGCTATAGCCGGCAGATCCTGCTGCCGCAGATCGATGTCGAGGGCCAGTTGCGCCTGAAGCAGAGCAGGGTGCTCATTGTCGGCCTGGGCGGTCTCGGCTCTCCGGTGGCGTTGTACCTGGCGGCGGCCGGCGTCGGCGAGCTGCATCTGGCCGATTTCGATCGGGTCGATCTGAGCAATCTGCAGCGCCAGGTCCTGCATGACAGTCCGGCCATCGGGCTGGGCAAGGCGGAGTCCGCGCGGCGACGGCTGGCCGCCATCAATCCGCAGATCCGCTTGCTCACCCTCGAAACGGCGCTGGATGCCGGTTCGCTGTCGGCGGCGGTAGCGGCGGTCGATCTGGTACTCGACTGCAGCGACAACTTCGCCACCCGCGCCGCGGTCAATGCCGCCTGCGTCCAGGCGCGCGTCCCGCTGGTAAGCGGCGCGGCGATTCGCCTGGAAGGGCAGCTGTCGGTCTTTGATCCCCGCTTGCCGGACAGTCCCTGCTATCACTGTCTGTACGGCGCCGGCAGTGAAGCCGAGTTGACTTGCAGCGAGGCGGGGGTCGCCGGGCCTCTGGTTGGTCTGGTGGGCAGCCTGCAGGCGCTGGAAGCGCTCAAGCTGCTCGCAGGCTTCGGCGAACCCATGATCGGCCGGCTACTGCTGGTCGATGGCCTTTCCACTCGCTTTCGGGAACTGCGAGTGCGGCGCGATCCCGGCTGCGCTGTATGCGGGGCGCATGATGGCTGACTGCGCGCCCATCGGCGTGTTCGACTCGGGCGTCGGCGGCCTGTCGGTCCTGCGCGAGATCCATGCATGCCTTCCACACGAATCGCTGTTCTACCTGGCCGACAGCGGGCACGTTCCCTACGGTGAGAAGAGTGCCGAGTACATCCGCGAGCGCTGCCGGGGCATCGCCGACTTCTTTATCCACCAAGGCGCCAAGGCTCTGGTCGTGGCCTGCAATACCGCGACCGCGGCCGCGGTGGCCGATCTGCGCGAGCGTCATCCCCAACTGCCGGTGGTGGGTATGGAGCCGGCTGTCAAGCCAGCCGCAGCAGCGAGCCGCAGCCGGGTGGTGGGCGTACTGGCTACCACCGGGACCCTGCAGAGCGCCCGCTTCGCCGCCTTGCTCGACCGCTTCGCCAGTGACGTGCGGGTGGTGACCCAGCCCTGTCCGGGCCTGGTCGAGCGCATCGAGGCGGGTCGGCTGGAGGATGACGAGACCCGTGCCCTGCTCGCAGGCTTCGTCCGCCCGCTGCTGGCCGAAGGCTGTGACACGCTGATCCTGGGCTGTACTCACTATCCCTTCGTCGCGCCGCAGCTTCGGCAGCTGCTGCCGCCCGGGATCAGTCTGATCGATACGGGCTCAGCGGTGGCCCGCCGGCTTGGAAGCCTGTTGCTGGAGCGCGACCTGCAGAGTGAGGGTCCGGGCATTGTCAGGTTCTGGACAAGCGGCGATACGCAACTTATGACCGCTGTCTTGCCTCTGTTATGGGGTGAGATGGCGCAGGTCGAGTATTACCCCGGTTAGCCAGCGAGGTTGGCGGTGGGCCCGGCCTGATTTATCAGCGAATCAGGTGGTCATGTACCCGTAGTGACGAGGAGTCAGCATGAAGAGGTTTTTCCCGGCGGCGGCGTTGGTCCTGTTGACGGTGGGACAGGCAGGTCAGGCGAGCGCGGTCGATGTGACGGCTGCAATCGGGCAGAGCGGGGAGTCGAACATGACCTACCGCCTCGGCCTGCAGTTCGATTTCGACCGGAGCTGGTTCGAGACCGGGGTGGGACGGCTGACCGGTTATTGGGATGCCGGCTACACCTACTGGCAAGGCGACCGCGATTCCGCCAACCATAGCCTTTCTTTCGCTCCGGTGTTCGTCTACCAGTTCGCCGGGGAAGGGGTAAGGCCTTTCATCGAGGCGGGCATCGGTGTGGCGCTGTTCGAGCGCACTTCACTCGAGGGCAACAACCTGAGCACTGCCTTCCAGTTCGAGGACCGCTTCGGCGTGGGCCTGCGCTTCTCCGGTGGCCACCAGCTCGGCCTGCGTGCCATCCATTATTCCAACGCCGGCATCAAGCGCCCCAACGAGGGCACCGAAAGCTACAGCCTCTTCTATCGGGTCGCGCTCTGACCCTGTGGGCGACGGCGCAATGCCGTCGCCCACAGGGTCAGATCTGGGGCTCGCCGCGATCCCAGCCCTTGGCGCCAGGCAACAGCAGATTCAGCGCAATCGCTGCGATCGCGCAGAGGGAAATCCCCTTCAGGCCAAGATCACCCTCGCCGATCACCATGCCGCCGATGCCGAACACCAGCGTGACCGAAACGATCGCCAGGTTGCGCGGCTCCGACAGATCGACCCGGTGACGAATGAGCGTGTTCAGGCCGACCACTGCGATCGAGCCGAACAGCAGTACCAGGATACCGCCCATCACCGGCACCGGAATGCTCTGCAGCAGCGCGCCGGACTTGCCGATGAACGCCAGCGCGATGGCGATGCCCGCAGCCCAGAGCATCACCCGCGGATTGAAGTTGCGGGTCAGCATCACCGCGCCGGTAACCTCGGAGTAGGTAGTGTTCGGTGGGCCGCCGAGCATGCCGGCCGCCGAAGTGGCCAGGCCGTCGCCCAGCAGGGTGCGGTGCAGGCCGGGCTTTTGCAGGTAGTTCTTGCCGGTCACGCTGCCGATGGCCAGCACGTCGCCGATGTGCTCGATGGCCGGGGCGATGGCGATCGGCAACATGAACAGGATGGCACCCCAGTGGAACTCCGGCGCGACAAAGGCGGGGACCGCCAGCCAGGGCGCCGCGCCCACGGGGGCCAGATCGACGAGGCCAAGCACCCAGGCCAGGGCGTAGCCGGCGCCTACCCCAGCCAGGATGGGAATCAGGCGTAGCAGCCCGCGGCCAACGATCGCCACCACAACGGTGACCAGCAGCGCACCCATTGAAACCGTCAGGGCCGTCCAGTAGGGCACCAACTGGTCACTGCCATCTCCCGTGCGGCCCATCGCCATGTTGGCCGCCACCGGAGCCAGGCCGAGACCGATGGCCATGATCACCGGAGCGATGACCACCGGCGGCAGCAGCCGGTCGATGAAACCGGTGCCCTTGAGGCGCACCGCACCGGCCAGCAGCATGTAGAGCAGGCCGGCGGCCACCAGCCCGCCGAGGGTCGCCGGCAGTCCGTATTCCAGGTTCACCGCCAGGATCGGCGCAATGAAGGCGAAACTCGACGCAAGAAACACCGGCACTTGATTGCGGGTGACCAAGTGGAAGATCAGCGTGCCGAGCCCGGCCGTGAACAGCGCCACATTCGGGTCCATGCCGGTGATCAGCGGCATCAGCACCAGCGCGCCGAAGGCAACGAACAGCATCTGCGCACCGGACAGCGCCTGGCGCCATACCGGGTCGTGGCTATGCTCCTGCATTCAGACGTCCTTCTGCTTGGTGCCGAAGATCTTGTCTCCGGCATCACCCAGGCCAGGCAGGATATAGCCGTTGTGGTCGAGCCGCTCATCGATGGAGGCGGTGTGGATCTCCACATCCGGATGCGCGCGTTCCACTGCGGCGATCCCTTCCGGGGCCGCGACCAGCACCAGGGCGCGGATCTCCTTGCAGCCGGCCTTCTTCAGCATGTCGATGGTGGCGACCATGGAGCCACCGGTGGCGAGCATCGGGTCGATGATCAGGGCCAGCCGCTGATCGATGCCCGGAACGAGTTTTTCGAGGTAGGTGTGCGCCTGCAGGGTTTCCTCGTTGCGGGCGATGCCCACCGCGCTGACCTTGGCCCCGGGAATCAGGCTCAGCACCCCGTCGAGCATGCCGATGCCGGCCCGCAGGATGGGCACCACGGTGATCTTCTTGCCGGAGATCTTTTCCACCTCCACCGGCCCGCACCAGCCTTCGATGCTGTAGCTTTCCAACGGCAGGTCCCGCGTGGCCTCGTAGGTCAGGATCGAGCCGACTTCCTGGGCCAGTTCCCGGAAATTCTTGGTACTGATGTCCGCGCGGCGCATCAGGCCGAGCTTGTGGCGGATCAGGGGGTGGCGGATTTCACGGACAGGCATGGCGGGCTCCGGGCGGGCGAACGAATTGCCGGCTAGATTAAATGATCGCAAGCAGGCCCGCGACCGCGAGGCTTGCCGCGACCTGCGGGCCTCGGTATGTTCTGACCTTTTTTCGCCCGGCCTGGGCGTCCCCATCCGGAGAACATCATGTCTACTGATCTCGCGCATATCCGCCAAGTCATGGTCGAAGCCGACTGCCTCTACAACGAGGAAGAAGTCGAGGCGGCCATCGAGGCGGTGGCCGGACAGATCAATGCGGAGCTGGCCGAACGCAATCCGGTGGTCTTCTGCGTCATGAACGGCGGCCTGATCTTTTCCGGCAAGCTGCTGACCAAGCTGCACTTCCCGCTGGAGCTGTCCTACCTGCATGCGACCCGATACCGCAACCAGACCAGCGGCGGCGAGCTGTTCTGGAAGGCCAAGCCGGAGGTTTCCTTCATCGATCGCCATGTACTGATCATCGATGACATCCTCGACGAGGGGCATACCCTCAGTGCCATCATTGAATTTTGCCGTCACGCCGGGGCTGCCGCGGTGTACACCGCGGTGCTGGTGGACAAGGATCACCAGCGCAAGGCTTCGCCTGATCTGAAAGCCGACTATGTCGGGCTCAGCTGCGAGGATCGCTACGTGTTCGGCTACGGCATGGACTACAAGGGCTACTGGCGCAATGCGCCCGGCATCTACGCGGTCAGCGGGCTCTGAGCCAGGGGTGAAAGGCGTTGGCTGGCTTTTCGCGGCGGCGCTGTGGTGCGGCCTGGCCCATGGCGAACCCCGCGTGGTCAGCCTCGCGCCCTCGATGACCGAGCTGATGCTCGAGCTCGGCGCTGGCGAGCTCCTGGTCGGCGTGCTGGAAGGTGGTGAGCAACCTGCCTCGCTGCCCGACCTGCCCTCGGTGGGCAACCACCACTCGCTGAACATCGAGCGCCTGGTCGGGTTGCGGCCGGGCCTGGTGCTGCTATGGCCGGACAGCATTGGCGCGGCGCAGCGCGAGCAGCTCAGGCGCTTTGGCATCCCTTTGTACGAGGCTCGGCCCCGGACCCTCGATGACCTGGCCGATCAGGCCGAGGTGCTTGGCCGGCTGATCGGCCGCGAGGCCACAGGCGCAGCGTTGGCGAATGAAGTACGCGGACGGCTGGCGCTGCTGCGCGAGCGCTACCGAGGGGGCGAGCCGTTGCGGGTGTTCTATCAGGTCTGGGATGCGCCGCTCTACACCCTCGGCGGGCGCCAGGTCATCAATGACGCCCTGGGCGCCTGCGGTGCCGTGAATCTCTTTGCCGATCTGCAGCTTGCGGCGCCCCAGGTGAGCCTGGAGGCTGTACTGGCCCGTGATCCTGACGTGATCCTGGCCAGCGATCCGTCGCTGGTGCCGGGCTGGAGCGCCTGGCCTCAGCTGAAGGCGGTGCGGCAGGAACTGGTGTTCGCCATTCCCGATCGTGGCCTCGAGCGACCCAGCCTGCAGATGCTCGGCGCCACCGAACGCCTGTGCCAGCTGCTGCACGACGAGTGATGCGTCCGGTCGGCCGGGGGCGTCGCCGTACGCTGAGGTGGACAACGCCTCGGGATTAGCCGTCCATATCCAGCGTGGCCAGGCGAGCACGTATCGCCGCTTCGATTCCCTCCGCGTCCAGGCCGCATTCGGCGAGCATCTCGCCGGGTTTGGCATGCTCCACGAAGTAATCGGGCAGGCCAAGTTGCAGCAGGGGCTTCAGGACGCCTTGTGTATTCAGGTACTCCGCCACCGCGCTGCCGGCCCCACCCATGATGCTGTTCTCTTCGATGCTGACGAGCAGCTGATGATGCTCGGCCAGTTCGCGCACCAGGGTTTCGTCCAGTGGTTTGACGAAACGCATGTCGGCCACGGTCGCGTCCAGCCGTTCGGCCACTGCCAGCGCTTCGCCGAGCTGCACGCCGAATACCAGAAGGGCAACGCCCTTGCCGTGCCGGCGGATAATGCCCTTGCCGATCTCTACCGGCGTCAGGGCAGGTTCGATGCAGGCATTCGGGCCGGTGCCACGGGGATAGCGGACCGCTGCCGGACCGGCATGCAGATAGCCGGTGGTGAGCAGGCGGCGCAGCTCGTTCTCGTCGCTTGGTGTCATCACCAGCATGCCGGGGATGCAGCGCAGGTAGCTCAGGTCGAAGCTGCCAGCGTGGGTCGGGCCGTCCTCGCCGACCAGGCCGGCGCGGTCGATGGCGAACAGTACATCGAGGTTTTGCACGGCGACATCGTGGACCAACTGGTCGTAGGCGCGCTGCAGAAAGGTCGAGTAGATCGCCACCACCGGCTTCGCCCCTTCACAGGCCATGCCGGCCGCCAGGGTGACGGCGTGTTGCTCGGCGATGGCGACATCGAAGTAGCGGTCCGGAAAGCGCGCGCTGAAGGCCACCAGATCAGAGCCTTCCTTCATCGCCGGAGTGATGCCGGTCAGGCGCGGGTCCGCGGCAGCCATGTCACACAGCCATTGGCCGAACACGCTGGAGTACTTCGGGCCCGACACCGGTTTGGGGTAGCGCGGTGCATCGGTCTCGAGTTTGGTGATGGCGTGATAGCTGATCGGGTCGGCCTCCGCCGGAGCGAAGCCCTTGCCCTTCTTGGTCACCACATGCAGGAACTGCGGACCGGGCAGGTCACGCATGTTTCGCAAGGTGGACACCAGGGTAGGGAGGTCATGTCCGTCGATGGGGCCGATGTAGTTCCAGCCCAGCTCCTCGAAGAAGGTCCCGGGCACCAGCATGCCCTTGGCATATTCCTCGGTGCGGCGGGCGATTTCCCAGGCGCCGGGCAGGCGCGACAGGATCTTCTTGCCGCCGTTGCGCACGCTCGAATAGGTTCGGCTGGAGAGAATCTTTGCCAGGTAATTGGACATCCCGCCGACGTTGTGCGAGATGGACATGTCGTTGTCGTTGAGAATGACGAGCATGTCGGCACCGACGTCGGGCGCATGGTTGAGCGCTTCGAAGGCCATCCCGGCGGTCAGCGCGCCGTCACCGATGACGGCGATGGCCTTGCGCTTTTCACCCTGCATCCGGGCGGCGATGGCCATGCCGAGCGCCGCGCTGATGGAGGTGCTGGAGTGGCCGACACCGAAGGTGTCGTAGGGGCTTTCCGAGCGCCGCGGGAAGGCCGCGAGGCCGTCCTTCTGGCGCAGCGTGGCCATTCGCTCGCGGCGGCCGGTGAGGATCTTGTGCGGGTAGGCCTGGTGACCGACGTCCCACACCAGCCGATCACGTGGCGTGTCGAAGACGTAGTGCAGCGCGATGGTCAACTCGACTACGCCGAGACCGGCACCGAAATGCCCGCCACTCTGGCCTACGCAATAGAGCAACTCCTGGCGCAGCTCGTCGGCAAGGGCGTCCAGCTCCGACTCGCCCAGCTGGCGCAACTGCTCGGGCGTGGCTGCCCGATCAAGAAGGGGGGTGGCGGGACGAAGGCGGGGCATCTCATGAAACGTCTTGGGCATGAGCGAATCGTTATTCTAGGCGAGTGAGTCGGCATTTTACCCGATGGCTACAGCCGCACGAAATTTGCTTGGCTGACGGGCGAAAGCATCCATGGCACTTGGACAGCAGAATTGCCGAAGGGATCAGTGTCTGCGCTCGATGATATAGCGCGCCAGCGCACGCAGCGGGTCGGCGCGAGTGCCGAAGCCGGCCACGGCATCCTGTGCCTGCTCCTGCAGTTCCAGGGCGTAGCGTTTGGCCTCGTCCAGCCCCAGCAGTGCAGGGTAGGTGGGTTTGTCGCGCGCGATATCGGCCCCCTGATTCTTGCCCAGGGTGGCAGTGTCGCTTTCCACGTCGAGGATGTCGTCCTGTACCTGGAATGCCAGGCCAACGGCTCGGGCATAGCCCCGCAGCGAAGCCAGTTCGTCACTGCCGGCGCGGCCGCTGGATAGCGCGCCGAGGCTCACGCTGGCCTCGATCAGGGCGCCGGTCTTGTGTCTGTGCATCTGCTCCAGCGCCTCGCGGTCGAGCTTGTGGCCCACGGCGCCAAGGTCGATTGCCTGGCCACCCACCATGCCTGCTGGTCCGGCCGCTTGCGCCAGTACCCCGACCATCGTCAGGCGCAAGGCCGGATCGGCTGGGTTGTGCCGGGCACTGGTCAGGATCTGGAAGGCGAGGCTCTGTAGGCCGTCCCCGGCAAGGATCGCGCAAGCCTCATCGAAGGCCCGGTGGGTGGTGGGCTGGCCACGTCGAAGGTCATCGTCGTCCATGGCCGGCAGGTCGTCATGCACCAGCGAGTAGGCGTGGATCAGCTCGACGGCGCATGCCGCGCCGTCCGCGTCGCCGGGATTGCCTGCCAGGGCTTCACTGGCGGCGTAGACCAGCAGCGGCCGTACCCGCTTGCCGCCGTTGATCACGCTGTAGCGCATGGCGGTGTAGATGCGGTCGAGCGCCGCATGCGGTGCGATGAGCAGTTGCTCGAGGCAGGCATCGACCCGCACCTGACAGCGCTTCTGGTAGTCGCCGATCATGCTGGCGGCTCGAACGGAGCGTCCTGCAGCTCGCCGTCGCGCTCGAGCAGGATACGCACCTTCTGCTCGGCCTGACTGAGCGAAGCCTGGCATTCGCGAGTCAGGCGAATACCCTGTTCGAAACAGGCCAGCGAGTCCTCCAGCGATAGTTCACCGCTTTCCAGGCGCTCGACCAGCTGCTGCAGGTCGGTGAGCGATTGTTCGAAATCAGGAGCGGCTTTCTTGCGGGCCATGGTCGTCAGCCTTCGATGGATGCTTGCGAAATCGGGCGCGACACTAGCAGAGCGTGACGGGGGAAGCAAAAGGGCAGGCAACCTCAGGGCTGGCCGAAGTAGTGGATCGTCATCAGACTGCCGATCAGGATCACGAACGCACGCAACCAGCGGGCCGGCAGCTTTTGGCTCAGGGCACCGCCCAGGTAGCCGCCGAGGGTGGCGCCGACCAGCAGGACCAGCAGCTCCAGCCAGCTGACCCGGCCCGCGACAATGAAGGTTACGGTGGCGACGCTGTAGATGGCAGCCGAAATCAGGTTCTTCAGCGCGTTGGCGCGGGCATAGGGATGCCCTTCGATGGAAAAGGCGGCGAGCTGAAGAATGCCCATGCCGGCGCCAAAATAGCCGCCGTAGATCGACACCAGGCCGTGGGCCGTCAGCGAGTAGGGCGAATGCGGCGGGTGCCCGGCGCTGGCACAGCGTGCCGCGACCAGGCGGCTCAGCCAGGGGCTGGCGGCAAACAGCAGCGTTGCGATCAGCAGGAGCCACGGGACAAGACGGCGAAAGGCCTCGTCACCTCCGGCCAGCAGTAGCAAGCCCCCGAGCATTCCACCGGCCAGGCCGGCCGCCAGCAAGGGCAGCAAATAAGGACCCAGCGGCCGCAAGCTGGCACGAGCCGCCCAGGCACCCGCAAGGCTGGCAGGCCACAGGGCGACCGCATTGGTCGCGTTGGCGGTGACCGGGGGCAGGCCAAGGGTGAGCAGCGCCGGGAACGAAAAGAAGGTTCCACCGCCCGCCAGCGCGTTCATGGCCCCGGCCAACAGCCCGCCTACGGTAAGGAGCACGATTTCGTTGAGCAGCATCTTGGTCTGATCAGCGTCCAGGGCGCGCCATCATATACCCAGCGGTGCATTGCTGGCGGCCGCCGTACGTTCGTCAGGTGGGCGGGCTAACCGGCGCACCGATCCGATCGCAGCCATGCCCGGACGGTCTAGCGGTTGGGGCGCATCGTCCTTGAACCCTGGGAGGCGTTATGGCAGCAGACGAATCTTTCAACCCTTCTCGTCGACAGCTGGTCGGCGGCATGGCTACCGGTCTCGCCGCGGCGATCGCAGCGCCGGCGATGGCGCAGAGCCGGACGGCGGATCCGGCAGCGGGAGATGGCGGGGGGGCGTTGACCATCAGGCGGCATCCCGCCAGCCAATATCCGCGCCCGCCCTTCGAGTCACAGCCGCAGGAGTGGCCGGGTCTGGCCAGCAAGATGAATCCTCGCCCGGATCATGGCGAAACCAGCTACAAGGGCGCTGGCAGGCTGATCGGCCGCAAGGCGTTGATCACCGGGGGAGACTCGGGCATAGGGCGGGCCGCAGCCATTGCCTATGCGCGGGAAGGGGCTGACGTGGCAATCAACTACCTGCCCGCCGAAGAATCCGACGCGCAGGAAGTCGTCGAGCTGATCCTGCGAGAAGGCCGCAAGGCCGTCGCGATCCCGGGTGACATCCGCGACGAAGCATTCTGCGGCGAGCTGGTCGAGACTGCCGTGCGGGAGCTCGGTGGGCTGGACATTCTGGTCAATAACGCGGCCTATCAGCGCTGGGCGCGCTCCATCGCCGATATCAGTACCGAGCAGTTCGATGACACCTGCAAGATCAACCTCTACGCGATGTTCTGGATCACCAAGGCGGCCTTGCCTCATCTGGCCGAAGGTGCCTCGATTATCAACACCTCGTCACAGACAACCTATGACCCACCGGCGTTGCTCTTGGAATATTCCATGACCAAGGCCGGCATGGTCGCCTTCAGCAAGGCACTGGCCAAGCAACTGATCGATCAGGGCATCCGCGTGAACGTGGTGGCACCGGGGCCCTTCTGGACACCCCTGCAGCCCAGCGGCGGCCAGCCTCAGGAAAGTGTCCAGACATTTGGCGAGGACACGCCGATGGGGCGGCCGGGGCAGCCGGTCGAACTGGCGCCGGTCTACGTATTGTTGGCTTCGCAGGAATCGAGCTACGCCACCGGCCAGGTTTACGGCGCTTCAGGCGGTAACGGGCATCCGTGAGAGGGCGAGGCCGGAGGTGCGCCTCGAATCAGGCGCCGTCACGGTTGAAGAGTGGCAGGCCTGCTGCGCTTGGCGGCAGGCTGCCCAGCCGCTACGACTGCTGCCCTTGAGGATTTCGTTCCAGCGGGTTGGTGATGCAACTGCTGCCGGTGCGCCTTGGGAAACGCCGTGGGTGCCAGCACCTCGTCCTCGCAGCCATCTATCAACCCTGCCGAAACTATGTCGTTCGCCACGTTGCCACAAGCGGTACCAGAAAAAGTCTTTGCTATTTAGCTCCGCCCCTCTCTGAACGCCCCCAGCGCAACCGTGCCGATCAAGGACACCTGATGAAACATCCAAAACTTGTACACCATGGCGCTCGCGAAGGCGTCACCGGCTCATGTCACCAGCTTTGGATGGACGATACCCACAGTCTTCTTATCGACTGCGGCCAGTTTCAGGGTGGAGACGAAGGGCATGCCGACGACGAGCTGGCTCTGGACTTTTCGATCGAAGGCATCAAGGCCCTGATCGTGACTCATGTCCATATCGACCATGTCGGACGTATTCCAAACCTGCTCGCGGCGGGCTTCGAAGGGCCGATCCTGTGCAGCGAGCCCTCGGCCCGTCTGCTGCCGATCGTGCTTGAGGACGCGTTTCGCCTGTCGATCAGCCGCGATCAGTCGCAACTGGAGCGCTACCTCAAGGTCGTGGAACAACGCATCATTGCATTGCCCTATCGCAATTGGTTCACCCTGCACGAAACCGATACGGTCGAGTGGAAGGTTCGCCTGCAGCCGGCCGGGCATGTGCTGGGTTCGGCATATGTCGAGCTGGACCTGAGCGCCGAGTCGGGCAGCGAGCGCGTCGTGTTCAGTGGCGACCTGGGAGCACCCCATTCGCCGATCCTGCCTGACCTCGTTCCGCCCGAGCGCGCGGACCTGCTGGTCCTCGAAAGCACCTACGGAGATCGCCGTCACGAGGACCGTGCGCACCGCCGTGAGCGTTTGCAGGCGGCTATCGAACGTGCGCTCGCGGACCAGGGCACGGTGCTTGTTCCGTCGTTCAGCATTGGTCGAACGCAAGAGCTGCTGTATGAGCTGGAGGAGATCCTTCACGAAAAAAGCGAGTCGGCAGACGCCTCGGGCACTGCTCAAGAACCTGCGACCCGCAATGAGGATGGCGCTCCCGATATCGACTGGCCGCAGATCCCGATCATTCTCGACTCGCCCCTTGCCGGCCGCTTCACCAGAACCTACAAGGAGCTTCAAGGCTTTTGGGATGAAGACGCCCGGCACCGCCTGGAGGAAGGGCGCAAGCCGCTGTCCTTCAAGCAGCTCATCACTGTCGACAGTCATGACGAGCATATGCGCATCGTTGGTCACCTCGCCAAGACCCCACGGCCCGCCATTGTCCTCGCAGGCAATGGCATGTGCTCTGGTGGGCGAATCGTTAACTACCTTAAGGCCATGCTTGGCGATCCTCGACATCATGTCGTGTTTGTCGGCTACCAAGGCAAGGGCACTCCGGGACGAGACATCCAGACGCACGGGCCAGAAGGCGGATTTGTCGATCTGGAGGGCCAACGTATCGACATACGAGCTGGTATCGAAAGCGTAGGCGGCTATTCGGCCCACGCCGACCAGGCTGATCTGGTCGGTTTCGTAAGTCGGATGAAGGAATGGCCAATGGAAATCCGCCTCATCCACGGCGAAGCCCAAGCCAAGCAGCGCCTAGCCGAGGTACTGGAGGCCCGGTACCGGGAAGCGGGGAAAGAAGGAAACGTCACAATCCCATAGAGGCGTATGGAACTTGCCCCTATCAAACCGGACAGCGCAACCCCGTTAAGTTGATGTTGCAGTCAGCCTCCTGAATTCGCGAGGCGAGCGGTAGCTCGGTGCGCTGTGCGGATGCTCTTCGTTGTAATGCTCAAAAGCGACCTTGTACCGGCAGATCCAACTGGTGCCGCCTGTGCGGCTGATCTGGAAGTACAGCCCGTCACCGTCGCCGGTCATTCCGGGCACACCGGTTTCGCCAGGCTCTCAATCGTCCGCGCCGTCAGCTTCGTCATGGACCTGCCTCCTGTAGCCACCCACACCCCTGAGCGGGGCTTGGAGCGTTTCGGAGCGGACCGGTACGGTCGGTTAATGAGGTGATGATAGGCTGGAGGCCGCGCAGATCTAGGATCTGCGGGAAGGCTGCGAGGCGGGGCGGAAAACCGCGGACAAATAAAAAAGCCGGCTTGTGGCCGGCTTTCACGGGGTGGCGTTGGCTTACTTCTGGTATGCCGCAACCGCCTTGTTGATTTCGGAGCGGGCGTCGTCGGCGTTGCCCCACTCCTTGACTTTCACCCACTTGCCTTTTTCGAGGTCCTTGTAGTTCTCGAAGAAGTGCTTGATCTGCTCGAGGAGCAGGGCTGGCAGGTCGGTGTATTCCTTCACGTCCACGTAGAGCTGGGAAAGCTTGTCGTGGGGGACGGCAAGGACCTTGGCATCGCCACCGCTTTCGTCGTCCATGTGCAGCACACCGACCGGGCGGGCGCGGATGACGGAGCCTGGGGCAACCGGGTACGGGGTCACCACGAGCACGTCGAGCGGGTCGCCATCATCGGCCAGGGTGTTGGGAATGTAGCCGTAGTTGGCCGGGTAGAACATGGGCGTGGCCATGAAGCGGTCAACGAACAGGCAGTCGCTGTCCTTGTCGATCTCGTACTTGATCGGCGCATGATTGGCCGGGATCTCGATGGCGACGTAGATGTCGTTCGGCAGGTCCTTGCCAGCCGGAATCTTGCTGTAGCTCATGCTCGATAGCTCCATGTCGGCCACGCGGGCCGTTTTGCGTGGGGCGGGATTATAGGCGCAATGACTGCGCTTTGGCCAATGGCCACGGCGTGAGGGCGGGGCCTCGACGCCGGGCTCTTTGACGGCCGGCGCTCAGGCGGGTTCCCGGTAGGCCGGGTGACTGGCCTGAAGCCGGTGCAGGCGTGCCAGGCTGTCCTGGCGGTAGAACCGGGCCAGTTGGGCGTAGACCTCGGGATAGGCCTCTGCCAGAAGGTCCGGTGCGGTGAAGAAGTATTCGCTGGTGACGGCAAAGAACTCGGCGGGGTCTTCTGCGGCGTAGGGGTCGATTGGCGGCTCGGTTTCGGGATGGTCGTCGAGCGTGCGGTTGAGGCTGTCGAAAGCGTCCTGCATGGCCTGTGCCCAGGCTTCGATGCGCATGTCGGCATGCAGTGGCGGAAGGCCGTTGGCGTCTCCGTTGAGCATGTCGAGCTTGTGCGCAAGTTCATGGATGACGAGATTGTGCGCATCCCAGCCGCCGCCTTCGGCTACCCCGGCCCAGGCGAGGATGACCGGCCCCTGTTGCCAGGCTTCGCCGCTGCGGGCGTCGTCATATTCGTGAACCACGCCGGCGGTGTCGCGGTGTTTCTGCGGGCTGACGAAGTCGTCCGGGTACAGCAGCAATTCGTGAAAGCCACCGTACCAGTCGAGCTCGGGCAGGTTGAGCAGAGGCAGTTCGGCCTGGGCTGCCAGGCGCAGCCGGTCGCTGATATCCGCCTGGACGCCAGGCAGGGTGGTCAGGCGTTTGGCGTGCAGGAACAGCACGCTGCGTTCGCACAGGCGGTCGGTTTCGTCCCTGCTCAGGCCGTCCAGGATCGGCAGGCTGTCGAGGATCTGCTGCCAGCGTTCGGGCTCGACCGGATGGCGGGAAAGGATGCGCTGACGGCGCCAGGCGCTTAACGACCACATCGAGGTGGCTCCACAGTTCAAAGGCCGGAACATAGCATGGCGCGCCGGACGCCGGCAGGCTCCGGCCTGGCTCAGCCGAGCAGGAAGTTGCCGCGCCCGCCGCCCTCGATGACCGGTACCTCGGCCTCGTCCTTGAGCTTGACCCCTGACAGCTGGCGTCGGCAGGCCTCGCGCATGAGGAATAGCAGGCGATGGACCGCCAGGCCGTAGGCGAGGCCTTCAAGGCGCACATTTGAGATGCAGTTGCGCGCCGCATCGGTGAGGCCGATCTGCGGCGCATAGGTGAAGTAGAGGCCGAGGCTGTCAGGAGAGCTGAGGCCGGGACGCTCGCCCAGGAGGATCACGGTCATGCTTGCCTTGAGCCGTTCGCCGACCTCATCGGCGACAGCCACCCGGCCCTGTTCGACCAGGCATACCGGGGCGAGCGTCCAGCCTTCGGCGCGGCATTGCTCGAGGATGCGTTCGAGCATCGGCAGGCTGTGGCGCTCGACGGCGAGGGCAGACAGGCCATCGGCGATGACAATCGACAGGTCATGGCTGCCGGCTTGCTCGCGGGCGAGGGCGTCCAGCCGCTCGGCGGAAGCGGTGTCGAGCCGGCGCCCCAGGTCAGGACGCTGGAGGTAGGTCTGGCGATCGGCCGCGGCGCTGTGCAAGGCCAGGCAGTCGATGCCCAGCCGGCGGACGCGCTCGGCCAGTGCCGCGCTGTCCAGCGGCAGGTGCACGGCGTCGCGCGCCTGGGCGTGGGCGAACTGGAAGTCCAGTTGCGGCGTGGTCGGCAGGCTGGCGCCGGCACGGCCCAGGGCGATGCGTGCGGGGGTCAGGCTGCGCAGCCGCTGCCAGGCTCCGGATGGCAAGTTCTGGTCAGTCATGGGCGTGTCCCTGGGTCATGATTCGTACGCTTCAGGCCAGTCTTTCCAGGGCCTGACGGAAGGGCTTCGGCAGTTCCTCTGGCAGACGCAGGCGGTTGCCGTCCTGGTGCAGGATGTCCATTTTCGCCAGCCAGGCCTCGAATTCCGGGGCTGGCCTGAGGCCGAGCACCTGGCGCACGTAGAGTGCGTCATGAAATGAAGTGGTCTGGTAGTTGAGCATTACATCGTCGGAGCCGGGTATGCCCATGATGAAGTTGATGCCGGCCGTGCCGAGCAAGGTGAGCAGGGTGTCCATGTCGTCCTGATCAGCCTCGGCGTGGTTGGTGTAGCAGATGTCGCAGCCCATGGGCACACCGAGCAACTTGGCGCAGAAGTGGTCCTCCAGGCCCGCACGGATGATCTGCTTGCCGTTGTAGAGGTATTCCGGACCGATGAAACCGACCACGGTGTTCACCAGCAGCGGCTTGAAGTGCCGCGCCACCGCATAGGCGCGGGCTTCGCAGGTCTGCTGGTCGACGCCGTGGTGCGCATTGGCCGAGAGCGCGCTGCCCTGGCCCGTCTCGAAGTACATGAGGTTGTCGCCCAGGTTGCCGCGCTTCAGGCTCAGGCCTGCTTCGTAGCCCTCCTGCAGCAACCTGAGGTCGATGCCGAAACTGGCATTGGCCGCCTCGCTGCCGGCGATGGACTGAAACACCAGGTCGACCGGCGCGCCGCGTTCGATGGCTTCGATGCTGGTGGTCACGTGGGCCAGCACGCAGCTCTGGGTGGGGATCTCGTAGCGCTGGATCACCGCGTCGAGCATCTTCATCAGGTCGCAGATGCCGGCGGTGCTGTCGGTGGCCGGGTTGATGCCGATCACTGCGTCGCCGTTGCCGTAGAGCAGGCCGTCGAGCACGCTGGCGGCGATGCCGGCGGCATCGTCGGTCGGGTGGTTGGGCTGCAGTCGAGTGGCCATGCGCCCGCGCAGACCCAGGGTGTTGCGGAAGCGGCTCACCACGCGCACTTTCTGGGCAACGAGGATAAGGTCCTGGACGCGCATGATCTTCGATACGGCAGCGACCATTTCCGGCATCAGCCCGGGCGCCAGCGCGCCTAACGCCGCTTCGTCCGCCTGTTCCGACAGGAGCCAGTTGCGAAAGTCACCCACCGTCAGGTGGCTCACCGGCGCGAAGGCGGCCGCATCATGGCTGTCGATGATCAGTCGGGTGACTTCGTCGCGCTCGTAGGGAATCAGCACCTCGTCGAGAAAGTGGCGCAGCGGGATCGCGGCAAGGGTCATCTGCGCGGCGACACGCTCGACGTCGCTACCGGCCGCGACCCCGGCCAGGTAATCACCCGAACGCGCCGGACTGGCCTTGGCCATGACTTCGCGAAGGCTGTCGAAGCGCCACAACTGGCCGCCGATCATGTGGGAAAAACGTGCCATCTCACCTCCGGCTACTGGAAGCCGCTGCTGGTATCGAGCCTGGTCCCCGCTGTCTTGTTCCCTTGGCCCGTGGGCGTTATGAGAAAGACAGGCGAAACCGACTGGCGATGACTGCAAGGCCTGTGCCGGGGCGTATCGGGCGGCCTGCCGTAGTGTCCGGGAGCTGCGGGCGGCAAGAGCGGCGGCAAAGCAGGGGCCGCGCTGGGTCATGTTGGTGCCTGGGTGCACCAACACGACCCCGGCAGATCAGAAGGCGTTGCGGAAGATGTCCTCGATATCCGCCTGGCTGGCGCGCCGCGGGTTGGTGGCCCCGCAGGCGTCATGCATGGCGTTGGCCGCCAGGGTGGGGATGTCATCGGCATTCACGCCCAGGTCATTCAGCCCGCGCGGGATACCGATCGCCTCGGACAACTGGCGAATCGCCTCGAGTGCGGCTTGTGCACCTTCGGCGGCGTCCAGCCCACGGGTATCGACGCCCATGGCGGCGGCGACGTCTCGCAGCCGCTCGGCGCAGACGTTGGCGTTGAAGCGCTCGACATGGGGCAGCAGTACCGCATTGCAAACGCCATGGGGCAGGTTGTAGAAGCCGCCAAGCTGGTGCGCCATGGCATGCACATAACCCAGCGAGGCGTTGTTGAAGGCCATGCCCGCGAGGAACTGGGCGTAGGCCATCTGCTCGCGCGCGGCGATGTCATCGCCCTGGGCCACCGCCTGGCGCAGGTGACCGGCAATGAGTTCTACCGCCTTGAGGGCGCAGGCGTCGGTGATCGGTGTGGCTGCGGTGGAAACGTAGGCCTCGATCGCATGGGTCAGTGCATCCATGCCCGTGGCGGCGGTCAGGCTGGCCGGCATGCCCACCATCAGTGACGGGTCGTTGACCGACAGCAGCGGGGTGACGTTGCGGTCGACGATGGCCATCTTCACGTGCCGCGTCTCGTCGGTGATGATGCAGAACCGCGTCATCTCGCTGGCGGTGCCGGCGGTGGTATTGATGGCGAACAGCGGCAGTTGCGCCCTGGCCGAGCGGTCTACTCCTTCGTAGTCGATGATGCTGCCGCCGTTGGTGGCACAGAGGGCGATGCCCTTGGCGCAGTCGTGGGGGGAGCCGCCACCGAGAGATACGACAAAGTCGCAGCCTCCGGCGCGCAGCAACTCAAGGCCTCGTTCGACATTGGTCACCGTAGGGTTGGGCTGGGCACCATCGAACACCAGTGCGTCGATGTCCAGCGCGCCAAGCATGCCGACCACCTTGGCCGCGACGCCGGCCTTGGCCAGGCCTGTATCGGTGACGATGAGCGCTTTGCGAAAGCCATAGCCGCGAATGACGACCATGGCCTCGTCGAGGCTGCCGGTGCCCATCATGTTCACGGCCGGGATGAAGAAGGTACTGCTCATGGTGAGTCCTCGTGCGAGCGAAACCAGACCCCAAGGATCGCAGCCCTGCGCGAACATGCGTTGATCCAGAGCAAGGTCGGGTACGCCTGCGGCAGGCGGCCGGCCGGACGCCGCTGTGCTAATCTGCGGCCCAGGTTCTACCGGGGCGCCTGCCCGTTTCGAGGTCATCCATGCATATCCACGTTCTCGGCATCTGCGGCACCTTCATGGGCTCGCTGGCGGTGCTGGCAAAGGAACTCGGCCACCGCGTCACCGGCTCGGACGCCAACGTCTACCCCCCCATGAGCGCCCAGCTGCAGGCCCAGGGCATCGAGCTGATGCAGGGATACCTGCCCGAACACCTGGAGCCGGCACCGGATCTGGTGATGATCGGCAATGCCCTGTCGCGTGGCAATCCGGCGGTCGAGCATGTGCTGAACCGGGGCCTGCCCTACGTATCCGGCCCGCAATGGCTGGCTGATCATGTGCTGCAGGGGCGCTGGGTGCTGGGTGTCGCCGGGACGCACGGCAAGACCACCACCAGCAGCATGCTGGCTTGGGTGCTGGAGCACGCCGGCATGAGCCCGGGATTTCTCATCGGCGGCGTGCCGCAGAACTTCGGGATTTCCGCGCGACTGGGCGGGACCGATTTCTTCGTGGTCGAGGCTGATGAATACGACAGCGCCTTTTTCGACAAGCGTTCGAAATTCGTTCACTACCGGCCCCGTACTGCGATCCTGAACAACCTCGAGTACGACCACGCGGATATCTTCCCTGACCTTGCGGCCATCCAGCGCCAGTTCCACCACCTGGTGCGAACCGTGCCGGGGCAGGGGCTGATCGTCCGTCCGCATGCCGAGGCCGCCATCGGCGAGGTCCTGCAGATGGGGTGCTGGAGTCCGGTGCAGACCACCGGGGAAGGCGGACAATGGCAGGCGCGCTTGCTCAGCGAGGACGGTGCACGCTTCGAGGTGCTGTTCGAAGGGCAGCCGCAAGGGGCCGTGGACTGGGCCTTGAGTGGTTCGCACAACGTGGCCAATGCACTGGCCGCACTGGCCGCGGCGCGCCACGTGGGGGTGTTGCCGAGCCAGGGCGCCGAGGCGTTGTCGCTGTTCCGCAGCGTCAAGCGGCGCATGGAAAAGGTCGCCGAGGTCAACGGCGTGACCCTGTTCGACGACTTCGCCCATCATCCGACGGCCATCGCCACCACCCTCGACGGCCTGCGCAAGCAGGTGGGTGACGCGCCGATCATCGCGGTACTGGAGCCGCGTTCGAATTCGATGAGGCTCGGAGCCCATCGTGAAGGCCTCGCAACATCGGTGAAACAGGCCGACCGGGCGATCTGGTACGCACCGCCCAGCCTCGGCTGGGACCTGAACGCCGCGCTGGCGGGCAGCGAGGTCGCTACCGAAGTGTGTGACTCGCTGGAGGCGATCATTGCCTCGGTCAAGCGCGAGGCGCAGCCCGGCACCCAGGTGGTGATCATGAGCAACGGCGGGTTCGGCGGCTTGCATGGCAAGCTGGCCGAGGCCCTGGGGTAGGGGCGGCGGTCCCGTCACGAGCAGGATTTTCCGGGCACCAGTGCCCGCCAGCGGAGAGAACAATGAGCGGTTTCGAGCGCATCACCCTGGCCATGACCGGAGCCTCCGGCGCGCAATACGGCCTGCGCCTGCTGGATTGCCTGGTCCAAGAGGACCGCGAGGTGCATTTCCTCATCTCCAAGGCGGCGCAACTGGTGATGAGCACCGAAACCGACGTCACCCTGCCGGCCAAGCCCCAGGCGATCCAGGCGTTTCTCACCGAGTACACCGGCGCTGCTCCCGGACAGATCCGGGTGTTTGGCAAGGAGGACTGGATGGCCCCTGCGGCTTCGGGATCGGGGGCGCCAGGGGCCATGGTGGTGGTGCCTTGTTCCACCGGAACCCTGTCGGCAATCGCCACCGGTGCCTGCAACAACCTCATCGAGCGTGCGGCGGATGTCGCGCTGAAAGAGCGACGCAAGCTGATCCTTGTCCCCAGGGAGGCGCCTTATTCGAGCATTCATCTGGAAAACATGCTCAGGCTGTCCAATCTCGGAGCGGTCATCCTGCCGGCCTCGCCGGGCTTCTACCACCAGCCACAGACGCTCGATGATCTGGTCGATTTCGTGGTGGCGCGGATACTCAACCAGCTGGAGATCCCCCAGGACATGCTGCCGCGCTGGGGTGAGCATCATCTGGTGAGCGCCGAGGACTGAGTTCGGCGACGGCTGTGCGTTTCGCTGATCCAGATCCATGCACGACCGGATCCGGCCGGGTAAGGTCGGGCCCGGTGGTCAAGGAGGCGTCATGAAGCAGCAGGCTCAATTTCATATCAGCTACTGGATGCTTGCCCTGCTGGGCTTCATGATCATCCAATGGTTTGTCTCCGTGCAGGATCCGGTCAGCCGCATTCCCTACAGCGAGTTCGAGCAGTATCTGCGCGAGGAGCGTATCGAATCGCTGGCCGTGACCGACCGGCAGATCGAAGGCACCCTGAAAGAGCCTCTGCCCGGCGGCGCACGCCGTTTCGTTACCACGCGGATCGAGCCGGCGTTGGCCGAGCAGCTGGCGCGCTACCCGGTCCGCTATGCCGGGCGAATCGAGAGCACCCTGGTCCGCGACCTGGTCGCCTGGACCTTGCCTGCCCTGATGTTTGTCGGCCTCTGGCTGTTTCTGCTGCGGCGCATGGGCAGTGGCGGTTTCGGCGGCGGCATGATGCAGATCGGCAAGAGCCGTGCGCGCATCTATGTCGAGACCGATACCCGGGTGACCTTCGCCGACGTCGCCGGGGTCGATGAGGCCAAGGCCGAGCTTCGCGAGATCGTCGACTTTTTGCGCGAGCCCGAGCGTTATGGTCGCCTGGGTGGGCGCATGCCCAAGGGAGTGCTGCTGGTCGGCCCGCCGGGTACCGGCAAGACTCTGCTGGCCAAGGCCGTCGCCGGCGAGGCACGGGTGCCGTTCTTTTCCATATCCGGCTCGGAGTTCGTCGAGCTGTTTGTCGGCGTCGGCGCTGCCCGAGTCAGGGACCTGTTCGAGCAGGCGCGGACCCAGGCGCCGGCCATCATCTTCATCGACGAGCTGGACGCCCTCGGTCGCGCCCGTGGCGCGGGTCCGTTGAGCGGCGGACATGACGAGAAGGAGCAGACGCTCAACCAGTTGCTGGCCGAGTTGGACGGCTTCGATACTTCCAGTGGTCTGGTTCTGCTGGCGGCCACCAATCGACCGGAGATTCTCGATGCCGCGCTGCTCCGGGCGGGTCGCTTCGATCGGCAGGTGCTGGTGGACCGGCCGGACAAGGTAGGGCGTGAACAGATCCTCGACGTCCATCTCAAGCGCGCGCGACTGGCAGTCGATGTCGATGCGCAGGAGATCGCCGCCCTGACGCCGGGTTTCAGCGGTGCCGACCTGGCCAACCTGGTCAACGAGGCGACGCTTCTGGCGACCCGGCGGGAGGCCGATGAGGTGGCCATGGCAGATTTCATGGCCGCGATCGAGCGCATCATCGCCGGGCTCGAGAAGCGCAACCGGCTGCTCAACCCGCGTGAACGAGAGGTGGTGGCCTATCACGAGATGGGGCATGCGCTGGTGGCAATGGCCTTGCCCGGCTGCGATCCGGTACACAAGATCTCCATCATCCCGCGCGGCATGGGCGCGCTCGGCTACACCCTGCAGCGGCCGATCGAAGACCGCTTTCTCATGACCCGCGAGGAGCTCGAGCACAAGATGGCGGTGCTGCTGGGCGGGCGGGCCGCCGAGTGGCTGGTATATGGCCAGTTGTCCACCGGGGCGGCGGACGATCTGGCCAAGGTGACCGATATCGCGCGGGCGATGGTCACCCGCTATGGCATGTCGGATCGGCTCGGTCACCTAGCATTGGAGCGCGAGCCGCATGGCTATCTGGGCGAAGGGTTACCGGGTATCAAGGCTCAGCACGACTATTCGGAAAGCACCGCCTGTGCCATCGACGAGGAGGTCAAGGGCCTGGTCGACCACGCCTTCCAGCTCAGTCTGCAGCTGCTGGAAGCCCGGCGTGAACGGCTCGAGCGTTGCGCCAGGCAATTGCTGCACGACGAGACCCTCGATGCCATTGCACTGAAGCAACTGTGCGCGGGGGAACTGGGTGTGGGAGCCTGAGTTCCCCTTGCGACGGGCCTTATGAAACAGGGCCAGCCGAACGTGTTCTATGTTGTTGCAGAGCCCATTCGACGTGCTCGCGGACCAGCGCTGAAGGATGGTCCCGGCGCGCCTGCAGGGCCTGGAGCACAGGGATGGTCGAAGGTGCGTTACCCAGTCCCACGGCAAGGTTGCGCAGCCACCGCTCGTAACCTGCGCGGCGCAGCGGCGAGCCTTCGGTGCGGCTGAGAAACTCTTCTTCGCTCCAGCGGAACAGTTCGGCCAGCTCGCTGTTATCCAGGCGGTGACGCGGCTGGAAGTCCGCCTGCTCCGTCGGGCGGGCGAAGCGATTCCAGGGGCAGACGACCTGGCAATCGTCGCAGCCAAACACGCGGTTGCCGATGGGCGCACGCAGCGCCTCGGGAATCGGTCCCTTGAGCTCGATGGTCAGGTAGGAAATGCAGCGCCGCGCATCCAGCACCTTCTCGCCGACAAATGCGTCGGTGGGGCAACTGCTCAGGCAGGCGCTGCAGCTGCCACAATGGTCTTTTGCATGGGCCTCGTCCACCGGCAAGGGAATGTCGACGAACAGCTCGCCGAGAAAGAACCAGCTGCCCGCTCGGCGATTGAGCAGCAGCGTGTTCTTGCCGATCCAGCCAAGACCGGCCTGCTGCGCCAGGGCCTTTTCCAGTACCGGTGCGCTGTCGACAAAGGCCCGGTAACCGAACGGGCCAATGGCCTTGGCAATGCGTTCGGCCAGCTGTTGCAGGCGCTTGCGGATCAGCTTGTGGTAGTCGCGGCCCAGCGCGTAGCGAGAGATGTAGGCCCGCTCCGGCTGGCCCAGGCGGCGGGTCATCTCGGTGTCCCCGGGCAGGTAATCCATGCGCAGCGAGATCACCCGCAGCGTGCCCGGTACCAGTTCGGCGGGGCGCCAGCGCTTGCTGCCGTGGGCGGCCATGTAGTCCATTTCGCCCTGGTAGCCCGCTTCAAGCCAGCGCTGCAGATGCTGCTCATGCTCGCCAAGCTCGAGGCCGCTGATGCCGGTTTCCTGGAAGCCGTATTCGGCGGCCCAGGTCTTTATCTGGCGGGTAAGGGCGGTGAGGTCGGGGGAATCGCTGGACATCGGAAACTGCGGCGGCCTGTGGCGGGCGAAGCGTATAATTCTACGCCTCCCGAAGAATGGATGTTTCATGCCGCAGACGACTGTAGCCCTTCCCGTCGCCCTTTACACCGCCGCGCAGACCCGCGAGCTCGACACTGGTCTGATCGAGGCGGGTACTTCCGGTTTCGAACTGATGCAACGCGCCGCCCGCGCGGCCTGGCGCGCGTTGCGCCAGCGCTGGCCGGATGCTCGCGAACTGACGGTGTTGGCCGGGCGGGGCAACAATGCCGGTGACGGCTATCTGATCGCCGCGTTCGCCCAGCGGGCCGGGTGGTCGGCACGGGTGCTGGCGGTGGGTGATCCGGCCGCCCTGCAAGGGGATGCCGCTCGCGCCCACAGCGATGCCCAGGCTGCCGGCGTGGCGGTGGTTCCCTGGCAGGCTTCTGCCGAGATGGCGGGTGTGCTGGTGGATGCCCTGCTGGGCACCGGAATATCGGGCGAGGTGCGTGGCGACTACGCGGAGGTAATCGAGGCGATCAACTTGAGCGGCCAGCCAGTGCTGGCGGTCGATCTGCCTTCTGGGCTCTGTGCCGATACCGGGCGCCGTTTCGGCCGGGCTGTGCGGGCCGACCTGACCGTCACCTTCGTCGCCCTGAAGCTGGGCCTGTTCACCGGCGAGGGGCCGGACCTGACAGGAGCGCTGGTGTTCGATCCGCTGGAGGCGGCGCCGGCCCTCGAGCCCGCTGCGCTGCGACTGGACGGGGCGGCGTTGCCGAAATTGGGTTCGCGATCACGCACCGATCACAAGGGCAGCCATGGCCATGTGCTGGTCATCGGCGGCGATCTCGGTACCGGCGGTGCGGCGCTTCTGTGTAGCGAGGCGGCCCTGCGCAGTGGCGCCGGCATGGTGACCCTGGCTACCCGGCCGGAACATGTCGGTGCCTCGCTGGTCCGTTTGCCCGAAGTGATGTGTCAGGGCGTGGAGTCCACTTATCCCATGGGTCCCTTGCTCGATCGGGCAGAGGTACTGGTGCTCGGGCCGGGCCTGGGTCAGGGGCCTTGGGGGCGCAGCCTGTTGAGCGTGGTGCTGGAGCGCGCCGTCCCCCAGGTCTGGGATGCCGATGCGCTCAACCTGCTCGCCATGGACGGGTTCGAGCTGCCAGGCCAGAGCCTGATCACGCCGCATCCCGGCGAAGCGGCGCGACTGCTGCACTGCACCGTCGCCGAAGTGCAGGCCGATCGCCCCCGGGCCGTTCGCGAGCTGGCTCGGCGCTACCGCTGCGTCGCCCTGCTCAAGGGCGCGGGCACGCTGGTCGCGGCGCGCGATGGCCGGCTTGCCCTATGTGACCGTGGCCACCCGGCCATGGCCAGTGCCGGGTTGGGCGATGTGCTCGCCGGTTTGCTCGCTGCCCTGCTGGCGCAGGGGCTCGAGCCGTTCGAGGCCGCCTGTCTCGGAGTCTGGTTGCACGCTGTCGCTGGCGAGCGGGCAGGGCGCCTGGGGCGCGGCCTGGTGGCCAGTGAGCTTATACCCTTCATCCGCGAAACCCTAGAGGCGCAGTCGCCATGTCTGAAGTAACACTCCATGCCGAAAACGAGGAAGCGATGCTGGCGCTCGGGGCGCGACTTGGCCTGCTCACCGAGGGGCGTGGTGTCCTGTACCTGAACGGCGATCTGGGCGCTGGCAAGACAACCCTGTCGCGCGGTCTGCTGCGCGGACTGGGGCACCAGGGCAAGGTGAAAAGCCCGACCTTCACCCTGGTGGAGCCCTACGAACTGGAAGGTATGAAAATCTACCATTTCGATCTTTACCGCCTTGCCGACCCCGAGGAGCTGGAATTCATGGGTATCCGCGACTATCTGCAGCCCGATGCCCTGTGCCTGGTGGAGTGGCCGGAGCGCGGAGTCGGCATTTTGCCAAAGGCAGACCTGACCATTACCATTACGCCCGAAGGGGCGGGGCGTTCGCTGCGCCTTATGCCTCAAGGGGGGCGGGGCCAAGCCTGGTGTGCCTCCCTGGCCAACGGGAAGACTTGACTAGCGTGGGGTTGGGTATGCGCATGCGCGCGTGGATTACCGCTTTGGCAGTGATGCTGCTCTCGGCCCAGGCCTGGGCCGTTTCCAACATCGAAGGCGTACGTCTCTGGCGGGCGCCGGATAACACGCGGCTGGTGTTCGATCTGTCGGGCCCGGTGCAACATAATGTCTTCACCCTGGCGGCTCCCGACAGAATAGTCATCGATGTCTCGGCTGCCGGCGTGAAAGGGGCGCTCGATCGCTTGCCGCTCGCCAATACGCCGATCACCGGGGTCCGCGCCGGGCAGCAGGACGGCAACGGATTGCGGCTGGTCATCGACCTGTCCGCGGAAGTCACTCCACGCAGCTTTACCCTGGAACCCAATCAGGAATACGGTCATCGCCTGGTGGTGGACCTGTTTGACAAGGGCTCGGTCGCGGTCGCCAGTCGGCCGCCGGCCACCGCGACGCCTTCGACGCCTGCGCCGCCAGTCTCGCCGAACCGCCCGGCGACTCGCCTACCAGCCCCCTCCAGGGAGCAGCGCGACATCGTCATCGCCATTGACGCCGGTCACGGCGGTGAGGACCCAGGTGCCATCGGCCCTGCCGGTGTTCGGGAAAAGGACGTCGTGTTGTCGATCTCGAAGAAACTGCAGAGCGCGATCAATGCCGAAAAAGGCTACAGGGCCGAGCTGGTGCGCACCGGTGATTATTTCATTCCGCTGCGCAAGCGCACCGAGATCGCCCGCAGGCAGGGTGCCGACCTTTTCATATCGATCCATGCGGATGCCGCGCCCCGCACTTCCGCCTATGGCGCGTCGGTGTTTGCGCTCTCGGATGGCGGTGCGACCTCGGAAACCGCGCGCTGGCTGGCCGATAGCGAGAACCGCTCCGATCTGATCGGTGGCGTGGGTAATGTCAAGCTCGACGACAAGGACCGCATGCTTGCCGGGGTGCTGCTGGACCTTTCGATGACCGCCACCCTTTCGTCCAGCCTCAACGTCGGGCAAAAGGTGCTGAGCAACATGGGCAGCATCACGCCGCTGCACAAGCCGCGGGTCGAGCAGGCCGGTTTCATGGTGCTCAAGTCGCCTGACATTCCCTCGATTCTTGTGGAGACGGGCTTTATCTCCAATCCGTCCGAGGCTCGCAAGCTGCAGACCGCGAGCCACCAGCAGGCACTGGTGCGCTCGATCCACAGCGGGATTCGCCAGTTCTTCCAGGAGAGCCCTCCGCCAGGCACCTACATCGCCTCGCTGCGTGATGCCGGAAGGATCGCTCCGGGCCCGCGTGAACACGTGGTACGGTCGGGCGACAGCCTGGCGTTGCTGGCCCAGCGTTATCAGGTCAGTCTTCCGGAATTGCGCAGGGCCAACAATCTGCGCAACGACGTGATCAAGATCGGTCAGACGCTCAGCATCCCGGCGCCTACGCTGGCAGGCGAGCCGTGACCGCAGGCGCCCGCATCCAGCTGCTCAGTCCGCGATTGGCAAACCAGATTGCCGCGGGCGAGGTGGTAGAGCGGCCGGCTTCGGTGATCAAGGAGCTCCTTGAAAACAGTCTGGATTCCAGCGCACGGCGTATCGATATCGAGGTCGAGCAGGGCGGCGTGAAGCTGCTCCGGGTGCGTGATGACGGCAACGGAATTCCGGCCGAGGACCTTCCGCTGGCGCTGGCGCGCCATGCCACGAGCAAGATCCGCGATCTTTCCGACCTCGAGCAGGTATTGAGCCTGGGCTTCCGCGGGGAGGCGCTGGCCTCGATCAGCTCGGTGTCCCGCCTGACCCTGACCTCCCGGACCGTCGAAGCCAGCGAAGCCTGGCAGGTGGAAACCGAGGGCCGCGACATGCATTCGCGTATCCAGCCGGCCGCCCATCCGGTAGGGACCTCGGTCGAGGTGCGCGATCTGTTCTTCAACACGCCAGCCCGACGCAAGTTCCTGCGTACCGAAAAGACCGAGTTCGATCACCTGCAGGAAGTCGTCCGGCGCCTGGCACTGGCTCGCTTCGACGTCGGTTTCAACCTGCGGCACAACGGCAAGAGCGTGCTCGCCCTGCGTGAAGCCACGGACGAGGCGGGCAGGGCCAGGCGGGTCGGTGCGGTTTGTGGGCCAGCCTTTTTGGAGCAGGCGCTGCCTGTCGACGTCGAACGCAGCGGGGTGCGCTTGTGGGGTTGGGTAGGTCTGCCAACCTTTTCTCGTAGTCAGGCGGATCTCCAGTACTTCTTCGTCAATGGCCGGGCGGTGCGCGACAAGCTGGTGGCCCACGCGGTGCGGCAGGCCTACCGCGATGTGCTGTTCAACGGGCGGCACCCCACCTTTGTGCTGTTCCTGGAGGTGGACCCGGCGGCGGTCGACGTGAATGTCCACCCGACAAAGCATGAGGTGCGGTTCCGCGACAGCCGGATGGTCCACGATTTCCTCTACGGAACCCTGCACCGCGCGCTGGCCGACGTCCGTCCCGAGGATCATAGGCTCGCGCCGGTCGGCATCACGCCGTCAGTCGAGGTGGTGTCGGGCGCGGCGGCAGGGGAGTTTGGCGGCCAGGGCGAAATGTCGCTGGCCGCAAGCCTGCTGGAAGCGCCGGCCGCGGCCCCTGCCTGGCGTGGCGCAGGGGCTGGCTATCAGCAGCGTCCTCCGGCGTCTTCGGCCGGGACCGCCGAGGCCAGTGGTGCCTATCGTGAGTTCTTCGCACCGCTGGGGGCGCCGGTCGCCGAACTGCCGGCTGCAGAGGGTGACGTGCCGCCGTTGGGGTACGCCCTGGCGCAGCTCAAAGGGGTCTACATCCTTGCGGAAAACGCCGTCGGCCTGGTGCTGGTGGACATGCATGCCGCCCACGAACGCATCACTTACGAGCGCCTGAAAACTGCCATGGCCAGCGAAGGATTGCGTGGCCAGCCGCTGCTGGTGCCGGAAAGCCTGGCGTTGAGCCAGCGCGAGGCCGACTGTGCCGAGGAGCATGGCGAATGGTTTCGCCGGCTGGGTTTCGAGCTTCAGCGGCTCGGCCCGGAAAGTCTGGCGATACGGCAGATCCCGGTGTTGCTCAAGCAGGCCGAGGCGACCGGCCTGGTGCGCGATGTGCTCGCCGATCTGCTTGAGTACGGCACCAGCGACCGGATCCAGGCGCACCTGAACGAGTTGCTGGCCACCATGGCCTGTCACGGTGCCGTGCGCGCCAATCGGCGCCTGAGCCTGCCGGAAATGAACGGCCTGCTGCGCGACATGGAGCATACCGAGCGCAGCGGCCAGTGCAACCACGGCCGGCCGACCTGGACCCAGCTCGGCATGGAAGAGCTGGACAAGCTGTTTCTGCGCGGTCGCTAGCAGGTCTCCCGGCAGGGCGGTGCGGCTGTTCGATTCGCGTTGCGCTTGCAGCCTGGCGGGACTGCCCGGAAACTATCGGGCCGTTTCTCTTGAGCGTCCCCATGCCCGCCCTGCCTCCGGCCATCTTTCTGATGGGCCCCACCGCCTCCGGCAAGACCGATCTGGCGCTCGAGCTGGCTCGAGTGCTGCCGTGCGAGCTCATCAGTGTCGACTCAGCGATGGTGTATCGAGGGATGGACATCGGAACCGCCAAACCGTCTGCGGAGCTGTTGACCAGGTTTCCGCACCGTCTGGTCGACATTCGCGATCCCCTGGAAAGCTATTCGGCTGCCCAGTTTCGGGAAGACGCCCTGGCCGCAATGGCGGAGATCGCCGGGGTTGGGCGTATTCCTTTGCTGGTGGGGGGCACTATGCTCTATTTCAAGGCCCTGCTCGATGGATTGGCCGACATGCCGGGCGCCGATCCCGACATTCGTGCGGCCCTGGAAAGGCAGGCGGAGACAGAGGGGGTGGCGGCCCTGCATCGACTGCTGGCAGCGGTCGACCCGGAGTCGGCAGCACGTATTCATCCCAATGATCCACAGCGACTGGTGCGTGCGCTGGAAGTCTTCCAGGTCAGCGGGCTCACCATGAGCGAGCACCGAAGGCGTCAAATATTGCAAACAGGCGGAGCGCCAGGGGCAGCGAACTTCCCTTATACTGTTGTTCAATTGGCAATCGCGCCAGAACAGCGGCAAACGCTTCACCATCGGATCGAGCAGCGTTTCGGGCAAATGGTGGAACAGGGTCTGATCGAGGAAGTCGAAAGGTTGCGGTCGAGGGGCGACCTCCATCCAGCCTTGCCTTCGATGAGGTCCGTGGGTTACCGGCAGGTCTGGGATTATCTTGATGGCACCTTGACCAGGGGGGAGATGATCAGTCGTGGCGTCATAGCGACCCGGCAGCTGGCCAAGCGGCAATTTACCTGGCTGCGGGGCTGGAGCGACGCCTACTGGCTCGATAGTCTCGCTTGCGACAATGCGTCGCAGGCATTGAATTACCTTCGATCAGTCGCCATGTTGGACTGATCGCATGCAATATCTATTGTCTTGCTACTGATGTAGCTTGGCCCATAATTCTACGAAAAAATATCTAAGGAGTGCGGCACATGTCAAAAGGGCATTCGCTACAAGACCCTTACCTCAATACATTGCGCAAGGAGCGCGTTCCGGTCTCGATCTATCTGGTCAACGGTATCAAGCTGCAGGGGCAGATCGAGTCGTTCGACCAATTCGTGATCCTCCTGAAAAATACCGTCAGTCAGATGGTTTACAAACACGCCATTTCCACCGTGGTGCCCAGTCGTCCGGTTCGTCTGCCCGTAGCGGGTGACAGCGAGCAAGCCGAGGCGGGTAACGCCTGAGGTCAGTATTTTGTTTTTCGAGCGCCCAGGCGGTGGTGAAAAGGCCATCCTAGTCCATCTGGATGGCCAGGATCCGGCAGAGCGAGAGGATCCTCAGGAGTTTCAGGAGCTTGCTCGTTCAGCTGGTGCCGATATTGTCAATCTGGTCAGTGTGGGACGCTATCAGCCCTCGGCCAAGTACCTGCTTGGCAGTGGCAAGGTCGAAGAGCTGCGCGGCCTAGTCAAGCATGACCAGGTCGAGTTGGTGATCGTCAATCACACCCTGACACCCAGCCAGGAGCGAAACCTCGAGCGCGAGCTCGAATGTCGCGTGCTCGACCGGACAGGTCTGATCCTCGATATCTTTGCCCAGCGAGCCAGAACGCATGAAGGCAAGCTCCAGGTGGAACTTGCCCAGCTCGAGCACATGAGCACGCGCCTGGTGCGCGGCTGGACTCACCTGGAGCGGCAGAAGGGCGGTATTGGTTTGCGGGGACCGGGGGAAACCCAGCTCGAGACCGACCGTCGTCTGTTGCGGGTGCGTATCAGGCAGATCAAGCAGCGCCTGGAAAAGGTACGCGGTCAGCGCGAGCAGGCCCGGCGCGGGCGCCGCAGGGCTGATATCCCGTCGGTATCCCTGGTCGGTTACACCAACGCCGGCAAGTCCACGTTGTTCAACGCGCTTACCGAGTCCGATGTCTATGCCGCGAACCAGTTGTTCGCCACGCTGGACCCCACCCTGCGCCGCCTCGAGCTTGCCGATGTTGGCCCGGTGGTGCTGGCGGATACGGTGGGATTCATTCGCCATCTCCCGCACAAGCTTGTCGAGTCGTTTCGCGCCACGCTGGAGGAATCGAGCAATGCAGATCTTCTCCTGCATGTGATCGACTCCCACGAACCGGAGCGGGACGAGCAGATCGAGCAGGTGATGCTGGTGCTGGCCGAGATTGGTGCCCAGGACCTGCCGATGCTGGAGGTCTACAACAAGGTCGACCTGCTCGAAGGGGTCGAGCCCCATATCCAGCGCGACGAGAGCGGCAAGCCCGCACGCGTCTGGCTTTCGGCCCAGCGCGGCGAGGGGCTCGACCTGTTGCGTCAGGCCGTGTCCGAATTGCTGTCGGAGGACCTTTTCGTCGGCACCCTCAGCCTGCCTGCCGAACTGGGCAGGTTGCGCGCGTTGCTGTTTGGCGCAGGCGCGGTGCAGGAGGAGCGTCAGAACGATCAGGGCACCAGTGTGCTGGAGATTCGTCTGCAGCGGGTCGAGCTCAATCGCTTGCTGAGTCGAGAGGGTCTGACCCCTGCCGACTTCATCGAGCAACATACTTTGCAATAAAGCGGAGCGCGGTCCCTTAGGGGTTAGCTCCCTGCTTTGGTTAGCATTCAGCGATGCGCTGCGGCGTGTCTTTTTTCGCGTATTCGGAATGGAGAGCGCTATGGCTTGGAACGAGCCGGGTGGCAACTCGAACAATCAAGACCCCTGGGGTGGCGGTGGGCGTCGAGGCGGTAGTGGTGGCGGTGGTAACGGCGGGGGCGACAACAATCAGGGCCCGCCAGACCTGGACGAAGCGTTTCGCAAGCTTCAGGACCGTCTGAATGGAATGTTCGGAAGCAACAACAAGCGCAGTGGCGGCAGCTTCGGCGGTGGTGGGGCTGGGCGCAAGGGCGGCTTTGGCCTGCTTGGCATTGCGCTGGTCGTGGCGCTGGCGGTCTGGCTGTTCAACGCGGTATACATCGTCGACGAGCAGGAGCAGGCCGTGGTGCTGCGCTTTGGCAAATACCACGAAACCGTGGGGCCTGGCCTGAACATCTACTTTCCGCCGATCGATCGCAAGTTCCAGGAAAACGTCACGCGCGAGCGTTCATACAGCAAGGCCGGGCAGATGTTGACCGAGGATGAGAACATCATCGAAGTGCCCTTGACTGTCCAGTACCGGATCTCGAACCTGCAGAACTTCGTGCTGGCAGTCGATCAGCCAGAGGTCAGCCTGCAGCACGCCACCGACAGTGCCATTCGTCATGTCGTCGGTTCGACCGTGATGGATCAGGCCTTGACCGAAGGTCGTGAAGTGATGGCGGCGGAGGTGCGTGAGCGCCTGCAGGGCTTCCTGGACAGCTACAGCACAGGGATCGTCGTGTCCCAGGTCAACCTGCAGAGCGCTGCGGCGCCGCGCGAGGTTCAGGAAGCCTTCGATGACGTGATCCGCGCTCGCGAAGACGAGGTTCGTCTGCGCAACCAGGCTGAGTCCTATGCCAACGGCGTAGTCCCCGAGGCACGCGGTGCTGCACAGCGTCTCCTGGAAGAGGCGAGCGGTTACCGGGATTCGGTGATCGCGAGGGCCCAGGGTGAGGCCGAGCGCTTCACGCGCCTGCTCGTCGAGTACAGCCAGGCACCGGAAGTCACGCGTGAGCGTCTCTACATCGATACGATTCAGGAAGTCATGTCCAATACCAGCAAGGTTCTGATCACTGGCGAGAGCGGCCAGAACAACCTGCTCTACCTTCCGCTCGATCGCATGATCGGTGGTGGCGCCGGCGCTGGCGCGGCGGGCGCGGGCGGCAGTGCCACCGGTCCCGCTCAGCAGGGCGGTGCCGCAAGCACGCTGCGCTCGGGTGAGGCGGCGCGATTGCCGGGCGACCTCGATATCCGGGATGCGCGTACGAGGGAGGTTCGCTGATGAGCAACAAGTCTCTTACCGCGCTGATCGTGGGCGTGGTTGCTGCACTGGTGCTGTGGAACAGCTTCTACATCGTCATGGAAACAGAGCGCGCGGTGCTGCTGCGCTTCGGGCGAATCGTTCAGCCTGACGTGGAGCCTGGGCTGCATATGAAGCTTCCGTACGTGAACAGCGTCCGTAAGTTCGATGCGCGTCTGATGACCCTGGATTCCGTTACCTCGCGCTTTCTGACCCTTGAGAAGAAGGCTTTGATGGTGGACGCCTATGCCAAATGGCGGGTGGATGATGCCGAGCGCTTCTATACCGCTACTTCCGGCATGAGGGCGATTGCCGACGAGCGGCTTTCTCGCCGTCTCGAGGCGGCGCTGCGTGACCAGTTCGGTCGGCGTACACTGCACGAGGCGGTGTCCGGCCAGCGTGACGAGTTGATGGCGCAGGTCACCGCCAGTCTCAATCGCGCCGCTCATCGGGAGCTGGGTATCGAGGTGGTCGACGTGCGGGTAAAGGCCATCGACCTGCCGCGGGAGGTCAATCGCAGCGTTTTCGAGCGGATGAGTTCCGAGCGGGAGCGCGAGGCGCGTGAGCATCGGGCCAAGGGTCAGGAGCTGGCTGAGGGGATTCGCGCCGATGCCGATCGTCAGCGTCGGGTACTGCTCGCCGAAGCGTTCCGCGTCGCCGAAGAGATGCGCGGTGAAGGTGACGCCGAGGCGGCCGCCATCTATGCGCAGGCGTATCAGCAGGACAGCGAGTTCTATGCGTTCTACCGCAGTATGCAGGCTTATCGGGAGAGCTTCTCGAGCAAGGACGATATCCTTGTCCTGGATCCGGGTAGCGATTTCTTCCGCTACCTGCAGCAGGCGCGATAACCGCGGCGATACCCGGCGGCCAGCCCGCCGGGTGACCCCGATAGAAAAGATTGCTATGATCCGCGAGCCGGGATAAGCCCGGCTTTTTTGCGTCTGCAGCACCCATGTGCGCGGGCACGTTGTCCTTGACTGCGGTCAGGACGGCTCATGCAGCCCTGGCCTTGCCGGGGTTGAACGAAGAACAGCTTTGCTGCCCGGTTCCCCGAGGAGCTGGCTTGCTGGACGAGAGGTGATGGCGACATGGCAACGGTGGATCGCTGGCTGCTGCCAGATGGCATCGAGGAAGTGCTGCCGGCGGAGGCCGAGCGCATCGAGAGCGCACGGCGCCGTATGCTGGATCTGTTCCAGCGTTGGGGCTATGAGTTCGTGATCACCCCGCACATGGAGTTTCTCGAGTCGTTGCTGGTGCACGCCGGGCATGACCTGGACCTGCGTACATTCAAGGTGGTCGATCCGCTGTCAGGTCGACAGATGGGTTTGCGAGCGGACATAACCCCGCAGGTCGCGCGACTTGATGCCCACGCCTTGCGACGCCAGGGGCCGGCGCGCCTGTGCTATGCCGGGAGCGTACTGCACGCCAAGCCCAGAGCCTTGTCCACCTCGCGCAGCCCTATCCAGCTGGGCGCGGAGTTGTATGGCGATAGCAGCGCCGGCAGCGATCTTGAAGTGATCAGCCTGATGCTCGAGATGCTCGAGTTGTCCGAGGTCCCGGATGTCCATATGGACCTGGGGCACGTCGGGATCTATCGAGGGTTGGTGCGTGCTGCCGGACTCGATGGCGAGGCCGAGCAAGCTCTGTTCGATGCCCTGCAACGCAAGGCGATGGATGAGGTCACGATGCTCACGTCCGGACTCGAGTCGGGGCTGGCTGGGATGCTGCGTGCGCTTGCGCGCCTGTGCGGCGGTCGGGAGATTCTCGAGGTTGCGGAAACGACGTTGGCCAGTGCGCCGGCTGATGTTCGTGAAGCCTTGGCCACGCTGCGTCAGCTTTCGGCTCAGTTGGCGGTCCGTCATCCGCAGCTGCCGTTGTATTTCGACCTTGGGGAGCTGCGTGGGTATCACTATCACACGGGTGTGGTGTTTGCCGCCTTTGTTCCGGGCAGCGGCCAGTCCATCGCCCAGGGTGGGCGCTACGACGATATCGGCGCCGACTTTGGTCGGGCGCGACCCGCGACCGGCTTTTCGGCTGACCTGAAGACCCTGGTGGTGCTGGGTAATGCGCAGTGGTCGGTTGCGCCATGCGGAATCTGGGCGCCGGTGCTCGATGATCCCGCCTTGTGGCAGCAGGTCAGTGCTCTGCGCCGTGCCGGTGAGCGAGTAGTGCAAGCGCTCGAGGGGCAGGGCCTCGACGAGGCGCGCGCTGCAGGTTGCGACCGGCAACTCCGGTTGCAGGATGATTCCTGGTCGGTGGTGCCGCTTGTCCACTGATCGATCCGCCCCGGCGAGTCTACGGCTGGGACGGGTGTTCTGAATAAACTGCCGGTCCGACCGGCTTGCTTCGCTAAGAGGACAGAGGTTTATGGGTAAGAATGTCGTGGTCCTGGGCACCCAGTGGGGCGATGAGGGAAAGGGCAAGATCGTCGACCTGCTGACTGAGCACGCGGCCGCCGTCGTGCGTTTCCAGGGTGGCCACAACGCCGGGCATACCTTGGTCATCGACGGTGAGAAGACCGTCCTGCACCTGATTCCCTCGGGGATCCTGCGCAGCAATGTGCAGTGCCTGATCGGCAACGGTGTGGTGGTTGCACCCGACGCCCTGATGCGCGAAATCACCAAGCTGGAAGAGAAGGGCGTGCCGGTGCGCGATCGCCTGCGTATCAGCTCGGCCTGCACCCTGATCTTGCCTTACCACGTGGCGCTGGATCAGGCCCGCGAGGCGGCTCGCTCCGAGGGCAAGATCGGCACTACCGGGCGCGGCATCGGTCCGGCCTATGAGGACAAGGTTGCCCGCCGGGCGCTGCGGGTGGGCGACCTGCTCAACCCCGAGCGTTTTGCCAGGAAGCTGCGCGAGCTGCTCGAATACCACAACTTCATGCTGCAGAACTTCTACAAGGTAGAGCCGGTTGATTTCCAGCAAACCCTGGAGGATGCGCTGGCCTTTGCTGAAGCCCTTAAACCCATGGTGCTGGATGTCACGGTGCGCTTGCACGAGTTGCGCAAGCAGGGCGCCAATATCATGTTCGAGGGTGCGCAGGGTTCGCTGCTCGACGTCGATCACGGGACCTACCCCTACGTCACCAGCTCCAGTACCACCGCCGGCGGCACGGCCACCGGTTCGGGCTTTGGCCCGCTGTACCTGGATTATGTGCTCGGCATCACCAAGGCCTATACCACTCGAGTGGGCTCCGGCCCCTTCCCGACCGAGCTGTTCGATGAGGTGGGTGCGCACCTTGCCAAGCAGGGCCATGAGTTTGGTTCCACCACTGGTCGCGCCCGGCGCTGCGGTTGGTTCGATGCGGTCATCCTGCGCCGGTCCATCGAGATCAACAGCATCTCCGGCATTTGTCTGACCAAGCTCGACGTGCTGGATGGGCTCGAAACCGTACGCATCTGTGTCGGGTACAGGGATCAGGCCGGTAATGCCATCGAGGCGCCGACCGATGCGGACAGCTACGAAGGCCTGGTGCCTGTCTACGAGGACATGCCTGGCTGGAATGAATCCACTGTGGGTGCCAAGAGCCTGGATGAGCTGCCGGCGAATGCCAGGGCCTACATCAGTCGTATCGAGGCGCTGGTAGGCGCGCCGATCGATATCGTATCCACCGGCCCGGACCGCAACGAAACGATTGTCATGCGTCACCCTTACGCCTGAAACGAGGAGGCCGCCTGCGGGCGGCCTCTTGCCTTGCAGTCCAAGGCTTGTCGGGCTGCATGATGATGGCGAGTCCTGTCGGGCGGGCATAAAAAAACCGAGCCAATGGCTCGGTTTCTTAAAGATGGTGCCCAGGAGAAGACTCGAACTTCCACGATGTTGCCATCGCTAGGACCTGAACCTAGTGCGTCTACCAATTCCGCCACCTGGGCATCGCCATTTTTTGCTGACTGACTTCAGCCGAAGCTGGCAAGCTTCGTTCCAGATGTGACTGGATCACGGGATCCGAGTTCATCGTTTGGAAAGTGGTGCCCAGGAGAAGACTCGAACTTCCACGATGTTGCCATCGCTAGGACCTGAACCTAGTGCGTCTACCAATTCCGCCACCTGGGCACTGCTACAGTAACAGTTAGCCGGTAAAGGCCTGTGTCGCTGTGGGCGCGAACTATAAGGAAGGGTCCTGACCTTGTAAACCCCTGGCGGTAAAAAATAATTGGCGTGAAGGCTGTGCTGGGCCGGCTTTTGCGCTTCAATAGGGCAAAGTCCGAATTCATAGAAGGTAACCTGACTTAATGGCCGATTGGCATTCCCTCGATCCTGAGGCCGCGCGCGAGGCGGAAAAGTACGACAACCCCATCCCCAGCCGTGAGCTGATTCTTCTCCACCTGGGTGAGCGTGGCTCACCAGCGACGCGCGAGCAACTGCTCCAGGAATTCGGTCTCGAGAGCGAGGATGACGTCGAGGCCTTGCGGCGGCGCCTGCGCGCGATGGAGCGTGACGGTCAGCTGATCTATACCCGCCGCGGTGCCTACGCCCCGGTGGACAAGCTTGATCTGATCTGTGGGCGCGTCAGTGGTCATCGCGACGGCTTCGGTTTTCTGGTGCCTGACGACAAGACCGAGGACCTGTTCCTGAGTCCGGCGCAGATGCGTCTGGTCTTTGATGGTGATCGTTGCCTCGCGCGAGTGGCCGGCGTCGACCGGCGCGGCCGCCGCGAAGGGGCAGTGGTGGAGGTCCTCAGTCGTGCTCATGAGAGCGTCGTGGGGCGCTACTACGTCGAAAGCGGCGTCGGCTACGTGGAACCCGACAACCCCAAGGTGCAGCAGGAGGTGTTGATCACCCCTGGTCGTGATGGTGGTGCCAGGCCCGGTCAGTTCGTCGAAGTGAAGATCACTCACTGGCCCACCCAGCGCTTCCAGGCCCAGGGCGATATCGTCGAGGTTATTGGCAATTACATGGCGCCGGGGATGGAGATCGACGTCGCGCTGCGCAGTTTCGATATCCCGCATGTCTGGCCCGAAGCCGTGGAACGCGAAGCGGCCCGGCTCAAGCCCGAGGTGGCCGAGCGGGACAAGGAAAAACGGGTCGACCTGCGGCACCTGCCTTTCGTCACCATCGATGGTGAGGATGCCCGCGATTTCGACGATGCGGTGTATTGCGAGCGCCCTGGCGGCCTGAGGCGTATCGCAGGCGGTTTTCGCTTGTATGTGGCCATCGCCGACGTCTCGCATTACGTCAAGGTGGGCTCTGCGCTCGACGAAGAGGCGAAGAACCGCGGCAACTCGGTGTATTTCCCCGAGCGCGTGGTGCCGATGCTGCCGGAGGTGCTGTCCAACGGCCTCTGTTCACTCAATCCGCATGTCGATCGTCTCGCAATGGTGGCCGAGATATCCCTCAGTCGCTCGGGCAAGATGACCGACTATCAGTTCTATGAAGCGGTCATTCATTCCCATGCCCGGCTTACCTACAACAAGGTCGGGACGATTCTCGAGCACGGTCGCACCGCCGAGGGCAAGGCGCTGGCTGAAGAGTACGCCGAGGTGGTGCCGCACCTGAAGCAATTGCACGCCCTGTTCAAGGTGCTGCTCAAGGCGCGTCATGAGCGGGGTGCGATCGATTACGACACCCAGGAAACCCGCATCCTCTTCGGCGAGAATCGCAAGATCGTCGAGATCCGGCCTACCCAGCGCAACGACGCCCACCGTCTGATCGAAGAGTGCATGCTCTGCGCCAACGTGGCGGCGGCCGAGTTTCTCTCGAGTCACGAAGTGCCGGCGCTCTATCGCGTCCATGACGTGCCGCCAGCCGAGCGGCTGGAAAAGCTCCGCGGCTTCCTTGGCGAGCTGGGGTTGGCGCTGCACAAGGGCAAGGGTGATCCTTCGCCGAAGGACTACCAGGCACTGCTCGAGACGATTCAGGATCGCCCGGACTTTCACCTGATCCAGACGGTGATGCTGCGCTCCATGAGTCAGGCGGTCTACAGTGCCGATAACCATGGGCACTTCGGATTGAACTACGAAGGCTACACCCACTTCACATCACCGATCCGTCGCTATCCGGATCTACTGGTGCATCGGGCGATTCGCAGCGTGATCCGCTCCCGCAAGGACACGCCTCATGTGAATCGAGCCGGCGCTTCGAGCATGCCCAAGGCCCGCATCTATCCCTACGACGAGGCAAGTCTCGAGCAACTCGGCGAGCAGTGCTCGATGACCGAGCGACGGGCTGATGAAGCCACTCGCGATGTCACCAACTGGCTGAAGTGTGAGTACATGCAGGATCGGGTAGGGGATGACTTCCCCGGCGTGATCACCGCGGTGACCGGCTTTGGCATCTTTGTCGAACTGACCGACATCTATGTCGAAGGGCTGGTTCATGTAACTGCCTTGCCAGGTGATTATTACCATTTCGATCCGGTCCACCATCGCCTCAGTGGCGAGCACAGCGGCCGCAGCTATCGCCTGGGCGACACCGTCGAGGTGCGCGTGGCGCGCGTCAACCTGGATGAACGCAAGATCGACTTCGAACTTATCGATGGGGGCGGGAATGCCAACACCGAGCGCTCAACCAAGGGGCGGGCGGGCGCTTCAGGCTCCCGCTCGTCGACCTCGGGCAAGGCGGGCGGAGAGGTGAGCAAGAGTCGTGAAATGAAAAAGGCCTTGCTTGACGAAGCTCGTCATCAGGTCAAGAAGGCGCCAGGCGGCCGGGGTGGCTCGGCGGGCAAGAAATCGGCTTCCGGAGAGGGCGGCAAGGCGCGCGGCAAGCCTGCAGCTCCCTCAGCGGGTGCTCCCCGCAAGCGCAGGACCAAGTCATGACCACGCTGGAAAAGATCTATGGTCTGCACGCTGTCGAAGCCTTGCTGCGCCATCACCCCAAACGGGTCAAGCGCATCTGGCTGGCGGCGGGACGCGACGACCCGCGCATCCGGGCACTCATCGACCTCGCTCGCGCCGAGCGGGTGGTCGTGGAGTCGGCCGACCGACGCGAGCTGGACGAGTGGGTCGAAGGTGTCCACCAGGGCGTGGTGGCCGAGGTCACGCCAAGCCAGGTCTGTGGCGAAAACATGCTCGAGGAATTGCTCGAGCGTAGTGATCGGGTGCCCCTGATCCTGGTGCTCGACGGCGTGACCGACCCGCATAATCTTGGTGCCTGCCTGCGCACCGCGGACGCGGCGGGTGTGCAGGCGGTGATCGTGCCGAAGGACAAGTCGGCGACGCTCAACGCCACGGTGCGCAAAGTGGCCTGCGGGGCGGCGGAGGTCGTGCCGCTGGTAGCGGTGACCAATCTCGTCAGGACCCTCGAAAAGCTCCAGCAACGGGGACTGTGGGTGGTCGGCACCGCTGGCGAAGCCGAGCGTGATCTGTACGCCCAGGATCTGACCGGCCCCACCGTGCTGGTGATGGGGGCCGAAGGCAAGGGTATGCGGCGACTGACGCGGGAGACCTGTGACTATCTCGTGCGCTTGCCCATGGGCGGCAGCGTCAGCAGTCTGAACGTTTCGGTAGCGACCGGCGTCTGCTTGTTCGAAGCGGTGCGCCAGCGGGGAGCGACAAAGGCTCGCTAGGCTGGCGGAACTTTTCCTGTTTCCCGCTGGGTCAAAATTCGATTTTGCCGCCTCTGTAACGTTGGGGCGGCTCTTGTGCGGTCGTTCATCCAGGAGACTGCCCTGCGACCGGTACGGTCATGCCATGGAGAACTCTGCCTTGTCGGTCCTCTCGTTCGAAGCTCTTTTCCGATCCGCCCCCAATGCCTATGTCGTGCTTGCGCCAGACCTGTCGATCATCGACGCCAATCGGGCGTACCTCGAGCTGACGGGCAGGTCGCTGGAAGAGATCCGCGGCCGACGGCTCCATGAGGCGTTTGCGCCTGACCCCCGTCAGCCCGAAGCCGGTCCCAGCCTGCTGGCCTCTCTCGACCGGGTGCTGCAACGGAAGAAGCCTGACACCCTGCCCGTGATCCAGTACTCGATCGCGCGCCACACCCCTGAGGGGCCCGTCCTCGAAGATCGCTACTGGAGTGCGACCCATACGCCCCTGTTCGATGAGCACGGCGAGGTCTCGGCCATCCTGCAGAACACGTCGGATATCACCGAACTCGTCAAGGCGGGTCACGGCCCGTCGGCGTCAGCGGGGCAGCCACCGCTGGTACAGCTTGAGGAGGGAGTCATCAGTCGTGCGCTCAAGGTGCAGGACGAAGGTGATCAACTGCGCCGGCTCTTTTCCCAGACCCCGGGTTTCGTCTGCTTCATGCGAGGTCCCGAGCACGTCGTGGAAATGTTCAACGACGCCTTCCGCTCCCTGGTTGGCGATCGGCCGCTGATGGGCATGACCGTGCGGCAATGCTTTCCGGATCTCGAAGGGCAGTTGTTCATCGGGCTCTTGGACCGGGTCTATGAAAGCGGTGAGGCCTATGTCGGGCGGCGCATGCCGATCAGCCTGCGACAGCAAGGTGGCGTTCTCGAGGAGATGTTTGTCGACTTTGTGTATCAGCCCATCGTTGAGGTCGATGGGCGTGTCTCGGGCATCTTCATTCAAGGCAGTGACGTAACCATGCAGCAGCGTAGCGAGGCGGAGCTCGAAGAGTATCGTCTGCATCTGGAACGGTTGGTGGAGCGGCGCACGTGCGAGCTGCAGCAGAGCGAGGCCGATCGGCAGGTTGCCGAGGCGGCACTGCTCCAGGCGCAGAAACTCGAGGCGGTGGGCAAGCTGACAGGTGGCGTGGCGCATGCATTCAATAACATGCTGCAGATTATCGGTGGCAACCTGCAACTGCTGCGACGCAATCTGGGTACCGATCCGGTGGCCCAGCGCCGGCTCGATTCGGCCGTTGGTAGCGTGGAGCGTGGTGCGCGGCTGGCCTCCCAGTTGCTCGCCTTCTCGAGCCGTCAATCGCTGCAGCCCCAGCCGCTAGACCTGGCCGATCTGGTCGAGCAGATGGTCGACCTGCTCTCCGGGTCGCTGGGGCAGGGGATCGATATCCAGCTCGATCTCGATCGCCAGGCCTGGCCTGTGCTGGCCGACAAGAGCAATCTCGAAAGTGTCATTCTGAACCTGGCGGCCAATGCCAGCGATGCGATGGGTGGTAGGGGGCGATTGCTGATTCGTGTCGCCAGGCATTCGTCGCATGACGGACAGCAGGTGCTGCTGAGTGTGGTGGACGAAGGCTGCGGAATGTCCGCCGAGGTTCGCAAGCAAGCCTTCGAACCCTTTTTCACCACCAAGCGTGATGGAGGTTCCTCGGGCCTGGGGCTGAGCGTGGTCTATGGTTTCATCAAGCAGACCGGCGGATCCATCGAGCTGATTCCTGTGTCCAGGGGCGGTACCGAGGTCCGTGTCTGCTTTCCACGGCATCCTGATTCGCCGGCAGCGGCAGGCGGGCGGGCAGCGCCGGAGGGTCCAGCGGAGGTGGATATGCAGGCAGAGACGGGCGGGTTGCGCATTCTCTTCGTCGAGGACGATCCTACGCTGCGGATGTTGACCGGCGAGGTCATGGCTGAGCTTGGGCACTCGGTCTATCTTGGCGAGACTGCCGAAGAAGCGCTCGATCAGTTCGACCGGGAGTCCTTCGATGTGCTCTTCACCGACATCGGCCTGCCGGGCATGAGTGGTCTGGAGCTGGCTCGGCGAGTGCGTGAAAAACTTCCGGGGCTGGAGATCGTGATTGCCTCGGGATATGCCATCGACGTCAGGGCTGAAGCGCTCGACGGCGTCCACGCGGTACTCAAGCCCTACGACATCGAGAGGGTGCGCGCGCTGCTCGACGGCATTCAGGGGCGGCTCGGCTGATCCGACGGCAAGCCTTGCGCGGTGTTGCTCCCTTCTCTAGAATGGCGCCCCTTGCCTTCAGGGCAGGCTTGCGCTCGCCTGTCGGCAGGCACAAGAAACCATTCACTCCTTGCCTGATCGCGTTGGCGGCAGGCTACAACCCGTAAGGAGCATCTATGCGTCATTACGAAATCATCTTTCTGGTTCACCCGGACCAGAGCGAGCAGGTCGGCGGCATGGTGGAGCGTTACACCAAGCTGATCGAAGAAGACGGCGGCAAGATCCACCGCCTGGAAGACTGGGGTCGTCGTCAGTTGGCCTACGCCATCAACAACGTTCACAAGGCTCATTATGTGATGCTGAACGTTGAGTGCACCGGCAAGGCCCTGGCCGAGCTGGAAGACAACTTCCGCTACAACGATGCAGTCATCCGCAACCTGGTCATCCGTCGCGACGAAGCCGTAACCGGTCAGTCCGAAATGCTCAAGGCCGAGGAAAACCGCAGCGAGCGCCGCGAGCGTCGCGACCGTCCCGAGAACGCTGACAATGCCGGTAGCAACGACAGCGATAACGATCAAGACAACGCTGGCGAGTAATCCCAGGACTCATTGAGGAGCCGACTCATGGCACGTTTTTTCCGTCGTCGCAAGTACTGTCGCTTCACCGCCGAAGGCGTGAAGGAAATCGACTTTAAAGATCTGAACACCCTGAAAGCCTACATCTCCGAGACTGGCAAGATCGTTCCCAGCCGGATCACCGGGACCAAGGCCAAGTATCAGCGTCAGCTGGCGACCGCCATCAAGCGCGCCCGCTACCTGGCCCTGCTGCCTTATACCGACAGCCACGGTCGTTGATTGACTGGCCGATAGCTGAGCAAGGAAGAGAGAGCGCGTGCGCGCCCTAGCCGATTTTGTGATGCGTGGTCGCAAGCAGGCCACCCTGGTGGTGGTCGCTTCTGCGGCGCTGCCGATGCTGTTCTGGTTGAGCGCCGCCGTGAGCAGTCTGGTACTGCTGCGGCGTGGTCTGAGCGACAGCCTTGGGGTAGTTGCCTGGGCGCTTTTGCCCGGTGCGGTCTGGTGGTACCTCGGCGACCCTCGGGTGCCGATGGTCCTGCTGGGTACCCTGGCGCTGGCCTTGGCGCTGCGCAGCGAACTGCCCTGGCGGCAGGTCATGCTGTACAGCGTCGGCCTCGGCGTGGTGTACGCGCTGGTGCTGGGCGCCGTGTTCGATGAGCCCATCGCCAGCCTCAGTGGCGAGGTGCAAAAGCTCCTGCCCCAGGCCCTTCCGGGGGTGTGGGAGCAGATGTCGGGCGATGAACAGGCGCGTCTGGAAGCGGTGCTGACTGGCGTGATAACCGGGCTATTGGCGGCACTGTTGCAGATGCTGACCCTGGTGAGCCTGATGCTTGGGCGTTACTGGCAAGGCGTGCTGTACAACCCGGGTGGTTTCGGGCGTGAGTTCAGGGAGTTGCGTTTCCCGCCGCTCCTGGGGCTGACGCTGCTGGCAGCCACGCTGCTGGGGCCGAACCTTGGCGCAGGCACGGCCATGCTGACGCCGCTGTGCAGCGTACCGCTGATGTTTGCCGGCCTGGCGCTGGTACACGGGCTGGTTGCACAGGGACGCCTGGGGCGATTCTGGCTGATCGGGATGTACGTCACGCTGGTGCTGTTCGTGCAATTGCTCTATCCGTTGCTGGCTTTTCTGGCCGTTGTCGACAGTCTGTTGGATTTTCGCGGTCGCGCTTCCCGAAACCGGGGCTCGGGACCGGAGAACGGTTAAATTTCGAAGGTAAGAGTCATGGAAATCATCCTGCTGGAAAAGATCGCCAATCTGGGCAACCTGGGCGACAAAGTAAATGTACGTGGTGGTTACGCGCGTAACTACCTGCTGCCGCAGCGCAAGGCGACCATCGCCTCGGCCGAGAACATCGCGACATTCGAAGCACGTCGTGCCGAGCTGGAAAAGCAAGCTGCCGACAAGAAGTCGTCCGCTGAAACCCGCTCCGCTCAACTGGCTGAACTGGAAGTGACCATCACCGCCAGTGCCGGCGACGAAGGCAAGCTGTTCGGCTCCATCGGCACTGCCGACATCGCCGATGCCCTGACCGCTTCCGGCGTGGAAGTGGCCAAGAGCGAAGTGCGCCTGCCCAACGGCACCATTCGCCAGGTTGGCGAATACGACGTGGCCGTGCACCTGCACACCGACGTCGAGGCGACCGTCAGGGTGATCGTCATCGCCGCTTGAGGCTGACCTTCGCCTGTAGGCGTTAGCCTGCATCGGGGCACGACACTGACGCCAGTGCCGTGCCCCTTGTTTTTTGCGGCGCCCGATCAGGTCGCCGACGAGTTGATTTTCGCGGATTCATCGGTGCCATGAACGACATCAGCGCTCCCCAGCAGTACGACCTCGATACCGCCGCGCTCAAGGTGCCGCCTCATTCCATCGAGGCCGAGCAGGCAGTGCTTGGCGGCCTGATGCTGGACAACGAAGCTTGGGAGCGGGTCTCCGACCAGGTGTCCGATGGCGATTTCTACCGCCACGATCATCGTCTCATCTTTCGCGCCATCGTCAGGTTGGTGGAGCGTAACCAGCCGTTCGATGTGGTGACCCTGTCCGAGCAGTTGGACAAGGAGGGGGTGCTGTCGCAGCTGGGTGGTTTGGGCTACCTTGGTGAGCTCGCGAAGAACACGCCCTCTGTGGCCAATATCAAGGCCTATGCGCAGATCATTCGCGAACGGGCCACGTTGCGCCAGTTGATCTCCATCAGCAACGAGATTGCCGACACGGCCTATTTCCCAGAGGGAAAGACGGCTGAGGAAGTGCTCGACGAGGCTGAGCGGCAGATTTTCCAGATTGCCGAGGCGCGCCCGAAGACCGGGGGGCCGGTCGGGATCAACGAGATCCTGGTCAAGACCATCGACCGGATCGATACCCTGTTCAATACCAACGAGGGGATCACCGGTGTGTCCACCGGTTTTACCGACCTGGACGAAAAGACCAGTGGTTTGCAGGCGGCTGATCTGGTGATCGTTGCCGGCCGGCCTTCGATGGGCAAGACCACCTTTGCCATGAACCTGGTCGAAAACGCGGTGCTGCGCAGCGACAAGGCGGTACTGGTGTTTTCCCTCGAGATGCCATCCGACTCCATTGTCATGCGGATGCTCTCCTCCCTGGGGCGCATCGACCAGACCAAGGTGCGAAGCGGCAAGCTCGACGACGACGACTGGCCACGGCTGACCTCGGCGGTCAATCTGCTCAACGAACGCAAGCTGTTCATCGACGATACGGCCGGCATCTCGCCTACGGAGATGCGCGCCCGCGCCCGTCGCCTGGCTCGTGAGCACGGTGAGATTGCCATGATCATGGTCGACTACCTGCAGCTGATGCGGATTCCGGGCTCCTCGGGGGATAACCGGACCAACGAGATTTCGGAAATCTCCCGCTCGCTCAAGGCGCTGGCCAAGGAGTTCAACTGCCCGGTGGTGGCACTGTCGCAGCTCAACCGCTCACTTGAACAGCGACCGAACAAGCGCCCGGTCAACTCCGATCTGCGGGAATCCGGCGCCATCGAGCAGGACGCCGACATCATCATGTTCGTCTACCGGGACGAGGTATACCATCCGGAAACCGAGCACAAGGGCGTGGCCGAAATCATCATCGGCAAGCAGCGAAACGGCCCGATCGGCACGGTGCGCCTGGCCTTTCTCGGCAAGTACACTCGCTTCGAGAACCTGGCGCCGGGAAGCTATCAGTTCGACGATGATGAATAAGCGAAAACCGAATAGCCGATAAGAGCGCTGTAGGCCTGAGGCTGGACGAGGTGGGTGGCGCGGTGCCGCCTCCAGCCGCTTGCGGCCTCTCTGTCCTCGTTCGAGAATGTACACCCTGCCTCCCGCCAAGGACTGCCCCATGCGCCCCCTCGTTGCCACTGTCGATTTGACTGCGCTGCGTAACAATTACCTGCTCGCCAAGCGTTTCGCCCCGGGGTGTCGGGCCTTTGCGGTGGTGAAGGCCAACGCCTACGGGCACGGTGTGCGGGAGGCGGTGGTGACCTTGCGTGACGTGTCCGATGGGTTTGCCGTGGCCAGCCTGGAAGAGGGCGCAGAAGTAAGGGCAATGCATGGCGAGGCGCGCATTCTTCTGCTCGAAGGCTGTTTCGAGCCCTCCGAATATCAGGCAGCCGCCCAGCTGCAGCTCGACGTCGCGGTTCAGGGCGAGGCGCAGGCCCAGGCTTTGCTGAGTGCCTCGCTGACGCGTCCGCTCAATGTCTGGCTCAAGCTGGATAGCGGCATGCATCGCCTGGGGTTGGGGCACAGCGAGGCGCGCAACTGGCAGGGGCGCCTGCGGGGGGCGCCCCAGGTCGCCGAGCTGAACTTGATGAGCCACTTCGCCTGCGCCGATGAGCAGGGCCATCCGCTCACTCAGCAGCAGCTTGCTCGTTTCAATGCGCTGCCCGCGACTGAATTCAACAACCGTTCCATGGCCAACTCGGCGGCGATTCTCAGCCTGCCGCAAGCGCATCTGGACTGGATCCGGCCCGGTATCATGCTCTACGGCGCGACCCCGTTCGCTGATCGCAGCGCAGCCAGTCTGGGACTGGAACCGGTGATGAGCCTCACCGCCCAGATCATCGCCATTCGCGAGGTTCAGGTGGGCGACTGCGTAGGCTATGGCGGAACCTGGCTGGCGCGGCGGCCCTCTCTCATCGGTACGGTGAGTTGCGGCTATGCCGACGGCTACCCCCGCCACGCCGGCCCGGGCGCCGAGGTGGTCATCCGTGGCCAGCCTGTACCGCTGGCCGGCCGGGTGTCGATGGACATGCTCGCGGTCGACCTCACCGACCTGCCCGAGGCCAGGCTCGGCGACGAGGTGGAGCTGTGGGGCCGACAGATGCCTGTCGATCAGTTGGCCCATTCGTGCGGCACCATCGGCTACGAACTGCTGACCAAGGTGACCGGGCGCGTCCCGAGGCGCTACCGGTAGAGCGCCAGAGCAGGCAAAGAGGCCGGAGGCTCAGCGTGAAGACGATGCTCGTTCCGTAGCGTCAGCATTTCATCGGCTATTGAATGCCCGAGTGTTCCACTCGGATATCTGTTCGTTTTTTGTGCTATATTGCGCGCCCTTCGCAGCCCCAACCCCCCGGGACTCCGCCATGCAAGCAGCCAAGCCACTGTTCGACTATCCCAAGTACTGGGCCGAGTGTTTCGGTCCGGCGCCGTTTCTGCCGATGAGTCGGGAGGAAATGGATCAGCTCGGCTGGGATTCCTGTGACGTGATCATCGTCACCGGAGACGCCTACGTGGACCATCCGTCGTTCGGCATGGCGATCATCGGGCGGCTGCTGGAAGCCCAGGGCTTCCGGGTAGGCATCATCGCGCAGCCGGATTGGCGCTCGAAGGACGACTTCATGAAGCTCGGCGAGCCGAACCTGTTCTTCGGGGTCGCCGCAGGTAACATGGATTCGATGATCAATCGCTACACCGCTGATCGCAAGATCCGCTCGGACGACGCCTACACTCCAGGCGGCCTGGCCGGCAAGCGCCCGGACCGCGCCAGCCTGGTATACAGCCAGCGCTGCAAGGAAGCCTACAGCCACGTGCCGGTGGTGCTCGGTGGCATCGAGGCTTCGCTGCGCCGGATCGCCCATTACGACTACTGGCAGGACAAGGTGCGCCGTTCGATCCTCATGGACGCCACCGCCGACATTCTTCTGTACGGCAATGCCGAACGCGCCGTGGTGGAGATCGCCCAGCGCTTGTCTGCCGGTGAACCCATCGCCCAGGTCACGGATATTCGCGGCACGGCTTTCATCCGCCGCGACCCCGCGGAGGGGTGGTTCGAGATCGACTCCACGCGGATCGACCGTCCGGGCCACATCGACAAGATCATCAATCCCTACGTCAATACCCAGGACATGGAGGCCTGCGCCATCGAGCAGGCGCGGGGGCCAGTCGATGATCCGAACGAGCCCAGGGTGGTGCAGTTGCTGCCGCACCCGAAGCTGACCCGCGAGCGCACCGTGATCCGCCTGCCGGCCTTCGAGAAGGTGCGCAACGACTCGGTGCTCTATGCCCATGCCAATCGTGTGCTGCACCTGGAAACCAACCCCGGCAACGCCCGTGCGCTGGTCCAGCGCCATGACACTCTGGACATCTGGCTGAATCCGCCGCCGATCCCCATGACCACCGAGGAAATGGACTACGTGTTCGGCCTGCCCTATGCCCGGGTGCCGCATCCGGCCTACGGCAAGGAAAAAATCCCGGCCTACGACATGATCCGTTTCTCGGTGAACATCATGCGTGGCTGCTTTGGCGGCTGTACCTTCTGCTCGATCACCGAGCATGAAGGCCGGATCATCCAGAACCGTTCGCAAGACTCGATCATTCGCGAGATCGAGGAGATTCGCGACAAGGTGCCAGGCTTCACCGGTGTGATTTCCGACCTTGGCGGGCCGACCGCCAACATGTACCGCATCGCCTGCAAGGATCCTGAAATCGAGCGGCATTGCCGCAAGCCGTCCTGCGTCTACCCCGGCATCTGCGAGAACCTCAACACCGATCACTCGGCGCTGATCCAGCTGTACCGCACGGCCCGCGAGCTGCCTGGGGTAAAGAAGATCCTCATTGCCTCGGGGCTGCGCTACGACCTGGCGGTGGAGTCGCCCGAGTACGTCAGAGAGCTGGTGACCCACCATGTCGGCGGCTACCTGAAGATCGCCCCGGAGCACACCGAGGAAGGCGTGCTGGCGAAGATGATGAAGCCGGGCATCGGCAGCTACGACCGGTTCAAGCGCATGTTCGAAAAGTACTCGAAGGAGGCGGGAAAGGAGCAATACCTGATCCCGTACTTCATCGCCGCGCACCCGGGGACCACCGACGAAGACATGATGAATCTCGCCCTGTGGCTCAAGGGCAATGGCTTTCGCGCCGATCAGGTTCAGGCGTTCTACCCGTCGCCGATGGCCACGGCCACCGCCATGTACCATTCGGGCAAGAACCCGCTGCGCAAGGTCACCTACAAGAGCGATGGCGTCACCATCGTCAAGAGCGAGCAGCAACGCAAGCTGCACAAGGCCTTCCTGCGCTATCACGACCCGAAGAACTGGCCGATGCTGCGCGAGGCGCTGACGGCGATGGGCCGCGCCGATCTGATCGGTAACGGCAAGCATCAGTTGATCCCCAGCCATCAGCCCAATGTTGACGAATATCGCTCGGCACGGCGCAAGAACTCCACGCCTGCTGGCAGCAAGAAGGCGGGCGCCGGCAAGACCAAGCCGCTGCTCACCCAGCACACCGGCCTGCCGCCGCGTAGCCAGGACGGCAACCCGTGGGACAAGCGGGAAAAGGCCAAGGCCGCGGCCGAGGCACGGCGCAACGCGGAAAAGGGCAAGGGGCGAAAGGGCCGCTGAGTCGCCTTCCGTTCAGGTGGCAGCTGCCGTTGCGTCAGAACCAGAGTGATATAGTGCAGCGCTTTGACCTGCGTAGCGGGGCAGCCTGGAGATGAGTGGATGCGGGACTGGAAGAGTCGTCTGAGCGTGGGTGGGGCAGGTGCGAGCAGCAAGCGGCAGAATTTGCTGAAGCTGTTGGCGGGCCTGGCTGGTGTGTATCTGCTGGTGCTCCTGGTACTGGGCTGGTACTGGAGCCGCGAGCCTGCGGCCTTCTCGGTGCAGCAGCACGCCCGGGAGGCCGCGGAGGCGAGCCAGCGTCAATTGGTGACGGGCTACACCACGGTGGAAACCCTGAAGCGCGTCGCCGGCACCCTGCTTGACAAACCAGGTGGCTATCTCAGCAACGACGTCGCCCCGCCCGGCGTCTGGCTGGACAACATGCCCAGCTGGGAATATGGCGTGCTGACCCAGGTGCGCGACATGAGTCGTGCCCTGCGCAAGGATTTTGCCCGCTCGCAGTCCCAATCGGCCGAGGACCGTGACCTGGCGCGGGGCGAACCGCTGTTTCATTTCAACAACCGCAGCTGGGCATTGCCGGCTTCGGAGACCGAGTATCGCGAGGGCATTCGCTCGCTCGATCGCTACTTGGCAAGGCTGAGCGCCGAGCAGCCGCAGGCACAGTTCCATGCCCGCGCCGACAACCTCAATGGCTGGCTTGGTGATGTCTCGACCCGCCTCGGTTCGCTGTCCCAGCGGCTCTCTGCCAGCGTCGGACGGGTACGCCTGGATTTTGCTCTACCGCCCGAGCAGGTCCAGGCCGGCGTAGTGCCGCCGGTGGAAGAGGAGTTTGTCGAAACGCCCTGGATGCAGATCGACAACATCTTCTATGAGGCGCGAGGTCACGCCTGGGCACTCTCGCACCTGCTGCGCGCCATCGAAGTAGATTTCGCCGACGTGCTGGCGAAAAAGAACGCGACGGTCAGCGTTCGCCAGATCATTCGCGAACTGGAGGCCGCCCAGGAACCCCTCTGGAGCCCCATGGTGCTCAACGGTAGCGGTTTCGGCATGCTTGCCAACCATTCGCTGGTCATGGCCAATTACATCTCTCGCGCCAACGCCGCGATCATGGACCTGCGCGCGCTGCTGGCGCAGGGGTAAGGGGCGAAGAGCCGCAAGAAAGGCGCTGAAGGCTGGACGAGGGCGCGAGGTGTCCTTTCGTTCAGCCTCCCGGCTCCAGGGCTTTTTCGGCTCTAATCCAGCCCCAGCTTTTTCAGCCGGTACCTCATGGAGCGGAAGCTCAGCCCCAGACGCTGCGCTGCGGCGGTGCGGTTCCAGCGGGTTTCCTCGAGTGCCTGCATGATGAGTTTGCGCTCGATGTCTTCGAGGTGGTCTTCCAGGTTGCTGACCTGAGCCAGGTCAGCCTCTTCACCGCCTGCAATCGCAGGGGTATCGGCCAGGCGCAGGTCGCTGGCCTTGATCTCGTCGTCCTCGCAAAGGGTGTAGGCGCGCTCGAGCATATTCTCCAGTTCGCGGACATTACCGGGGAATCGGTAGTGCTGGAGCTTGGCCAGGGCGTCGGGGTGCAGGCGAGCCAACCCCGCAGTACTGGTCAGGCGCGCCAGCATCGCTTCGGCGAGCAGCGGAATGTCCTCGCGGCGATCGCGCAACGGCGGGACGTTCAGCTCGATGACGTTCAGTCGATAGTAGAGATCCTGGCGAAAACGTCCCGCGGCAACCTCGGCGGCGAGGTCCTTGTGGGTCGCGCTGAGGACGCGCACGTCGACCACCACCTCCTGATGCCCGCCCACCGCGCGCACCGCTTTTTCCTGGATGACGCGCAGCAGCTTGACCTGCATCGCCAGCGGCAGGTCGGCGACCTCATCGAGAAACAGGGTGCCGCCGTTGGCGCTCTGGAACAGCCCAGGCTTGTCTTCGATCGCGCCGGTGAAGCTGCCTTTCTTGTGGCCGAAGAATTCGCTCTCCATCAGCTCGCTGGGGATGGCGCCGCAGTTGACCGGGACGAAGGCGCGCTCGGCCCGCGGCCCCTGTTCATGGATCAGGCGCGCCACCAGTTCCTTGCCGGTGCCGGATTCGCCGCTGATGTAGACGGGTGCCTGGCTGCGCGCGAGTTTACCGATCTGCTTGCGCAACACTTTCATTGGTGGCGCTTCGCCCAGAAGCCGGCTGCCGACCGGTTCCTCGTCGCCTGGGCGTGAGGGGGCGGGCAGGCGCAGGGCGCTATTGACCAGCTCCCTCAGTCGATTGAGGTCCACCGGTTTGGTCAGGAAATCGAAAGCGCCTGCCTTGAGTGCACCAATCGCCGTATCCAGGCTGCCGTAGGCGGTGATCATGGCGACCGGCAGCTCGGGGTAGCGCTGCTGGATATGCTGCACCAGTTCCAGGCCACTGCCATCAGGCAGACGCATGTCGGTCAGGCACAGGTCATAGCGCTCCCGCGCCAGGCATTCGCGGGCTTCCTTGAGATTGCAGGCTGACCGGGTTTCCAGCTTCATCCGCCCAAGGGTGATCTCAAGCAGTTCCCGGATGTCCGGTTCGTCGTCGATGATCAGCGCTTTGCGGTTGCGGGTCATGATGGCATGTCTGTCGGGAGCGGGTTGGCTAGTTTAACCCTTCGTCGCTCGGGTGTATGGCACGGAGTCAGGTTCCAGCCCTCGGCTCAGCCGAGCTTGCGAGGGTGGGCGAAGATGATCCGGAAGGAGCTACCGCCGCCCTCGCGCGGCAGGTAGTCGATCCGCGCCTGGTTGCTTTCGCAGAGCTCGCGTGAGAGGTACAGGCCAAGGCCGGTGCCATTGGTGTCGGTGGTGAAGAAGGGCTCGAATATGTGCTGGGCGTCCTCGGGCGGTACGCCGGGGCCGTCGTCCTGGATTTCCAGCGTGGGCAGCTCGGTGCGTTCTTCGCAGTAGAGCTTGAGCCAGACCTGGGCTGTGGAATGCTGTTGCGCGCTATAGCGCAGCCCGTTCTGCACCAGGTTGGAGAGCACCTGAATGAATTGGTTGGGATCCATTCGGGTCTTCAGGGCATTGCCGGAGACTTCCACGTGCAACTGCTGGTTCGGGCTCAAGCGAGCGCGAAACTCGCTGGCGAAGCGGTGAAGCCAGTATTTCAGGTCGAGCAGCTGGGGCTCGGCCTGGCGCCGTCGGGACAGTTGCAGCACATTCTCGATGATCAGGTTCATGCGCCGGGAATGATCCTGGATGATCTGCGCGAGGCGCCGGTCCGGTCCTTCCAGTACTTCCGATTCCTCCAGCAATTGGGCCGCATGGCTGATGGCGCCGAGCGGGTTGCGGATCTCGTGGGCGATACCCGCGGTGAGGCGGCCCAGGGATGCGAGTTTCAATTGCTGCGCCTGTTGCGCGACCTGGGAAAGGTCTTCGAGAAAGATGAGCAGGTTGGTCTGGTCTCCGTGTTGCAGTGGAGTAAAGCTCGGTTGCAGCGTCGGGCCGTCGGGAGTGGCCTCCAGCGGGTCGGGGCGGCGTGTGGGGTTCTGTAGCCATTGCTGCAGCCGCTGGTGAAGTCCGGGACACTGCGTGTCGATCTGCTTCGACTCCAGGTCCTGTTGGTCGAGCAGGCTCATGGCACCATGATTGGCCAGGAGTACCCGGTTATGCGGGTCCAGCACGAGGATGCCGGTCCGCATGCGTTGCAGGATGAGCGCGTTGAGCGCCTCGAGATTGGCAACGTCCTCGGCGCGTTGCCGCGCCAGGCTTTCGCTGACCCGTAGTCGCTGGGTAAGGCCCTGTACCAGCAGTGCGGCGGCGAAACACAGCGCACCGAGCGCGCCAGCCTGGACGAACTGGCTGCTCGCCGCTGAATGGTCAAGGCTGAGGTAGAAGGTCAGGTACACCAGCCCCAGCGAGGCGGTGGCGGCCACCAGCAGGCCGATGCGACGCTGGACCAGGATGTTGGCAATGGCGACAGAGACCACCACCAGGTTGCCGATACCGCTCGGGGTTCCACCGGCGAAGTAGAAAAGCCCCAGCAGCAAAAGAACGTCGGTGAGCACCAATGCGGTGAGCTGGGCGGGCCTGAGTTGACGCATCGCCAGGCTGGCGAGGACGTTGAGTATCAGATAGACGGCCGCGCCCTGATGAAAGCGAGTCGGATTGCTCAATTCCAACAGTTCATTGGGCAGTTCGCTGGCGACAAGCAATACCAGCGCCAGGCCGACGGTCAGCCGGTAGAAATGATAAAGCCCGAGGATTCGCCCGCCGGAGCGGCTGGTCAGAAAGGCGTCACTGGCCGCCTGTGCCATTGTGCTGCTCCAGGTGGGCCTTGCTGCAATACCACTGGCTGTCGGCTTGCAGCGCCTGGTCGCGTGGCACGTGCACGCCGCACTGGGCGCAACGAACCATCGGTGGGGCAGGCTGGTCTGGCTTCACCGGTACCTTGCGGGTGAGCTTGCGCCACACCCAGACCCCTGCGGCAATCAGCGCAATCAAGATGATCAGGCGGAACAGACCCATGTCTCTCTTCCCGAATTGGCGGACCCGTAGGGGCGACCGGTGGCTAGTCGAACAGGCCGAAGGTCAGCCGGCTGCGCCAGCTGCGGCCTTGGGCAGGTTCGTCGGCGCGGCGCGGGGTCGAGGGGGAGCGGATCTCCTCGGGCAGCTCCTGCTGGGCCTGCTGATACTGGCGCCAGACCTCGCGATTGGCATCCGACGCGCGGGGCGGCGGTGCATCGCTCTCGATCAGCCCGAGTGTGGAGCGAGCGAGCCATGAGCGGCCATCGGTCTCGCTTTCGCGCGGCACGAAGCGGCCGCGCGAAAGCGAAGCGTGTTGCGGGTAGTTCAGTTCGAGGGTCGCCAGGCTGGCCGCGGCGGGCTCCTGCAGCCCGAGGCGCTGATAGGCCTCGGTCATCACTGCCAGGCCATCGGCGACGGACGGAGTGCCCTGGAAGTTCTCCACCACGTAACGGCCCCGATTGGCTGCTGCTACATAAGCCTGTCGCTTGAGGTAGTAGTGGGCCGCATGGATCTCGTTGGCTGCCAGCAGGTTGCGCAGGTAGACCATGCGCGACTTGGCGTCAGGGGCGTAGCGACTGTTCGGGAAGCGAGCGGTAAGCTGGGCGAATTCGTTGAACGAGTCGCGCGCGGCGCCAGGGTCGCGCTTGGACATGTCCAGCGGCAGGAAACGCGCCAGCATGCCGCGATCCTGGTCGAAAGAGGCCAGTCCCTTCAGGTAATAGGCATAGTCGACATTCGGGTGTTGCGGGTGCAGGCGAATGAAGCGATCCGCGGCTGCCCGCGCGGCTTCCGGCTCCGCGTTGCGGTAATAGGCGTAGGTCAGCTCGAGTTGCGCCTGCTCGGCATAGCGGCCGAAGGGATAGCGCGACTCCAGGGTCCGCAGTTTGGTAATGGCACTGGTATAGCTGCCGTTGCTCAAATCTTGCTGGGCCTGCTGGTAGAGCTGGGTTTCGCTGAGGTTCTCGTCAAGCGCATCTTGGGAGGCGCAGGCGGCTGTGAGGCTGAGAATGGCGATCAGCAGCAGGTGTTTCACTTGCATGGCGGCTTGCGTCCCTGTGACGGCTGGCTGTCTCGAGCGGAGCCGTCCTGTTATGATGGGCGCCCCGGCTCGCCGGGACAAAGACGCCGTATTTAAACACAAGCCAGCAGCCGAAACCAAAGCGCTGCGGCCCGCCAGCCTAGCCCATGCCGACGACCTCAAAGCAGCACATACAACTTAGCGCCGAGGTCCCCTTCGACCTGGGCGGCCAGCGCCTCGATCAGATCGCCGCGCAACTGTTCGCCGAGCACTTTTCCCGCTCGCGCCTGTCCGCCTGGATCAAGGACGGCCGCCTGACCGTCGATGGTCAACAGCTTCGCCCGCGCGATACGGTGCATGCCGGCTCGGTGCTGGAGCTGGATGCCGAGCAGGAGGCGCAAGGCGAATGGCAGGCGCAGGACATCCACCTGGATATCGTCTTCGAGGACGAGCATATCCTGGTGCTCGACAAGCCGGCCGGGCTGGTGGTCCACCCGGCTGCCGGCCACGCCGATGGCACCCTGCTCAATGCCCTGCTGCATCATGTTCCCGACCTGGTCCAGGTGCCGCGGGCCGGCATCGTCCACCGGCTGGACAAGGACACCACGGGTCTGATGGTGGTGGCCAAGACCTTGCAGGCGCAGAACCGTCTGGTCGAGCAGCTGCAGGCGCGCAGCGTCAGCCGCATCTACGAGGCGATCGTGATCGGAGTGGTCACCTCGGGGGCTACCGTCGATGCGCCGATCGGTCGTCATGGCCAGCAGCGCCAGCGCATGGCGGTGGTGGAGGGCGGCAAGCCCGCCGTGAGCCATTACCGGGTACTGGAACGCTTCCGGGCGCATACCCACGTCAGGGTGAAGCTGGAAACCGGCCGCACCCACCAGATTCGCGTACACATGGCGCATGCCGGCTTTCCCCTGATAGGCGACCCGGTCTATGGCGGCCGCTTCCGCATCCCGCCAGCAGCCAGCCCGACCCTGGTGCAGTCGTTACGTGAGTTTCCTCGCCAGGCCTTGCACGCTCGCTTCCTCGAGCTCGACCATCCGGCCACCGGGGCACGGATGAAATGGTCGTCGCCCCTGCCTGATGATTTCGTCTGGCTGCTGACCTTGCTGCAGCAGGACCGCGAAGCCTTCGTCGGGTGAATCGATGGCCGGCCGAGTGGATTCAGCCGGACTGGCCGGTGCCGGCAGGCGTCCGTGCCTGTGTCACTACCCGTCAGGGTGGCACGAGCCTGCCGCCGTTCGATGGCTTCAATCTAGGCACCCATGTGCACGACTCGCCCAGCGCGGTCGCCGATAACCGTGATTTGCTGCAGCACAGCATCGGCGCCACCCCGGCGTGGTTGGAGCAGATTCACTCGAGCGTAGTGATCAAGGCCGACCCGGCGCAGTGCCCAACGGCTGATGCCAGCTGGAGTGACGTGCCGGGAATGGCCTGCACGGTATTGACCGCCGACTGCTTGCCTGCGCTGTTCTGTGACCGTCGGGGGACCCGCGTGGCTGCTGCTCATGCGGGGTGGCGCGGATTGGCCGGCGGGGTGCTGGAGGCCACGCTGGAGGCCCTGGCGTTGCCGCCCGAGCAGTTGCTGGTCTGGCTCGGGCCTGCGATCGGGCCCGCCGCCTTCGAAGTCGGCCCGGAAGTGCGGGAGGCTTTCGTTGCCACGCACCCGGCCGCTGCGTCCGCATTCGTTGCCAGCGCCTCCCCTGGTCGGTACCTGGCCGACCTGTACGAGCTGGCCCGTGTGCGTCTGAACGCCTGCGGTGTCACGGCGGTGTATGGCGGTGGGTTTTGCACCTTCCGTGACTCGCGGTTCTATTCCTACCGGCGCGACGCCGTCACCGGGCGCTTCGCCTCCCTGGTCTGGCTGGAGCCGGCGCCCCGCTGAGCCTTCTAGGCGGCCGCAGTTGCGCTGGGTCAACGCCGCGTGCCTTGAATCCCCGACAATCGCCCCTATGTATCGGGCATCCGCAGCTCCATTCGCCGAGCCTGCCTCCTTTACAGAAAGGGTGACCCATGCGTATCGACCGTTTGACCAGCAAGCTGCAGCTTGCGCTTTCGGATGCTCAATCCATCGCGGTAGGTTTCGACCACGCGGCCATCGAACCCCTGCACCTGATGCAGGCGCTGCTCGAGCAGCAGGGCGGCTCGATCAAGCCCCTGCTGATGCAGGTCGGCTTCGATATCAATGGTCTGCGTCAGGCACTCAGCCGGGAAATGGACAAGCTGCCCAAGCTGCAGAATCCCACCGGCGACATGAACCTGTCACAGGATCTGGCCCGGTTGCTCAACCAGGCTGACCGCCTGGCCCAGCAGAAGGGTGACCAGTTCATCTCCAGCGAACTGGTGCTGCTCGCCGCCATGGATGAGACCACTCGCCTGGGCAAGCTGTTGATGTCCCAGGGCGTTTCGCGCAAGGCGCTGGAAAACGCGGTGACCAACCTGCGCGGTGGCGAATCGGTCAGGGATGCCAATGCGGAGGAGTCGCGTCAGGCGCTGGACAAGTTCACCGTCGACATGACCAAGCGGGCCGAGGAGGGCAAGCTGGATCCGGTGATCGGCCGCGACGACGAAATCCGCCGCACCATCCAGGTGCTGCAGCGCCGCACCAAGAACAACCCGGTGCTGATCGGCGAACCCGGCGTGGGCAAGACGGCCATCGTCGAGGGCCTGGCCCAGCGCATCATCAACGGTGAGGTGCCTGACGGTCTGAAGGATAAGCGCCTACTGGCGCTGGACATGGGCGCCCTGATCGCGGGCGCCAAGTTCCGCGGCGAGTTCGAGGAGCGCCTGAAGGCCGTGCTCAACGAGCTGTCAAAGCAGGAAGGCCGGGTGATCCTGTTCATCGACGAATTGCACACCATGGTCGGCGCCGGCAAAGCCGAAGGCGCCATGGACGCCGGCAACATGCTCAAGCCGGCGCTGGCCCGCGGCGAGCTGCACTGCGTGGGTGCCACCACGCTCGACGAGTACCGCCAGTACATCGAGAAGGACGCCGCCCTCGAGCGGCGCTTCCAGAAGGTCCAGGTGGACGAGCCGAGCGAGGAGGACACCATTGCCATCCTGCGTGGGCTGAAAGAGCGTTACGAGGTGCACCACGGGGTGACCATTTCCGACGGTGCCATCATTGCCGCCGCCAAGCTCAGCCACCGTTATATCACCGACCGCCAGTTGCCCGACAAGGCCATCGACCTGATCGACGAGGCGGCCAGCCGCATCCGCATGGAAATCGACTCCAAGCCCGAAGCCCTCGACCGCCTGGAGCGCCGGCTGATCCAGTTGAAAATCGAACGCCAGGCGTTGAAGAAGGAAGATGATGAGGCTGCGCTCAAGCGGCTGGAAAAGCTCAACGAAGACATCGCCAAGCTCGAGCAGGAGTACTCCGATCTCGAGGAGATCTGGAAGGCCGAAAAAGCCGAGGTGCAAGGTTCGGCACAGCTTCAGCAGAAACTCGAGCAGGCCAAGGCCGACCTCGAGGCGGCGCGGCGCAAGAGTGATCTGGAAACCATGGCGCGCATCCAGTACCAGGTGATACCGGATCTGGAGCGCAGCATGCAGATGGTCGATCAGCACAGTCAGGCGGAAAACCAGCTGTTGCGCAACCGCGTGACCGATGAAGAGATCGCCGAGGTGGTATCCAAGTGGACGGGCATTCCCGTGGCCAAGATGCTCGAGGGCGAGCGCGACAAACTGCTGCGCATGGAAGACGAACTGCACCATCGGGTCATCGGCCAGCATGAGGCGGTCACCGCCGTGGCCAATGCCGTGCGCCGCTCCCGGGCGGGACTGGCCGACCCCAACCGGCCGAGCGGATCCTTTCTCTTCCTCGGCCCCACCGGAGTGGGCAAGACGGAGCTGTGCAAGGCGCTCGCCGAGTTTCTCTTCGATACCGAGGAGGCCATGGTGCGCATCGACATGTCCGAATTCATGGAAAAACACTCGGTGGCGCGCCTGATCGGGGCGCCGCCGGGCTACGTCGGCTACGAGGAAGGCGGCTACCTGACCGAGGCGGTGCGTCGCAAGCCATACTCTGTGTTGCTGCTCGACGAGGTGGAAAAGGCGCATCCGGACGTCTTCAACGTCTTGCTGCAAGTGCTCGAAGACGGTCGTCTGACCGACAGTCACGGCCGCACCGTGGATTTTCGCAATACTGTCATCGTGATGACCTCGAACCTGGGTTCTTCGCAAATCCAGGAACTGGTGGGTGATCCGGAGGGGCAGCGTGCCGCGGTGATGGATGCGGTCGGTCAGCATTTCCGCCCCGAGTTCGTCAACCGCATCGACGAGGTGGTGGTGTTCGATCCGCTCGGCAAGGACCAGATCGCCGGCATCGCCCAGATCCAGCTTGGCCGTCTGCGCCAGCGGCTGGCCGAGCGCGAGCTGGCCATCGAGCTTTCCGATGCGGCGCTGGAAAAGCTCATCGCCGTCGGCTACGACCCGGTCTATGGCGCACGGCCGTTGAAACGAGCGATTCAGCGCTGGATCGAGAACCCGCTGGCTCAGCAGATCCTCGCCGGGCGCTTCGCTCCCGGGGCCACCATCAACGCAGAGGTGGAGGGGGAGGAAATCATCTTTGCCTGAGTGACAGCTCGTCCTGTGCTGCTGCCCCAGGCTCCTGCCGCTGGGGTGGCGCGCAGCGGCTCGGAAAAAACTCAGTAAGATAAAGCACATAGAAGGGTTGACAGCAGCGGCGGGAACCGTAAAATGGCGCGCCTCTGAGGCGAGAATGCATTGCAGGCCGCCGCAGAGATGGAAGCAACAACGTTCCGCGATAGCTCAGTCGGTAGAGCAAATGACTGTTAATCATTGGGTCCCTGGTTCGAGTCCAGGTCGCGGAGCCAGCTTCTGATCGGGGTATAGCGCAGTCCGGTAGCGCGCCTGCTTTGGGAGCAGGATGTCGGGAGTTCGAATCCCCCTACCCCGACCATTTTCAGGGTCGTTAGCTCAGTTGGTAGAGCAGTTGGCTTTTAACCAATTGGTCGTAGGTTCGAATCCTACACGACCCACCATCTTCCCTTCGCTCTTCTCCTGTTCGGCCCCGCCCGGGTGTCCCGCTTCGCGGGAATCGAACCTTCCTATCTCGCTTGTCCTGATGGCCCGTCCATGTGCCGCGATCGGCAAGCGATTGCCTGCATCAGCGCGCGCTCGATTTCGTCATCGGTATTCATTGCACCTACGGGGCGTACGCTCGCGTCCGGCCAGCTTCTATAATCTCCGCAGTTCAACGGGAGCCGTTCATGCCGAATCTGACTCTGGCCGACATCTCGGCCGATATCGAAATCACCGTACGCAGGGCCCTCGTCGAGGACATTGGCTCGGGCGATATCACCGCCCAGCTGATTCCTGCCGAGCGCCTGGCCAGCGCCACGGTGATCACCCGCGAAGCCGCCATCCTCTGCGGGACGTCCTGGGTGGATGCGGTGTTTCGCCAGCTCGATCCTCGCGTGGCCGTGCACTGGCAGGCCGCCGATGGCCAGCGCGTCGAAGCCGGGCAGGCGCTGTTTCGACTGGAAGGACCGGCTCGCGCACTGCTTAGTGGCGAGCGGGCGGCGCTGAATTTTCTCCAGACGCTGTCGGGGGTGGCGACGGTTTGCCGCTATTATGCCGATCTGGTGGCCGATACCGGCGTCAAGCTGCTCGACACCCGCAAGACGCTGCCCGGATTGCGCCTGGCGCAAAAGTACGCGGTCACCTGTGGCGGTTGCCATAACCACCGAATCGGCCTCTACGACGCCTTCCTGATCAAGGAAAACCATATCGCCGCCAGTGGCGGGATTGCCGAAGCGGTGGCGGCAGCGCACAGGATCGCCCCGGGCAAGCCGGTAGAGGTCGAGGTGGAAAGCCTGGAGGAGCTGGCCCAGGCGCTCGAAGCTGGTGTGGACATCGTCATGCTCGACGAGCTTAGCCTGGACGACATGCGCAAGGCTGTGACGCTGACGGCCGGACGTGCGCGCTTGGAAGCTTCGGGTGGTGTGAGCGAAGCGACCCTGAGAACGATCGCCGAGACCGGGGTCGACTACATCTCCATTGGCGCACTGACCAAGCATGTGCGTGCCGTGGACCTGTCGATGCGCTTGCAGCAGTAGCGGATGGGAGGGGAGGCGGGAGCCGGGGCTCCCGCCAGAAGCGGTCAGTGCCGGCTCTTCAGGCCGAACTCTTCGTGCAGGGTTCCTGGCGCGTCGGCATCCTTGGGGGCGTAGTCCTTGGGCGCCTCGGTGAACAGCGGCGCGGAGATGCGCTCGCGATCCTTGTCACGGCTGGCATGGTTGCCCTCCTGCAGGGCGCTCAGCAGTCGCTCGCGGGTCTGCTCGTCCAGCGCCAGGCTGTGTGCGCCTTCGGACAGGTGCTCCTGGATGTCCTGCTGGGTGCTGGCCAGCTTGTGCAACAGGCTGGCTGTGGTGTTGAAATGCGTCACCACTTCGCTCTGGTAGGTGTCGAAGCGTTCCTGAAGTTCATTGATCTGGTGCTGATTGCGGCCGGGCGTATTGTTGCGCCCCAGCAGAAAGCCGATGCCGATGCCGATGGCGACGCCGATGATAGGGAGCAGCCAGGTCGTGAGATTCTGTTCCACGAGTCCTTCCTCATAAAATGCATGCTGATCGTTGAAGGCCGGGCGGAGCACCTTGCCTGGACAATGCTTGCAACCTCCCGCATCCCGCGCAAGCGGTTTCACTTGCAGGCGCGGTGGTATTTCAACGCGGTGTTACGTTAACGTCTCGGCTCTGTCCTGTATACCGCGGCATTTTGCCGGGTGTGCCTGATTTTGGTCGGCAAGCCGTTGAAAGCAAACGGCGTTGGCCTGCCTGTCGAGCCGCCCCTGACCCATGGAGTCTGAAGTTGCTGAAGAGAGAAGAGCCCGTCATCCTCGCCGGCCCGTGCGGCCAGATCGAGGCGTTGCACTATCAGGACCCCGAAGCCACACGGCTGGCGCTGGTATGCCACCCGAACCCGGTCAAGGGCGGGACCATGCTGAACAAGGTAGTGTCGACACTGCAGCGCACCGCGCGCGATGCCGGCTACAACACCCTGCGGTTCAATTACCGGGGCGTGGGTGAGAGCGCAGGCGTGCACGACATGGCCATGGGCGAGGTGGACGACGCCGAAGCCGCGGCCCTCTGGCTGCTCGAGCAGCAACCGGGGCAGCCGCTGAGCCTGCTCGGCTTTTCCTACGGGGGATTCGTCGCCACTGCCCTGGCGGCGCGGCTGGAAGCCCGCGGCCTGACTGTCGAGCGGCTACTGGCGGTGGCACCTGCGGTTTCGCGGCTGGGTGACATGCCGCTGGCGCAGCATTGCAGCATGACCATCATCCAGCCCGACCACGACGAGGTAATCGACCCCCAATCGGTCTACGCCTTCTCGGCGGCACTCGAGCGTCCCCACGAGCTGCTGAAAGTGGCAGAATGCGGCCACTTTTTCCACGGCAAGCTGGTCGAATTGAAAGCGCTGGTCGCTCCTCGCCTCTGACCGGCGCACACAAGGATATCGCCATGGGCACCCGCATCCTCACCGGTATCACCACCACCGGCACCCCGCACCTGGGTAACTACGCCGGGGCCATCCGCCCGGCTGTTCTTGCCAGTCGTGCACCCGATGCCGACTCCTTCTACTTTCTCGCCGACTATCACGCGCTGATCAAGTGCGACGACGCCGAACGCATCCAGCGGTCGCGACTCGAGATCGCCGCCACCTGGCTGGCCTGCGGGCTCGATGCCGAGCGGGTGACCTTCTACCGCCAGTCGGACATCCCGGAGATACCGGAACTGACCTGGTTGCTCACCTGTGTGGCCGGCAAGGGCCTGCTCAACCGCGCCCATGCCTACAAGGCGTCTGTGGACAAGAACGTCGAAGCCGGCGAAGACCCCGATGCCGGGGTCACCATGGGGCTGTTCAGCTACCCTGTGCTGATGGCAGCGGACATCCTCATGTTCAATGCACACAAGGTGCCGGTGGGACGCGACCAGATCCAGCATGTAGAGATGGCCCGGGACATCGGTCAGCGCTTCAACCATCTGTTCGGCAAGGGGCGGGAGCTGTTCACCCTGCCCGAGGCGGTGGTGGAGGAGAGCGTGGCCACCCTGCCAGGGCTCGATGGTCGCAAGATGTCCAAGAGCTACGACAACACCATCCCGCTGTTCGGCTCGGCCAAGCAACTGAAGGACGCGATCGCCCGCATCGTTACCGACTCGCGGCTGCCCGGCGAGCCGAAGGATCCGGACAGCGCCCAGCTATTCACCCTTTATCAGGCCTTCGCCACTCAGGAGCAGAGCACGCGGTTTCGTGACGAGTTGCAGCAGGGGCTGGCCTGGGGCGAAGCCAAGCAGCAGCTGTTCGGTTTGCTCGACGCGCAGCTGGGCGAGGGCCGCGAGCGCTACGCCGAGCTGCTCGCCAGGCCCGCTGAGCTCGAGGATATTCTCCAGGCGGGCGCAGCCAAGGCCCGTCGGATCGCCACCCCCTTCCTCGGCGAGCTGCGCGAAGCGGTGGGGCTGCGCAATTTTCGCAGCTCCGTCATCAGCGCCGCGCCAGGCAAGAAGAAAGGCGCCAAGACGGCCCGCTTCGCCAGCTTTCGCGAGCCTGACGGCAGCTTCCGTTTCCGTTTTCTTGCGGCTGATGGCGAGGAGCTCCTGCTGTCGCGTCCATTCAGGGATCCGAAGGCATCCGGGGCGGCGACCCAGGCGCTTATCGCCCATGGCCCGGATGGTCTGGAACTCCGGGCCGATGAAGGGGATCAATTTACCCTGTGGCTGAACGGCGAGTGCATCGCCGACAGCCCCCACTTCGGTGACGAGCAGGCCCTCGATGCAGCAATGCTGCGTCTGCGCGAGGCCCTCGCAAGTCTCGGAGACTGACTGGACGCCGCTGGCCCAAGGAGGATGACAAGGTGAACGATCTGAGCAAATTGCCAACGGCCGAGGCCGCCGCTACAGTGTTGGCCCCGTTTCGCCACACCGAACACGCCATGACTCCTCTCGAGCGCTACCAGGCCGACCTGAAACGGCCCGACTTCTTTCATGACCCTGCGCAGGAAAACGCCGTCCGCCATTTGCAGCGGCTGTACGATGACCTGGTGGCTTCCGATGACCGCAACAAGAGCGGGCTGATCGGCAAGCTGTTCGGCAAGAAGAAGGTGGAGCCGATCAAGGGCATCTACTTCTGGGGTGGCGTGGGTCGTGGCAAGACCTATCTGGTCGACACCTTCTTCGACGCGCTGCCGTTCGAGCAGAAGATGCGCACCCACTTCCACCGCTTCATGAAGCGGGTGCACGAGGAGATGAGAACCCTCAAGGGTGAAAAGAACCCGCTGACCATCATCGGCAGGCGTTTTGCCGACGAGGCCCGGGTGATCTGCTTCGACGAGTTCTTCGTCTCCGATATCACTGACGCGATGATCCTGGCGACCCTGTTGGAAGAACTGTTCAACAACGGCGTCAGCCTCGTGGCCACCTCCAACATCGTGCCGGACGGCCTGTACAAGGACGGCCTGCAGCGCGCCCGCTTCCTGCCGGCCATCGCCCTGCTGAAGAAGCACACCGAGATCGTCAATGTCGACAGTGGCATCGACTATCGTCTGCGGGCGCTGGAACAGGCGGAACTCTTCCACTTCCCGCTGGACGCCGAAGCCAAACAAAGCCTGGAGCGCAGCTTCAAGAGCCTGCTGCCCGAAAAATGCCACGTCGTGGAGAACGATCCCTTGATGATCGAGAACCGCGAGATTCGCGCAGTGAAGACCGGCAACGATGTCGCCTGGTTCGAGTTCCGCGAACTCTGCGACGGCCCACGCAGCCAGAACGACTATATCGAGCTGGGCAAGATCTTCGCCGCCATCCTGCTGGCGAACGTCGAGCAGATGAACGTGGCCAAGGACGACATGGCGCGGCGTTTCATCAATCTTGTCGATGAGTTCTACGACCGCAACGTGAAGCTGATCATCTCCGCCGAAGTGGAGCTGAAGGACCTCTACACCGGTGGCCGCCTGGAATTCGAATTCCAGCGCACCCTCAGCCGCCTGCTGGAAATGCAGTCCCACGAATACCTGTCGCGGCCGCACAAGCCCTGATGGGTGCCCGCCCTACGGAGCGGACGTCTCTGCGCAGGGCGGGTTAGTGCAGCGTAACCCGGCGTTCCGAGCCGGGTTCAAGGGGAGCGGAGAACCTCGGTTGCTGGCCCAATGCCGACGTTTTTTCGTTCAGCCTCCAGCCTCCAGTCCTCAACGAGCCCCGTCATGACCGACACCTTTCCCGGCTGGGACGGCAGCGTCGCTGCCGCCCGCGCCCTGCAGACCGAGCTGGCCCGTCAGGTTTGCCTGGTCGACGATTTTCCGCCCCTGCGCCTGGTCGCCGGGGTGGACGTGGGGTTCGAGGAGGGCGGGGCGATCACCCGCGCCGCCGCGGTGCTTCTGGATGCCGATACGCTGCAACTTCTGGCGCAGCAAGTGGTGCGGATTCCGACCTCCATGCCCTATATTCCCGGACTGTTGTCGTTCCGGGAACTGCCCGCGCTGCTCGAGGCACTGGATGCGCTACCGGACGTCCCCGACCTGATCCTGGTCGACGGCCAGGGCATTGCCCATCCGCGGCGGCTCGGCGTCGCGGCCCATCTGGGAGTGGCCTGCGGGCTGCCGACGGTGGGCGTGGCGAAGAAGGTGCTCACCGGGGTCTACGACGAGCCCGGCCCCGAGGCCGGCGACCAGAGCGACCTGCACGACAAGAAGACCAGGGAACTGATCGGCACCGTGCTACGTAGCAAACTGCGTTGCCGCCCGCTGATCGTCTCTCCGGGCCACCGTGTCAGCCTGGCGACCGCGCCGGTGCTGGTGAGGCGTTTTCTCACCCGCTACCGCCTGCCTGAGCCCACCCGCCTGGCCGACCGCCTCGCCTCCCGCCGCGATGCCCGCTAGCCAGCTTCGGCTACTGAGGAGCCCGGGCTCTGCCCGCGTTAGCAACCCGGACAAGCCACCATTGGCATCGCCGCGCTTTTTCGTTCAACCTCAACCTTCAGCACTCTTTTACCCATGTACCTGAACCCCGAAACCGGCTGGGTCGCCGGCATCGCCCATTGCCCGTCGCCGAACTTCAACCAGCGCCCTGACGGCGAGGTTTCGTTGCTGGTGATCCACAACATCAGCCTGCCGCCCGGATGCTTCGGCGGGGGGAACGTGCATGCGCTGTTCCAGAACCGCCTGGAGCCGGCCGGGCACCCGTTCTTCCGGGACATCGCCGGGCTGCAGGTTTCCGCGCATTTTCTCGTCGAGCGGGACGGGGCGATCACCCAGTTCGTCTCCTGCCGGGACCGGGCCTGGCATGCCGGGGTTTCCTGCTTTGACGAGCGACCGAACTGCAATGATTATTCCCTCGGCATCGAGCTGGAGGGCACCGACCACCTGCCCTACAGCGAGGCGCAGTACAGGTCTCTGATCGCCTTGGCCCGGTTGCTGCGCCATCATTATCCGAGGATCGGCGCAGGCCGGATCTGCGGTCACAGCGACATCGCGCCGGGCCGCAAGTCCGATCCCGGCCCGGCATTTGACTGGACACGGCTGCGGGCGGCTCTGGACAACGGCCCGGGGGAGGGGAAATGAAGTTTCTGGTTCTGCTGCTGGTGCTGCTGGCGGAAAAGCTGTTCCCGGGCTTGCGCCGGGGCATCCAGCGCGACGGCTGGTGGCTGGATCTGCGCAGGCGCCACGAGCAGCCGGGGCGGCCGTGGTTGGCCCTGGCCTGGCTGGTGCTGCTGCCGCTGTTCATCGTCTGGCTGGCGCTGAAAGTGCTGGAGCCGGTGCTGCACGGCTGGATGGCAGTGCTTTTGCACCTGTGGATCCTGCTCTACAGCCTCGGCCGGGGCTCTGTCTGGGCCGAACTGGACGGGTTTCGCCAGGCCTGGCAACGCGGCGATGGCGAGGCGGCCGGGCTGGTCGCCGCCGGCAGCCTGGGGATCGTCGCCGAGGGCGAGGGGGACCTGTTCGAGCGGGTCCAGGCAAGGCTGCTGTGGCTGGGCTACCAAGGCTTCTTCGCGGTGGTGTTCTGGTACCTGCTGCTGGGGCCGCTGGTGGCCCTGGCCTATCGCCTGCTGGCGCTGGCCGAACAGCACGGCCAGACGCCGGATCTGCGCGAGCGGGCGGGGCAGCTGCGCCACGTCCTGGACTGGCTGCCGGTACGGGCGCTGGCCGCCAGCCTGGCGCTGGTGGGCAACTACGTCAACGTGCTGCAGGCCCTGCGCCCGGCGTTGCTGAGTTGGGCCGTGCCGGCCGAGGCGCTGCTGGGGGATATCGCCCGGCGTTCCGGCGAGAACCTGGAGGCCAACCGTGGCGACGCGGGCCTGGCACGGCTGGAGGGGCTGTTGTCGCTGCTGCGGCGGGCCGCGGCGCTCTGGTACGTACTGGTCGCCCTTTGGCTGTTCATCGATTGAGCCGCGCCAGCGGCTCGCTGCGTCCGGCGCCCACCGACATGGCCACCGCCGCCGCCGCGGTACGGGTTTCGACCCCGAGCTTCACGTAGACGTGTTCCAGATGCTTGTTCACCGTGCGCGGGCTGAGGCCGAGGATGTCGCCGATGTCCCGGTTGGTCTTGCCATAGGCCACCCAGCGCAGCACTTCCACCTCGCGGCTGGTGAGCTGGTAGCGTTCGGTCAGGGCTGCCTGGATCTGTCGGTCGTCCGGCGCGGGCGGCTCCCGGGGGCCTTGGCGGGCATTCTGCAGCGCACGAGCGGTGCGCAGGTGAGCGCCGATACGGGCCAGTACCTGATCGGTGTGGATGGGCTTGGTGACATAGTCGATGCCGCCCGCCGCGAAGCCCTCCAGCACGTGTTCGCTCTCGGTCAGCGCGGTCATGAACAGCACCGGGATGTCCTGCAGGTCGGCATGGGTTTTCAGCCGGCGACAGGTATCGAAACCGTTCAGGTTGGGCATCATGGCGTCCATCAGTACGATGTCCGGACGCAGGCGTTGCATGCTGTCCAGGGCGCTGACGCCATCCAGGGCCACCAGCACCATGTAGCCGGCCTCTTCGAGCGCGCTGGAGAGCAGCGCCAGGTTGTCTGGGACGTCATCGACGATCATCACGATGTCCTGTCGGTCGTGGGCCTGTGTCATCAGGGTTTCACCTCCGGCGTGCCTGGATTTTGCGCGTGTGTCTGCTCCAGCGCCTGGGCCAGGCGCCGGTTGAGCTCGTTGAGCTGGAAACGTCTGGCCAGGTCCCGCAGGAGCGCGAAAAAGGCCAGGCAGTGCGGCTCGCGTTGTTCCAGCGCGTCCAGCGTGTCCAGTACCCCGCGCAGGTAGCCGAGGGAGGCCTGGTCGCGCAGTTCGAGCAGGACGGCGGCGCTGGGCAGTTCGAGCCGTGCCGGGGCCGGCGCCGGAGCTGCGCTGCGCTTCAGCCAGTCGAGCGCGAGGTGCTGCCTGATCTTCTCGAGCAGCGCCGGGGCGCTGACCGGTTTGGCCAGGTAGTCGTTGCATTGGGCCGCCACGCTGCGTTCGCGGTCGTCAGCGAAAGCGTTGGCCGACACTACGATGATCGGTGCTCGCGAGCCGACCCGCTCGCGAATCAGCCGGCTGGTTTCCCAGCCATCCAGCTGCGGCATCGACAGATCCATCAGGATCAGATCCGGGTTCAGCAGCGACACCTGGCTCAGCGCTTCCTGGCCGCTGGCTGCGGTGGCGACGTCGAAGCCGAGCGGCCCCAGCAGTCCGGCCAGCACCTGGCGATGCTCAAGGTGGTCGTCCACCACCAGTAGCCGGCGGCGAGGTCCGGCATAGCCGATGATGTCGTGCGCGTCATGTACCACCGCCCGTGGCACGCGCACCTCGGAGAGGAACAGCCGGACCTGGAACACCGATCCCTGCCCGGGCTCGCTGCGCACCGAGAGCTCACCTCCCATCAGCGACACCAGCATGCGCGCAATGGTCAGCCCGAGGCCCAGGCCGTGGTCCTTGCGTAGTGGGTCTCCACGCTCGAAGGGTTGGAACAGCCGTTCGAGTTGCTCCGGGAGCATGCCTGGGCCGGAGTCCAGCACGTCGAAAGTAGCGGTCTCGCGCAGATAGCTTACCTGGAGCGTAACGCCGCCCTGCTCGGTGTAACGCACCGCGTTGCCGAGCAGGTTGATCAGGATCTGCCGCACCCGCTTCTCGTCGCCGCGCACCACCAGCGGGATGCGGCCCTTGGTCTGGAAGTGAAAGCCGAGGCCCTTTTCCTCGGCCTGGGGGCGAAACATCTGCTCCAGCTGGGTGAGGAATTCGGGGAGGGAAATTTCGGACGGGTCCAGATGCAGCTTGCCTGCTTCGATCTTGGCTACGTCCAGCAGGCCGTCGATCAGCGACAGCAGGTGGTTGCCGCTGCGGTGAATGGTGGCCAGGGCGTCCCGATGGCGTTCGGCCAGACTGCCGTCGCGCTCGAGGATCTGGGTGTAGCCGAGGATACTGTTCAGTGGCGTGCGCAACTCGTGGGACAGACCGGTGACATAGCGACTCTTGGCCGCGTTGGCCGCTTCCGAGGCTTCCTTGGCCCGCTGAAGCTGTTCGTCGGTCTGGCGGTGGGCGTCGATCTCCTTGATCAGCAGGCGGGTCTGGCGGTTGGACTCCTCCAGCGCCACATGGCGGCTCTCGCGGGTCAGCACCACCCACCAGGCCAGCACGCCGGTGAACAGCGACAGGGTCAGGAAGGCCTTGACGAAGGCCAGGTACAGCACCTCGGCGGCCTCCGGCGGGCCTTGCTCGAAGCCGGGGGAGACCTGGCTGTAGATCAGCGCCAGGGCGCAGAACAGCAGGGTCATCATCAGTCCCAGCACCCCGACATAGTGAACCAGGCGAGTATGCAGCCGCGGCACCTGGGCGCTGGGAAACAGCCAGCGGATGAAGTCCTCGATCTGCTCGTGGATCCGCGAGCGTGACTTGCATAGGTCGTTGCAGCGGGCATCCAGCGAGCAGCACAGCGAGCAGATCGGCGCGCCGTAGGCCGGGCAATAGGCCGTGTCGGGCCGCTCGAAAGCGTTGGCGCAGAGCACGCAGCGGACCCGTTCGGCTGAGTGCAGCGGATAGGGCTGCTCGGGCTCGTCGGCCCGGGCGGTATAGAAGCGCCCGCCGGTCCACCAGGCGATCAGCGGCGCAACGACCATCGCGGTCGCCAGCGCCACCGCCGAGGACATTGCCTGGGCCAGCTCGCCCATCATGCCGGCGTAGGCAAGGATCGAGACCAGCGAGGCGATCAGCATGGCGCCAACCCCCACCGGATTGATGTCGTAGAGGTGGGCGCGCTTGAATTCGATGTGCCGGGGCGACAGGCCCAGCGGCTTGTTGATCACCAGGTCTGCCACCAAGGCGCCGATCCAGGCCACCGCGATATTGGCGTAGAGCCCGAGCACCTGCTCGATGGCCTCGAACACGCCCAGCTCCATGAGCATCAGGGCGATGGCCACGTTGAACACCAGCCACACCACGCGGCCCGGGTGGCTGTGGGTAATGCGGGCAAAGAAGTTCGACCAGGCCAGTGAGCCGGCATAGGCATTGGTGACGTTGATCTTGATCTGGGAAATGATCACGAACAGCACCATGGCGGCCAGGGCGAGCTCAGGGGTGGAGAACACATAACTGTAGGCCACCAGGTACATCTGGGTCGGCTCGGCGGCGCGCTCCACCGGAATCTCGTGCTGCAGGGCGAGAAATGCCAGGAATGCCCCGGCCAGCATCTTCAGCGCCCCGGGGATGATCCAGCCGGGCCCGGCCGAGAGCATCGCCGCCCACCAGCGCACCCGGTTGCGCCGGGTCTTCTCCGGTAGAAAGCGCAGGTAGTCCACCTGCTCACCGATCTGCGTCACCAGCGCCAGCGCCACGGTGCAGGCCATGCCGAACGACAGCAGATTGAAGGCTCCGCCATCGCCTTCACGACCGGCGAAGCTGGGCAGGTCGGCCAGTACGTCGGGATTCTTGGCGATGACGAACACGTAGGGGAGCAGCAACAGCACCAGCCAGACCGGTTGGGTCCAGGCCTGCAGGCGGTTGATCAGGGTGATGCCGTAGGTCACCAGGGGGATGATCACAACGGCGCAGACGACATAGGCCAGCGCCAGCGGAATGCCGAAATAGAGCTCCAGTGCCAGGGCCATGATCGCCGCTTCAAGGGCAAAGAACAGAAAGGTGAAGCTGGCGTAGATCAGTGAGGTGATGGTGGAACCGATGTAGCCGAAACCGGCACCGCGGGTCAGAAGGTCCATGTCCATGCCGTAGCGGGCCGCGTAGTAGCTGATCGGCAGGCTGGTGAGAAAGATCACTAGGCTCACCGCCAGGATCGCCCAGAGCGTATTGGTGAAGCCGTAGTTCAGCGCCAGGGTGCCGCCGATGGCTTCCAACGCGAGGAACGACACGGCACCGAGGGCGGTGTTGGCGATGCGGAACTCGGACCATTTGCGAAAGGACTTCGGCGTGTAGCGTAGGGCGTAGTCTTCCAGCGTCTCGTCGGCCACCCAACGGTTGTAGTCGCGGCGGATCTTGACGATGCGTTGGGGGCCGGTGGCGGGCACGTAGCGATTCCTCGTGGTCGATCGGCGATACGGCGGACCGGAGCTGATCCGTGATAGCAATTTACGTGCCGGTGAACATGCATCTCGGGGGGCTGCGGGCGTCTCGCTGTGCGCCAGGGTCCCGGACCGGGCCAGCCAGGCGCCTGCCTTGTTCAAGCGCGCAATTCTGCACCAGTACGGCGCAGGTTCGGGTACGTCAGATGACGTACCCCGTTACGTCAAGTTGCGTATACCTGTCTGCCGTTCGCCGCCCCATTCTTGCCCTCGACCCGATACCGGCCCGCATTCGCAACGCCGGTGCGGCCCACCGAGACAGGAGCCCTCACGATGGATCATCAACAGTCAGGCCTGACCCGCCTTTTCCCACGCCGTCTGGTGCTGGGAGCCGCCATGCTCTCGATGCTGGCTTCGAGCGCCTTCAGCTCGGTCGTCAGCGCAGAAGTGAACACCACCGGCCTCGCCGTGACGGATACCGAGGTAGTGGTCGGCCAGCTGCATTCGGCCACCGGGACAATGGCCATCTCCGAAACCGGGGCGATCCAGGCCGAGCGGCTGGCCATCGAGCAGATCAATGCCGAGGGCGGTGTGCTGGGCCGGCAGATCCGGATAGTTCAGGAAGACGGCGCGTCGGACTGGCCCACGTTCGCCGAGAAGGCGCGCAAGTTGCTGGAGCGGGACAAGGCCGCGGCGGTGTTCGGCTGCTGGACTTCGGCCTCGCGCAAGGCGGTGCTGCCGATCTTCGAACGGCAGAACGGACTGCTCTACTACCCGACCTTCTATGAAGGGCTCGAACAGTCGAAGAACGTGATCTATACCGGTCAGGAAGCCACCCAGCAAATCCTCGCAGGGCTGGACTGGGTCGCCAGGGAAAAGGACGCCAAGACCTTCTACCTGATCGGCTCGGACTACATCTGGCCGCGCACCTCGATGAAGATCGCGCGCAAGCACATCGAGGACGTGCTGGGCGGCAAAGTGGTGGGCGAGGAGTACTACCCGCTGGGCAACACCCAGTTCGGCTCGCTGACCAACAAGATCAAGCTGCGCAAGCCCGACGTGGTGTTCGCCGCGGTGGTGGGCGGCTCCAACGTGGCCTTCTACAAGCAGCTCAAGGCCGCCGGCATCACCGCCGACCGCCAGAACCTGCTGACCCTGTCGGTCACCGAGGATGAACTGCTCGGCATCGGCGGCGAGAACATGGCCGGCTTCTACGCCTCGATGAAGTACTTCCAGAGCCTGGAAAACGAAAACAACCAGGCGTTCGTCCAGGCGTTCAAGCAGCGCTGGGGCCAGGACGCGGTGATCGGCGACGTCACCCAGGCTGCCTATCTCGGCCCCTGGCTGTGGAAGGCCGCGGTGGAAAAGGCGGGCAGCTTCGATGTGGAAAAGGTCACCGCCGCCTCCAAGGGCATCGAACTGAAAACTGCCCCGGAAGGCTACGTGAAGGTGCATGACAACCATCACCTGTGGAGCAAGACCCGTATCGGCCAGGTGCAGCCCAACGGCCAGTTCACCGTGGTCTACGAGTCCGACCTGATCGAACCCAACCCCTTCCCGGAAGGCTATCAGTAAGGCGAACAGCCAATAACAGCGCTGGAGGCTGGACGAACGGGTGTCGTCCGGCTTTCGGCCTTCCACCACCTCCCGCCGCTTTTTCTTCGAGGAGACCATCATGGAATGGCTATCCGATTTCGGCGCCATCGCCGTCATGCAGGGGTTCAATGGCCTGTCGGTGTTCTGCGTGCTGCTCTTGATGGCGCTCGGGCTGGCGATCATCTTCGGGCAGATGGGCGTGATCAACATGGCCCACGGCGAGTTCCTGACGGTCGGCGCGTACACCACGTATCTGCTGTCGGCGATGACTCTGAAATTCGTGCCGGCGCTGCAGCCTTATTACTTCTTCTTCGCCATCGTCCTCGCCTTCGTGGTCGCCGGCGCGCTCGGCTGGCTGGTGGAGTGGGCGATGATCAGCAAGCTCTACCAGCGGCCGCTGGATACCCTCCTGGCCACCTGGGGCCTGTCGCTGGTGATGCAGCAAGCGTTTCGCTCGATCTTTGGTCCGCGTGAGGTGAGCGCCAACCTGCCCGACTGGCTGATGGGCTCATGGATGCCCACCGACATGATCGACATCCCCCTCAATGGGCTGTTCGTCATGGCGGTGACCCTGGTGCTGACCACCGTCATCTTCTTCCTGCTGTTCCGCTCCCGCTGGGGCCTGCAGGTGCGCGCCACGACCCAGAATCGGGTGATGAGCCGGGCCGTGGGAATCAATACGCGGAAGGTCGACCGGATGACCTTCGCCCTGGGTTGCGGGGTGGCCGGAGTGGCCGGGGCGGCGTTCACCACCATCGGTTCCACCGGGCCCACCTCCGGCTCGCTGTACATAGTCGACACCTTCCTCGTGGTGGTCTTCGGCGGCGCGCAGAGCCTGTTCGGCACCATCGCCTCGGCGTTCTCCATCGCTCAGACCCAGTCCATTTCCGAGTTCTTCCTCTCGGGCTCGATGGCCAAGGTGCTCACCCTGTCGGCGGTAATCCTGATCCTGATGATGCGTCCCCAGGGGCTTTTCGCCAGCAAGGTGCGCAAGTGAACCGGCGGCCCATGGTGCGCCCGACGCGCTACGAGCCCGGTCCGGTGGCTGCCGCCTGGTGGTCGGCACCGCTGCCGTCCGCTTCGGAGCGCGCTTTGCGCATGATTTGTGACCCTGCTACGAGGACCTGTTGATGAAATCCGCATACGCCAATGTCTTTGGCGGCAGGCAGGGCCTGATCGGCCTGCTGATTCTGGCCGCGCTGCTGTTCGTGGTGTTTCCGCTGGCGCTGGACGCCTTTCGCCTGAACATGGTCGGCAAATACCTGACCTACGCCTTCGTCGCCGTGGGGCTGGTGCTCTGCTGGGGCTACGGCGGCATCCTCAGCCTCGGCCAGGGCATCTTCTTCGGCCTCGGCGGCTATTGCATGGCCATGTTCCTCAAGCTGGAGGCATCGGACCCGGAGTCCACCGCGATCCAGTCCACCCCCGGCATCCCGGACTTCATGGACTGGAACCAGATCACCGAGCTGCCGGCGATCTGGGTGCCGTTCCAGAGCTTCGGCTTCACCCTGCTGGCGGTGGTGGCGGTGCCGGCGATCTTCGCCCTGGTCATCGGCCTGGCGATGTTCAAGCGCCGGGTGGGGGACGTGTATTTCGCCATCGTCACTCAGGCCATCGCGGCGATCCTGACCATCCTGATCATTGGCCAGCAGGGGCTTACTGGCGGGGTCAACGGGATCACTGACCTGCGCACGCTGTTGGGCTGGGACATCCGCAGCGACGAGGCGAAGAACATCCTCTACTTCGTCTGCGCCGGCCTGCTCATCGCCTGCATCCTGATCGGCCGCTTCGTGCTCTCGTCCAAGCTCGGCCGGTTGCTGATGGCCATGCGCGACAAGGAGGAGCGGGTGCGCTTTTCCGGTTACGACGTGTCGGCATTCAAGATCTTCGTGTTCTGCCTGGCAGCGGTGTTCTCCTCCATCGGCGGGGCGATGTTCACCCTCCAGGTGGGCTTCATGTCGCCGAGCTTCGTCGGCATCGTGCCGTCCATCGAGATGGTCATCTTCGCCGCGGTCGGCGGGCGCATGTCGCTGCTTGGCGCGGTGTACGGCGCGCTGCTGGTCAACTTCGGCAAGACGATGTTCTCCGAGAGTTTCCCCGAGCTGTGGCTGTACTTCATGGGCGGGCTGTTCATCGTGGTGGTGATGTTCTTTCCCATGGGCCTGGCCGGCCTCTGGCAGAGCCACGGCCGCAAGTGGCTGGCGCGCCTGCCGGGCGTTTCCGGGAAACCGGCGCGGCCCCGTCCGACCCCTGAGCCTTCCCACACCCGTGGAGCCGGCGGCAGCATCGAACCCTCGCCCGCGGGCAGACTGGAGAACACCCCATGAACAGCTTCCATATGCCCAAGCCGGTGCTCTCGGTGGAGGGACTGACCGTGTCCTTCGACGGCTTCAAGGCGGTCGACGATCTCAACCTCTACCTCGACCGCAACGAGGTACGGGTGGTGATCGGCCCCAACGGCGCCGGGAAGACCACCGTGCTGGACCTGATCTGCGGAAAGACCCGCGCCACCGCCGGCAAGATCGACTTCAACGGCAAAGACCTGACGAAGATGGCCGAGTACGACATTGTCCGCGCCGGAGTGGGGCGCAAGTTCCAGAACCCCTCGATCTACGAGGCGCTGACAGTGTTCGAGAATCTGGAAATGTCCTACCCGGCCGGGCGCAAGGTGTTCGGCGCGTTGTTCTTCAAGCGCAGTGCCGAGGTGATCGCCCGGGTCGAGCAGGTTGCCGAGGAGATTTTCCTCAAGGATTTCCTGCACCAAACCGCGGACCTGCTCTCCCATGGGCAGAAGCAGTGGCTGGAGATCGGCATGCTGCTGATGCAGGACCCGGAGCTGTTGATGCTGGACGAGCCGGTGGCGGGGATGAGCGTATCCGAGCGGCAGCAGACCGCCGAGCTGCTCAAACGCATCAGCCAGGGGCGGTCGGTGCTGGTGATCGAGCACGACATGGAATTCGTCAAGAGCATCGCCAGCAAGGTCACCGTGCTGCACCAGGGCAAGCTGCTCGCCGAGGGCAGCATGGACGCGGTGCAGAGCAATCCCAAGGTCATCGAAGTCTACCTGGGCCACTGAAGGGAGCCGCCATGTTCAGCATCTCCAACCTCGCCTCCGGCTACGGCCAGAGCCAGATCCTCCACGACCTCGACCTGGACGTGGACAAGCAGGAAATCGTCGCGGTCATGGGCCGCAACGGTATGGGCAAGACCACCTTCTTCAAGACCCTGATGGGCATCGTCAACCAGACCCGCGGCAGCGTGAAGGTGGACGGTATCGAGGTGGCCGGCATGGACACCCACCAGCGGGTGGAGAACGGCGTCGCTTACGTGCCCCAGGGACGGATGATTTTCCCCGGCATGACCGTGCTGGAAAACATCCAGACCGGGCTGCCGGCCTCCGCCGGGGGCAAGGTACCGGAAGACCTGTACCAGCTGTTCCCGGTGCTGCACGAGATGCGCAAGCGCAAGGGCGGCAACCTCTCCGGCGGCCAGCAGCAGCAACTGGCGATCGCCCGGGCGCTGGCCACCAATCCCAAGGTACTGCTGCTGGACGAGCCCACCGAGGGCATCCAGCCGTCGATCATCAAGGACATTGCCCGCACCCTGAAGGAAATCCGCACTCTGCGTGGGCTGACCATCGTGGTATCCGAACAGGTACTGTCCTTCACCATGGAGATCGCCGACCGCTTCCTGGTCATCGAGAAGGGCCGCTTCGTGCTCGAGGAAAGTCGCCAGAACGCCGACGAGACCACCATCAGCCGCTACCTGTCGGTCTAAAAACAGCCGCAAGCAAGCCGCAAGCGAAAAGCGGCAAGCAAGAGCCGGGACTGCAGACCTGCAGGGCCCGGCTTTGTCTTTTTCTTGCCGCTTGCCGCTGCTCTCCCGGGGTACGTCATCCAACGTATTTCCCCCCCGACCGAGGCGGCGAAGACTAGGCCCGTACCCAGCGCAACGCTGATTCCTCCCTTACGGTCCCAGGAGCTTCGTCATGACCGACACGCTGATCAAGGTCGATTTGAGCCAGCCCGCCACCGAAAACGAACAGATCCACAACCGCTGGCACCCGGACATTCCCATGGCCTGCTGGGTCAGTCCGGGCGACGACTTCATTCTCGAGACCTACGACTGGACCGGTGGCGCGATCAAGAACGACGACGATGCCTCCGACGTGCGCGACGTCGACCTGTCCACCGTGCACTACCTCTCCGGCCCGGTGGGGGTCAAGGGTGCCGAACCCGGCGACCTGCTGGTGGTGGAGCTGCTGGACATCGGCGCCAAGCAAGAGTCCATGTGGGGCTTCAATGGATTCTTCTCGCAGACCAACGGCGGAGGCTTTCTCACCGACTACTTCCCGTCGGCGCAGAAGTCCATCTGGGACTTCGAAGGCATGTTCACCAAGAGCCGGCACATCCCCGGCGTTCGCTTCGCCGGCCTTATCCATCCTGGGCTGATCGGCTGTCTGCCGGATCCGAAGATGCTGGCCGACTGGAACAGCCGCGAGCAGGCGCTGATCGATACCAACCCTACTCGCGTACCGCCACTGGCCAACCCACCGATGGCCAGGACCGCCCACGCCGGCAAGGCCTCCGGCGAGCTGCGCGACAAGATCGCCGCCGAGGGCGCCCGCACCGTGCCGCCCCGTGAGCATGGCGGCAACTGCGACATCAAGGACCTGTCGCGCGGTTCGAAGATCTTCTTCCCGGTGTATGTCGACGGCGCCGGCCTCTCGGTTGGCGACCTGCACTTCAGCCAGGGCGACGGCGAGATCACCTTCTGCGGCGCCATCGAGATGGCCGGCTGGGTGCACATGAAGGTCGAGGTGATCAAGGGCGGCATGGCCAAGTACGGCATCAAGAACCCCATCTTCAAGCCAAGCCCGATCGTGCCCACCTACAACAACTTCCTGATCTTCGAGGGTATCTCCGTCGACGATAATGGCAAGCAGCATTATCTAGACGTGAACCTGGCCTACAAGCAGGCCTGCATGAACGCCATCAACTACCTGACCAAGTTCGGCTACTCGCCGGCCCAGGGTTACTCGCTGCTCGGCTCGGCACCGGTGCAGGGGCACATCAGCGGTGTGGTGGACATCCCCAACGCCTGCGCCACCCTCTGGTTGCCTACCGACATCTTCGAGTTCGACATCAATCCCAGTGCCTCCGGCCCGATCAAGCACCTCGACGGCAGCATCGATCTGCCCCTCGCGCCGGACAAATGAGTTCCCTCTCCGGGGTGGGCCTGTGGCTCTGGACGGCGTTCAGCCCCGCCCCGGCGATGGATCTTCGCCTACCACATGCGGGGCCGGCCGCCGCGCCCCCGCCCAGCGCCCCCTGACAGGTACCGCCAGATGCCCCTGTACGAATACGACTGCCCGACCTGTGGCGACTTCACCCTGTTGCGGCCCATGGCCGAGCGCGAGCAGCCCTGTACCTGCCCGGCCTGCGGCAGCATGGGCGAACGGGTGATCCGCTCGGCGCCGGGCCTGGCCACCCTGGCCGGCAGCACGCGCAAGGCGCACGCGATCAACGAACAGAGCGCCCACGCGCCCAAGACCCTCGGCGAGTATGCCGCCAGCCGCAAGCATCCGGCCGGTTGCAGCTGTTGCGGTCCGAGCAAGCCGAGCAAACCCACCAGGGACAACCCGCACATGCTCAAGAGCAAACCCACGGGTCGCCCCTGGATGATCAGCCATTAGGCGAACAGCCGAGCAAAGCATCGAAGGCCGGACGCGGGACTCGGCTTTCGTTCAGCCTCGAGCCTTCAGCGCTCTTTCCATTTTTCCCATGCATCAGAGGAGTCTTTCATGCGTCACGGAGATATTTCCAGCAGTCCCGACACCGTCGGCGTTGCCGTCGTCAACTACAAGATGCCGCGCCTGCACACC
>NZ_JBHRXZ010000005.1:0-96855 GCF_042648805.1 Stutzerimonas tarimensis | reverse complement strand
TGTTGTACATCTGCCCGTGGACGGTGCCGGAGTTGCCCCCGCAGCGGTTGACCTCCTCGAGGATCACCGAGGCCTCGGTCAGTCCCAGGCCCGAGCCGCCGTACTCTTCCGGGATCATCGCCGACAGCCAGCCGGCTTGGGTCAGTGCGGTGACGAAGGCTGCGGGAAAACCCTTCTCCTCGTCGATCCTGCGCCAGTATTCCGCATCGAAGTTGGCGCACAGAGCGCGAACACCTTCGCGGATGGAGTTCAGTTCTTCATTGTAGGGATCGAGCAGCATCACAGTTCTCCTCTGCCGGGCGACGGGCAGCGACGGTCAATCAATCGAAAACAACTTCGGCTTTCTGGGCGATGCCGGCAGCGTTGCCGGCCCAGAGTTCCGCACGTCCGGTTTCCAGCACTCGTCCAGCTACCTCGAAAGGCTCTGGTGCGATCAGCGGGCGCACTCCGCGATAGGCGAAACGCTGCAGGCGGGCTTCCGGGTTGGCGCGACAGAAGGCGCGCAAACTGAGGGTGGCTATCAACGGGCCATGCACCACCAGGCCAGGGTAGCCTTCGGTACCCGTGACGTAGGGCCAGTCGTAATGGATGCGGTGGCCATTGAAGGTCACAGCCGAATAGCGGAACAGCAGGGTCGGGCTTGGCGTGACGTGCTCCTGCCAGGCGCCTGTTGGAAGCGCCTCGCCGCTGCCGGGCTTGGGCGGGCTAGGTTCGCGATAGACGATGTCTTGTTCTTCACGGATCGCCAGCTGGCCATCTTGCTGATAATCGTGTCGAATGGTGACGAACAGCAGAGTTCCGGTCTTCCCGACCTTTTCTTCGATGTGGATGATGGTCGAAATTCTCGTGGCGTCGCCGCCGGCCTTGAGCGCGGCAAAGAACTCGAGGCGGCCGCCGGCCCACATGCGGTTGCGGTCGTTGGCCGGCGGCAGGAACCCGCCGCGGGCCGGATGGCCATCTCCGCCCAGTCCGCTCTCGGCGATGGCAGGTTGAAAGAAACACCACTGCCACAACGGCGGCAGCGGCTCACCATGCTTCGGCGCGGGCTCGCCGAGGGTCGCGGCGATGCGCTCCAGCAGATTGAGGCTAAGTTGGTCGTGAACCGTTTCGGTTCGGCCGACCCACGCAGACAGTTCTGTTTCGTCCATTGGCGCGCGCTCCGCGACTGTTGTTTCGCGCATCATTGCGAAAGCCGCAGTGATCTGGGAATCTGCAGTTTACGAAGGAGGCGTTCGGGTTTGCCTAACGCCCAGACATCAAGAAGCCCAGCATGCATTTCGATCTGGCCGATCTGCGTCTATTCATCCATATCGCCGAGTCGCCCAGCCTCACCCAAGGCGCGCGCAAGGCCTCCATCTCGCCCGCTGCGGCCAGCGCCCGGATCAAGGGACTGGAGGAGAGTCTCGGCAGTCGCTTGCTTTATCGTGATAGCCGGGGCGTGGAATTGACGCCTGCCGGCCAGCTGTTTCTTCAGCATGCCCGGGTGATCATGCGTCAGGTGGACTACCTGAAAAGTGAGTTCACCGAGCACGGCGCCGAAGCGGCAGGTCACATTCGCATTTTTGCCAACACCACCGCCGTCACCGAGTTCATGCCGGAACTCCTGGCGATTTTCCTGGCGGAACGGCCTGGGGTTACGGTCGATCTGCAGGAACGCTTGACGCGGGACATCGTCAGAGGGGTGCGCGATGGCACCACGGACCTTGGCATTATCGCCGGGCCCGTGAAGGCTGAAGGGTTGCAGGCGATTCGCTTCAGCACCGATCATCTGGTGCTGGCGACTCCGCTGAACCACCCTTTGGCGCTTCGACGCAGCGTGAAACTCTCCGAAATCCTGGCTTATCCGCACATCGCCCTGCAGGAAGGGTCGACCCTGCTGAGTTTCCTCAAGGAGCAGGTCGAATTGTTGGGGCATAGTCTGTCTATGCGCATCCAGGTGTACGGCTTCGAACCGATGTGCCGGATGGTCGAGGCGGGTGTGGGGGTCGCGGTGCTGCCGGAATCCTCCGCTCGCCGTCATAAACGAACGATGAATCTCGCGGTGATTGCACTGGACGAGGAGTGGGTCACGCGTGAGCGCAGTATTCTCGTGCGCGACCTTGATGCGCTGCCGAAGGTCATCAGGGCATTGATCGCTGAGCTTGTCGCGTTCGGCGAGGATTCCGGTGTCGCGGACAGCAAGCCAGGGCGAGACGGCCAGAGAAATGGCGCGCTTTCCCCGCGAACCAACCGCCGCTGACCATCCGGCCCGCCAGGAAGAGGGCGTCGCTTGGGATTGCCAACATAAAAAGACGCGACTCAGCGCAAATAGGAAATCAGAAGACCGAGCATGGAGAATCCTGCGGCCAGGAAAAGGATGGAGAGCCCGCCCAGCTGTGCGTTCTGGCCAAAGGAAACGACCACCAGTGCCGTCCCTAGCGCCTGTCCCAGCAGGCGTGCAGTCGAAATCGCGCCACTCGCACTCCCGCTACGACTCCTGGGTGTCACGTCCATAATGGCGCGATTGTTAGGCGCTTGGAACAGGCCGAAGCCCAGACCGCAGGCCGCCATTCGCCAGCCGATATCCAAGTTGTCAGGAGCGTCTGGCAAGAGTGCCAGCCCGGCTAGCCCGGCGGACAACACAAGCAGACCGAACGTCACTAGCAGGCCGACGGGGTATCGATCGGCGAGACGACCGGCAAGAGGTGCCGTCACCAGCACCGTCAGAGGCCAAGGCGTCATGATGAGCCCGGTTTCCAGTTGACCCTTGCCAAGCTCGTGCAGATAAAACGGCAGGAACACGAATGCCAGCATCTGGGCGATGAAAGCGCATATCGAGGTGGCGATCGAGGAGGCGAAGACCGGAATGCCCAGCAAGTCCACCGGAAACAGAGGCGCCGCCCGCGGCAGTTGCCGACGTACCAGCACGTAGCCAAACAGCACAGCCATAAGCATTGCGAGCAGCGAGACGTCGGTACGCCCGCTGTGGCCTATGCTGCTGACAGCGATGATTAGGAAGCCAAAGGTCAGTACATTCAGCATGGCGCTGACCACGTCAAAGCGGTGCGACTGGCGAGGGATATGCGGCAGCGCTCGGATCGCGATCAGGAGAGCCACGCACCCTATGGGAACGTTGACGATGAAAAGCCATGGCCAACTCCAGAACGCCAGGATTACACCTGCGGCCGTCGGTCCCAAGGCCGTCGAGGCTGCGACCACAACGGCCAGAAGGCCTATACCCTTCCCTAACGCATTACGTGGATAGATGAAACGGATAAGCGCTAGGTTAACGCACATGATCCCAGCAGCACCGATGCCCTGCAGAATGCGTGAAGCCAGCAGGGCTTCCAGTGAGTCGGCGTTAGCGCAGGCAACGGAAGCGACCACAAACAACAAAACCCCCCAGAGGTAAACCCGCCGGTATCCGACTATCTCGCTCAATGAAGCAAGTGGCAGCAGCAATACGGTCACTGTGAGTAGGTACGTATTGATCACCCAGACGGCCGCGGTGGGTCTGATCTCCAACGTCTGGGCGATGGCTGGCAAGGCCACATTGAGGATCGTGCTGTCGAGCATCGCCATGATGACGGCGAGCACAATCGCGCTGACCGCCCAGTAACGTCTCGGGGTCGGTAGGCCGTCGCTGCTTTCCGCCTGCTTGGCGTCGTTGGCAGGTGCGATCAGCATGGAATCGTTACTGCTTGAGAAGACGTTTTACCAAGGCCTAACAGCGGCCCCTCAGCACGGGAGGCAACTTCGATGATGAGCATGGCTGCGCTCTTTTTTGGAATGGTCTATCGCCCCTCTGTTCGGGTGCAACAAGTCCCGCGCGCCTTTGCGGGCGGGCGAGACCTGACCTGACAGTCTATTTCCCCCTAGAATAAGGGTAGGGTGTAGTTGATGATCAGACGATTCTGATCGATCTTTCTGGCACCAGCGCTACGGTACGTGCCATTAAGCCATTTGACGCCAAGATTCTTAAGTACTCCATCCTGAAAGACATATGCAATATCGGTGTCGCGCTCCCACTCCTTCCCGTCACGGTCAGGACCGAAGTCGCTCCCTCGAACATAGCGAGTCATGAAAGTAAGCCCCGGAATCCCCATATTGGCAAAGTTATAGTCGTAGCGCATCTGCCAGGATTTTTCGTTGGGATTAGCAAAGGTCGGCGCTAGCATTACATAGTTAACCAAGAATGCATCGGTACCTCCGACGTGAGGAAAACCGGTTTCTCCACTCATCTTCTGATAGGCTAAACCGAGCGAGTGGCCGCTCAGGCTGTAGGTAAACATGGCACCGAAGGCGTTGTTATCCACGTTGCTGCTTCCAGCATTGTTCGAGCGTGCATAGCGAATATCGCTTTTAAACGAACGTTCACGGCTCAGTGGCAGGACGTTTACCAAGTTAACAAGATGCTGTTTATAATTATTGTCTAAATGACCATAGCTATAGCTGGTTTTCAGCCCCGAGTTCCAATCGTAGCTGACCCCGGCGAAATCGAATTTATCCGTTTCCTGCCCTCCAGCGACGCCAGGCCCGGTCATGGTGATTTTTTCGAAGCCGCTTTCGCTGAGCAGGCTGTTACGGGTCAGCCGCCCGGCGTCGATCGTCAGGCCCTCAAACTCAGCCACCTGCAGGTGGGTGCCCCGGAAGGTTTGTGGCAACAGGCGCCTGTCAGTTGACAATATGGTGGGTAAACTGGGTCTTAGTGTGCCAACGCGCAAGGTGCTCTCGGAGACGCGAGCCTTGAACGTCAAGCCCAACTGCCCGTAATCGTCAGGTGCGGTATCGTCCTCGGAAAATGAGCCCGGCAGAAGACCGCTGCCAACTCGGTCGGGACTGGAGTCCAGCTTGATACCTAACATGCCCAAGGCGTCGATACCGAACCCGACTGGCCCCTCAGTGAAACCTGACTCGTAATTGAGCCTAAAACCTTGAGCCCACTCTTCCGCCTTGGACTGCGCAGCCCCCTCCTGTCTATTATCCCCATTGAAATAGTAGTTACGTAGATGCAAGGAAGCCTTGCCATCCGCGAAGAATTCGGCATGAGCAAGGTCTGAAGCAAGCAGGCCGCCCCCCGTCAAAAACAGTGCAGCAGACAAGGCGTTATTGGATCTTTTCATTTTGTTATTTCCTTTTATTATTGATTTCAAGGCGAAGCGCTTTCGACGCGAACACTAAGCGCCATTGACGAGCTTGCTGGTCTTATTACTCCCTACACTTTGTTATAGCGGCGAAAAAGAACCGAGTAACCGGACGGGATGAGGGCCTCATGCCGTTGAGTAGCTGTCCACGACCCGCCGGTATTGACTGGGAGAGGCGCCGATGTGCTGGCGAAAGAAACGGGTGAAATGTCCCTGCTCAGAGAATCCCAGGCTTTCAGCCAATTGGCCGAGCGTGCCTGCACGCTCCCGCTCGAGCCAAGCGAAGGCCCGACGCATGCGTGAATCGTTCAGCAACAGGGTCGGCGTCATGCCCGTATCCTGCTTGAATAGAGTAAAGAAGTGCGCTTTCGAGAGTCCGCTTGCTCGATTGGCGTTGGCGATACAGTCAGGGTCGTCCAGATGGCTCTGCAGGTAATCACAGGCGCGCCGGATTCGCGCATCGCGGAATACCGGCGCAGGATGAGCGCCAAGACGTCTCAGTTGCCGCCATTGGGAGTGGTCCTCGATCAGCTCGATCAGAAGATCAAACAGCAGGAACTCGATGCGCTCCTTTGGCAACTGGCCAAAGCTGTAGGCATCGGCGATGAGGTGGTCGGCGAGCATCCGATGCTTGCTGTTCAACTCGATGTACGGCTGGGAAAAGAATGCCGGGTGGCCACTCAGCGCCAGTGACTGCTGAGCATCGGCAAGCCAGGTCGGTTCGACATAAAGCGCCAGAATCTGGGTATGCTCGGCGCCGGGCTGGTAATCGTAGTAATGCGGTTGCCAGGCATTGACCAGTACGGCACTGCGGTCGGTCAGCGGCACCTGCCGCCCATTGACGTTGAAGAACGTATCGGCTCCCGCCGCCTTGAGCAGCACATGACACTCGCGGTGCGTGTGCATCACCAACGGGCGATTCATGTGCAATAGTGCAATACGGCCGAACTTGCCATGGAAGACGCGTTGTGCAGTGGACATCATTACCTCCGAAAATCACGAGACTGCGCTGACACAGGTCGAGCCAGTAACCGTGGCCACGGGCCCCTCGACATCATCGCGGGGAATGCCGGGGATCATCTCGCCCCCGTACCGGTCCTGTCGCCTCGGTGGTTTCATAGCGCATTGCGAGATTTGCCCCGATAGACACGCAGCACATCCGCCATGACCGACAGCGCGATCTCGGCGGGCGTCTTGCTGCCCAGATCCAGTCCGATGGGCATGTGGATGCGTTCGATCTCCGCCGTACTCAGACCGCCGACCCGGCTCAGCCGCTCGGCGCGCTTGGCTGACGTCTGCTTCGAGCCCATGGCGCCGATATAGAAGGCCGAGGTACGCACGGCCTCCATCAGGGCTAGATCGTCGATGCGCGGATCATGGGTCAGCGCCACCACTGCGGTCGCGTCATGGCAGCCGCCTGCGGCGATGAACATGGAAGGTAGGATCGGCTGGATCTCAAGCCCCTCGACAAGCACTCCTTGCATGTCTTCCCGCGGATCACAGGCGATCACCTCGCAACCAATTGCCTTGGCGAACCCGGCGCAGGCCTGTGCCACCGGCGATACGCCGGCGAGAATCAGCCGCAGCGCCGGGCCGACCCGGATCTCGACGCACTCGCCTAGCACACTGGTTCGTTCGCCTCCACGGTCGGGTAGTAGCTCAGCGGTGCCGCAGGTCAGGTCGACCCGCCGCAGCAACCGATGCTGGCCGTGCAAAGCGGCTTGGAGCCCCTCAAGATGGGCCCGCCACTCGTCGCTGGCCACACGATGCTCCACCAGTACCTGCAAGATGCCACCGCAAGGCAGCCGGAGCCTGCGGCGATCATCATCACTTTCGCCGTAGCGAATAACCTGCGCCGGCTCGCGCAGTTCGCCCTGCGCCAAACTGGCCAGGAACTCCTCTTCAACACAACCACCGGAGAGAGAACCGACATGAGAACCATCAGCCCTCGCGACCAGCATCGCACCGGGTGAGCGCGGAGCCGAACCGTAGGTCGACAGCACCGTACACAGCCACAGATCATGCCTGTCCCGGGCCCAGTGCAAGGCGGTTTCCACTACCTGGAGATCAAGCTGTTGCATACTCTTTCCTCTGCTCCCGCACAACTTGCAGGCGCGCCGCGATAATTGCTTCCCTTCACCTTGGGGTGAGCAGGATGCCAGTTAAATGCAGGGCCGGGCGTTTCTCGAGCCCGAGCGCATCAGGTCGCGGACTGGCCGCCGGCCACGGCGCGCCGTGCCTGTTCATTCGAACGCCTCACTTCAGCCCCGCTCGGTGGCCAACGACGAATCGATCTCATCGAGAGTCGGTACCGTCTCGGGGTCGTCGCGCCATCGGCGGACGATGCCAAACTCGATATCGAACATATCGAGGACCCGCCCCAAGGTGTGATCGACCATCTCTGCAAGCGACGCCGGCTTACTGTAGAACGCCGGTACCGGCGGCGCGATGATCGCTCCCAGCTCGGCCAGTTCGGTCATAGTGCGCAGGTGGTTTCGATGCAGCGGAGTCTCTCGTACCATCAGCACCAGTCGCCGACGCTCCTTGAGCACCACATCGGCCGCCCGGGTCAGCAGCGTCGAGGTCACGCCGCTGGCGATCTCGGACATGGAGCGCACCGAACAGGGCGCGACGACCATGCCCATGGTCTTGAACGAGCCGCTGGCAATGGCCGCGCCTATATCCTGGTTGGAATAGCACACGGTCGCCATCGGCTTGAGCTGGGACCAGGACAACCCGGTTTCGTGGGACAGCGTGATCAGCGCCGATTTCGACACCACCAGATGCGTCTCGATTGGCGTGTCGCGCAGCAGCTCGAGCAGGCGCACCCCGTAGATCGCGCCGGACGCGCCGGAGATGCCGATGATGAGCCGCTGCGGGCGAGGGCTAGTTGAGATCATGGTCGGTTTCCTGAATAGCGCCTTCCTTGTAGAAATGGATGGCGTTGAGGGCGGTGCCCAGCGTCTTGCTGATGATGTCGATGAACAGCGTCGAGGCAGGGGTCAGCGGGCGGCGGCTGTCGTGCACGCAGACCATGCGCCGGGTGACCCCGGGCGCCGCCAGCGGATAGGCGCGTAATGCGCCTTCCTCGAGTCCGCGTTGCAGCACGGTGGCGGGCAGCACGCTGATCCAGTCGCTGCGGCGCAGGAAGCTTTCGATCACCGTGAGGTCGTCGAGCTCCAGATGCGGCGCCAGCTCCAGACCCTGGGCGGCGAGCGCCTGGTCGATGACGATGCGCAGGCCGTGGCGGCGCGAGGGCAGCACCAGCTTGAGCTCGCCCAGCGCAGTGAGCGGGATCGGCATCGGCAGGCGTAGCCGAGTGGTGGCGCCAGTGGCTACCAGCAACTCCTCGTTGAGAATCTCGATGCGATGCAGGTGCTCCTGCTGGAAGCTCTGGTTGATCACCGCAAAGTCCAGTGCCCCGGACAACACCCGGTCGATCAGATCCTGGCTGTAGCCGTAGCTGACCTGCAGATCGACGTCCGGGTGATGCTCGACGAAGTAGGCCAGGGTGCTGGCCAGTGCCTGATTGGCAGCCGAGGCGATCAGTCCGGCGTTGATCCGCCCGCCAATCTCGCCGCTGCGGTCGATCAAGGTCTGGCGGGCTTCCAGCAGTTCACCGAGGATCGGCATGAACAGGCGGTAGGCCTGCACGCCGGCTTCGGTTGGCGTCATGCCCTTGGGCGTGCGCTCGAAAAGCGGCTGGCCGAGCTCCTCTTCCAGCTTGGAGATCTGCATCGACAGGGCAGGCTGAACGATGTTCAGCCGCTGCGCCGCCTTGGTCACTGACCCTTCCTCGTACAGACAGGTGAAGTACTTCAGCTGGCGCAATTCCATTTCAACCTCGTCGATACCGGCCTACAGGGTCCCGACATTCTGGTAGACGTGCTTGAGCTCTGTAAAATCCAATAGCGCGTCGTAGCCGTGCAGGCGGCCCAGCCCGCTCTTGCGGTAGCCGCCTGTTTCCGCTTCGGCGAACAGCTTGTTGTGGTCATTGATCCACACCGTGCCGTTGCGCAGCGCGCGGACCAGACGCATCGCTCGGGCGCCATCGCGGGTCCAGACGCTGGCCGACAGGCCAAACTCGGTGTGATTGGCGCGGCCAACGGCCTCTGCTTCGTCCTCGAAAGTTTCCAGCACCAGCAGTGGGCCGAAAATTTCTTCCTGGCAGAAGAACGCGCCGCTGTCCTGATGGGCGATCAGCGTTGGCGAGAGGAAGGCGCCGCTGCCCAGTGCATCGCCAGGACGACTGCCAGCCAGCAGTACCTCGTCGCAGCTGTCCATCGACTCGCGGATGCGCTGCTCGACCCGGTCACGAGAGCAGTGGTCGATCAGCGGCCCCATTTGGGTTGCGGCCTCCAACCCATGACCCAAGCGTACTTCGGCGAGCGCCGCAGTCAGCGCCTGCTTCATTTCGGCTGCGCGACTGGCATGCACCAGCACGCGCCGGGCGGCAGTGCATTGTTGACCGGAGATAATGGTGGCGGCAGCGGCCAGATTTGGCGCCACTGCCGCCACGTCGGCGTCATCCAGCACCAGGCAGCAGGACTTGCCGCCGAGTTCCAGGGACAGCTTTTTCATGGTTGGCGCGGCATCCCGCATGATTTGAATACCGGTGGCCGTGGAGCCTGTAAAGCTGAGCACGTCGACTTTCGGTGTGGCGACCAGATAGGCCGCGCCGGCGTGGCCGGTCTCGGCGAACAGATTCACTACGCCGGCCGCAAGATTCGACAACTCCAGCAGCGGCGCGAGGAAAGCGGCGTTGAACAGCGCGGTCTGTGGCGCCGGTTTGACTACACAGGTGCAACCTGCTGCCAGCGCCGGAGCCAGCGCGCGTACCAGCAACACCGCCGGAGCGTTCCAGGGGATGATCAGTCCGGCCACGCCGGCTGGCTCGCGCAGCATCGTCGAGAACTCACCGGGGGCGACTTCCAGCACATGGCCGGGGTTATGCCGCGCTAGGCCTGCGTAGTAGAGAATTTCCGAGATGGCACCTCCAACTTCGCCAAGCGATTGCGCCCGTGCCTTGCCGTTCTCGCGGGTCAGCAGGGCAGCCAGTTCGTTCTGGCGAGCCTTCAGCGCGGCGGCCCAATCCAGCATGACCTGCTGACGCAGGCGCGGGTTTTGCGACCATTGCGGATTCTCGAATGCCCGGGCGGCGGCGTCGACCGCGGCCCGCGCCTGCTCCTCGCCGCCATTGGCAAAGCGTCCAATGAGCTCACCATTAGCGGGATCGAGGCTTTCAGCCCATTGGCCGTTGTCGCACCACTGACCGTCGATGAAATGTCGTGCCTGCTGCATCTATATCTCCTTTCCGGCGATTCTGACTTGTGTTTGTTTTAAGTCGCTGGAAAAGGCGCGGCGTCCATGGCCTGCCATGAGCGGCCAGGCGGTCGCTGCGCGCCCCCGCTGGTCAGCCGTTGCGCGGCTGACCGAACAGCTGCTGCCAGTCGTCATCGGCCAACTGGCTGACCGCCGCGAGGTCTACCTCGGCCTCGCCTGGTACGCGAATGCGCTTGAAACGCATCGGTGGCGCCGCCATCGGCACGGTGGCATCGAAACCCATCTTCGAGCCGACGCCGTCTCGGGTCGAGGGATCGAGCTTGGAGCCCTGGGATTCGTGAATAAGTACCAGGTCTCGATCAGCCTGGAAGCGGGTCGCCACGGCCCACTCCACCTCGGTGGGGTTGTGGATATCGACATCGGTATCGACCACCACCACGTGCTTGATGTCGTAGTGGCCGCCAAGGGCGCCGAGAATCACATTCTTCGCCTCGCCCTCCGAGCGCTTGTCGATCTGCACATAGAGGTGGTAACGGCACACGCCGCCACGCGCCAGGTGCACGTCGCGCACCGAGGGAAAGCTGCGGCGCAGATGCGCGAGCATCGTCGCCTCTCGCGGGATGCCGCCGAGCAGCAGATGCTCCAGGCCGCCGCCGACGATGGTGTGGAACATCGGCGCCTGGCGATGGGTGATGGCATCCACCTCGATCACATGGCGCTCGGCGCGCTCGCCGTAGTACTGCGGGAACTCGCCAAACGGGCCTTCTTCCTCACGTGCGTTGGCCAGCAGGCGACCCTCGATGACGATCTCGGCCTCGGCCGGCACACGGATGCGGTTGGTCACGCACTTGACCACCGGCAGCGGGCGGCCATGCAGCGCGCTGGCGATTTCCAGCTCGTCGTGGTCGATGGGCACTATGGCCTGCGACGCCATCAGTGTCAGCGGATCGCAACCGACTACGACGGCGACTTCCAGATCCTCGTTATCGCGTTCGGTCTCCTGAAAGTACGCCAGGGCGTGACGCGGCAGTAACAACGCGCCGAGACGATTCGGTCCGCTGACCTGCAGACGGTGAATGGACACGTTCTGCACACCGGTACGCGGGTTGCGGGTGATCAGCAGTCCAGCGGTGATATAAGCGCCGCTGTCGTGCTCGTTATGCGTCGGAATCGGCAGTTGGCTGAGCAGGTCGACTTCGTGATGGACCACCTGCTGACAAGGGGCATCATCGGCTTCCTGCCAGGCCAGTGGCTGAAGGCTGGCCTGCTCGAAGCGGGCGAGCACCTGGCTGGGCTCGACGCCCATTGCTTCGGCCATCCATTGACGGTCGGAAAGCAATCCCGAGATCACCGGGATCTCATGCCCGCCGGGTTGCAGGAACAGCGACGCACTGTTGCCGTCGAGCCGGTTAGCGATGGCCGCGACACCGAAGCGCAGGTGGGTGCCCGGGCGGATGACGCTCAGCCGCTGGGTTTGCTGCAGATGATCCAGCCAGCCGCGCAAACTGACGCCGACCGGCAGTGCCGCTGCAGTTGACTCGGCCGAAGAGAAGGGCATTGACGGCATGGCGAAATCTCTGATGGTTATTGTTTTAGTCATGCTAGGAGCGTCGGGAAAGTCTGCCTATTAACGTTTTCTGATGTGCTCCATCAGCAATGGCGATGCCCGGTCCTTCGTCGCTAGGGCCTGTACGAAAAGTCAGCCGAGCGAAGGTCAAGCAAGGCGAAAAGCGGCGAGGAAGCGGAGTTTACTAGTCGTAAATGAGCATTCCGAGCCGCTTTACAACGCAGCATGACCGAGCGCAGGCACTTTTCGTACAGAGCCTAGGTCGGGGCGGACTATGTTCGACAGCGGTACGGCAACTTCAGCGCGCCCCATAACGATCCCTGATCCTCAACATCATTATTCCCTAATGGCCGCAACGAGCGGCCTTGCGCTAGGTTCTTGGCTACAAGTAGGCCGGACTCGAAGCGGCACGTCGCAGAGCCGGCAAAAAGAACAATAAGAGGGCCGCATATATGAGCGTCGCTATCGGACGCTTGGACCACTCGCCCTGTCACGCTCACGCACGGGCTGCAGGTTTGCGGTCTGCGCCAGGCCAACACGACCGCGCGGCCGGCTGTTCTCCGTCTACATCGATTCGTCCCTGCTGAACGATCAGCCCGTTCTTTGCCGTGCATGTCCATGAGCGACCAATCGCTATGTCTGCTCTGATCGTCCGTCGGCGCTGTACATGGACAGGTTTGCGACGTAGCAGGCGTGGTTGATAAGTCGATTCCTAAAACAAGAAAGGTGAGCCATGAGAAAAACAACCAGACTGCTGTGCGCGTTAGCGTCCTTTGCCGGCTTGATGCTCAGCGTCGGCGCGATGGCCAAGGATTTGCGACTGGGGCTGATCGTCCCGGGCAGCCACGCCTGGACGCAGGCCGCGCAAGCCATGGGCGAAGAGCTCAAGGAGCGCTCGGGCGGCCAGTACAACGTTGTCGTGTTTCCCGCCGGCCAGCTGGGCAGCGAGGCGCGCATGCTGCAGCAACTGCAGACCGGCGCGCTCGACATGGCGTTCATGACCACCGCCGAAGTGGCTAACCGGGTGCCGGATTTTGGCGCGCTGTTCGCACCCTATCTGGTACGTGACGTGGGGCAGGCCGGCCAGCTGCTCAACGGCCCTACTGCCCAGGGGATGCTCAACCAGTTGCCCGCCAAGGCCGGTGTGGTCGGGCTCGGTTACGGGGTTGCCGGCATGCGGCTGATGCTCAATGCCTTCCCTACCGACGACGTCGGTGCGATCAGCGGTCGCAAGATTCGCATTACGCCGTTCCCGCCGGTACAGGACATCTACCGCCTGCTCGGCGCCGCCTCGACGCCGATGCCGGTCACCGACGTGTACGACGCGCTGGCCAACGGGCAGGTCGACGGCGTGGATGCCGATCTTGAGCTGATCTGGAAGCTGCGCCTCTATGAGCGTGCCAACACCGTCCTGCAGAGCAACCACATGATGTTCCCCGTCATCGGCCTGATGTCCGGACGAATCTGGTCGCAGATGAGTGAAGAAGACCGAGGCCTGGTCCGCGAGCTGACCCGCAAACACCTCGACAGCCTTACCCCGCATTACCAGCAAGCCGAGGCTGAAACACAGGCCAGCATCGAGCAGGCTGGAGTGAAAGTGACCCCGGTGGGCCCTGAGTTCTTCGGCGACACGCTGCAGCAGTGGGAATCCCTCTGGCGGAAAAAGGCCCCGGTGCTCGACGACCTGCGCCGGGAAGCGGGCGGCCTGTAACCCGGAGCTGGGCCCCGCGACCGGCGGGGCTTTCAGCTGAGTGTCCTCTGGAGAGATGCCTATGATCCGCGCCCTGAGCAACACGATCGGACGCGCCGAACGGGCCGCGCTACGCCTGCTGGTGGTGGTCCTGCCGCTAATGATTCTGGTCAACGTCGCCGGCCGCGCACTCAAGGCGCCGATCTTCTGGCTCGATGAATTGGCGGTCCTGACGATGGTTTGGCTGGCGATGCTGGGGCTGTCGGTGACCCTACAGATGCGCGAAGCGGTGGCCGTGACGCTGCTGACCGATGCGGTCCCCGAGCGCTTAAGCAAGCTGCTGCGCTGCGCCGCCGATCTCGTGGTGCTTGGCTTTGCCGTGGCGCTGCTGGTGCTCTGCTATCTGTGGTTCGACCCCTTGCTGCTCTGGCGCAGCGGCTTCGATTTCGAAGCCTTTGCTGCCGAGTCCTTCAACTTCATCTATCAGGAGCCGACCGCGACACTGGGTCTGCCCAAGTTCTGGTTCTGGCTGATCCTGCCAGTCGTGGCCTTCACCAGTAGCATCCACGCCCTGGCCAACCTGATCGACAGCCTGCGCACGCCGCACTCGGCGCCGGGTACCAGCACAGCAGCAGCCGTTGCCTCGGGGGAATAAGCGATGGTCATCGGACTTTTCGTGGTGCTGCTGTTCATTGGTGTGCCGATCGCGCTGGTACTGGCTGTAAGCGCAATGGTCTACATCCAGTCCAGCGGCAACAGCGTGCTGTTTCTGTCCTATCCGCAGCAGTTTTTTGGCGGGCTGGACAATTACGGATTGCTCGCAATCCCTTTGTTCATGCTGGTCGGGGAGTTGATGAACGAGGGCGGCATTACCAAGCGGTTGGTCGCCTTCGCCTCGGTGTTTCTCGGTTCGGTTAAGGGCGGGCTCGCCTACATCAACATCCTCGCCAACATGATGCTGGCCTCGATCGTTGGCTCGGCCAACGCGCAGGTCGCGGTGATGGCACAGGTGATGGTGCCGGAGATGCACCAGAAGGGGTACGACCGCAACTTCGCCACCGCGACCACGGCAGCCGGGGCATTGCTGGCACCGGTGATCCCACCGTCCATGCTGTTCGTGATCTTCGGCGTACTGGCGCAGATCTCTATCGGCGACCTGTTCATCGCCGGCGTCATCCCTGGGCTGCTGATGGCTGCAGGCTTCATACTGGTCATCGCACTGCTTGGCTTTTTCTATCAGTACCCGCCGAGCGAGCGCCTGAGCCATGCGCAGAAGCTGCGCAATGTGGTCGGAAGCCTGCCATCGCTGAGCGTGCCGGTGGTAATGATCGGCAGCATCATTGGCGGCATCGCCACCCCGACGGAGGCCGCAGCGGTGGGTGCAGCCATGGCAGTGCTGGTCGGCCGTTTCGCCCATGGCGAGATGAAGTTCGAACGGATGGGCGACATGCTGCTGCGGGTGGGCATCAACAGTGGCGTGGTACTGGCGTTGGTGGCTGCGGCAGCGGTGTTCGGCTGGGTGATCGTCTACGAGCAGATTCCGCAGCAACTGGGCACCATCATGCAGAGCATGACCAGTAACCCATTCGTTTACATGTTGCTGCTGATCGCGCTACTGCTGGTCGTCGGCATGGTGATCGACGGCATCGCCGCGCTGATCCTGCTGGTACCGATCGTGCTGCCGGTGGCCGAGTCGGTCTACGGCATCAACGCCTATCACCTGGGCGTCGTCATGTGCATCAACCTGACCCTCGGCCTGCTCACCCCTCCGGTCGGCGCCGCCCTCTACGTCGCCTCTCGCGTCACCGGTTGCCGTCCGGGCGAGATCATGCGGCCGCTGCTGCCGTTCCTGCTGGTCACCTTGTTGGTGATGGTGCTGATTTCCTGGCAGCCGGGCCTGGTGACCGCGTTCATCTCATGAGGCCTGCTGCAGGTCGTAAAGCGCACCCCGGCCTGCATGGTCGGGTTTGACAGGAGACAACTATGGATCGTATGAAGAACAAGGTCGTGATCATCACCGGCGCGGCCCAGGGCATCGGTGCTACCTATGCTCGCGCGTTGGCGGCCGAGGGTGCGCACATCGTCATCGCCGATGTGCTGGACGGTGCCCCGCTGGTCGAGGAGCTGGAGGGCATGGGTGCCGAAGCCATTGCCTTGAAGACCGACGTTTCCGACGAGGCGTCGGCGTCGACCATGGCGGCCGCGGCGATGGAGCGCTTCGGGCAGATCGACGTATTGGTCAACAACGCCGCGATCTACGCTTCGCTGAAAATGAAGGGCTTCGAGGACATCGACCTCTCGGAGTGGGACAAGGTAATGGCCGTGAACGTGCGCGGCCCGTTCATCTGCGCCCGTGCCGTGGCGCCCCACATGAAGGCGCGAGGCCAGGGACGGATCATCAATATTTCGTCCGGTACGCCATTCAAGGGCACCCCGGGGCTCCTGCACTACGTAACATCCAAAGGCGCCATTCTCGCGCTAACGCGCGCGCTGGCCCGCGAACTGGGCGACTTCGGGTTATCAGTTAACACGTTGGCGCCCGGCCTGGTGCTGAGTGAGGGCGTCGTTGCCAATGCCGAGATGCGCGAGCGGCTGACCGCGCCGGTGATCGCCAGCCGGGCGATCAAGCGCGACCAGATGCCTGGCGATCTGATCGGCCCGCTGCTGTTTCTCGCCTCGGATGACAGCGCGTTCATGACCGGGGAAACGGTGGTGGTCGACGGCGGTTCCGTGATGCACTGAGCACCGACGATCCACGAGAAAAGGCTGCGTCTAACGCGGCCTTTTGTGTGTCTCAGTCTCAGCCCTGCGGGTCCGGGTGTCAGGGCCGCAGGATCGACGGGTCCATCACCAGTTCGATGAGAAAGGGCCGATCAGCCGTCATAGCCTGCTCGAAGATATCTGCAAATTGCTCGGTGCGTTCCACCCGCGCAGCACCGGCACCGTAAGCCTGGGCGAGGGCGACCATATCCGGATTGACCAGGTCGGTGCCATAGCGGCGGCCGGGGTAGTGCTTGTCCTGGTGCATGCGGATCGAGCCGTAGGAGCCATTGTTGACCACGATGAAGATCACCTTTGCGCCGTACTGCATCGCCGTCGCCAATTCCTGGCAGGTCATCTGGAAACAGCCGTCGCCAGCGAAGCACACGGCCGGCCGAGAAGGCTCGGCGAGTTTGGCGGCAATGGCTGCAGGCAGGCCGTAGCCCATCGAGCCGGAGGTCGGTGCCAGCTGGCTGCCCAGCGCACGAAAGGGGTAGAAGCGGTGCACCCAGAGCGTGTAGTTGCCGGCGCCATTGCTGATCACTGCCTCGGGCGGCAGGCGCTGGCCGAGCCAGGCGACAATCTCGCCGAGCTGCAGTGGGCCAGGCGATTGGGTCGGTCGTTGCCATGCCTCGCGTATGGCGCGCGCCCGTGTCAGCCAGCTAGCACGCTCGGGCGGAAGCGGACCGGCCTGCAGCCCGGCGGCGGCCTCGGCGAAGTGTTCCACCCCGGCGCAAATGGCCAGATCCGGTACGCGAACGCGGCCGGGCTCCTGCGGGTCGGGATGGATGTGGATCAGCCGCTGGCGCGCCTTCGGCACGTTCACCAGTTCATAATGCCGGGTGGTGATGTCGCCCAGGCGAGTGCCGACCGCGATCAGCAGGTCGGCCTCGCCGAGCAGTTTGGCCAGTTCCTGATTCATGCCGAGACCCGCGTCGCCGGCGTAATTGGGGTGGCGGTTGTCGAAACGATCCTGCCGGCGAAAGGCCGTGGCCACCGGCAACTCATGGGCTTCGGCGAAAGCTTGCAGCTGCGCGCGGCAGTCGGCGGTCCAGCCGGAGCCGCCAAAGATCGCCAGCGGGCGTTGTGCCTCGTTCAGCATCTTGCTCAGCTGCGCCATTGCCCGCGGCGCCGGATAGCCCTGATTGATCGTCGCCGGGCCGAGTGCGATCGGCTCGACGTGCTCGAACAGCAGGTCTTCGGGCAGGCCCAGCACTACCGGGCCTTGACGGCCGGATCGGGCGGTGCTGAACGCGCGCGACAGATACTCGGGCAGGCGTGCGGCGTCCTGGATGTCGGTTGCCCACTTGGCAACCGACCCGAACAGCGCGCTGACATCGACCTCCTGCCAGGCCTCGCGCTGCTGGAAGCCGCGCGGGACTTGGCCGATGAACACTAGCAGCGGGGTCGAGTCTTGCGCCGCGACATGCAGCCCGGCCAGTGCGTTCGCGCTACCCGGCCCGCGGGTGACGAAGCAGACGCCCGGGCGCCCGGTAGTCTTGGCATAGGCTTCGGCCATCATTGAGGCGCCGCCTTCTTGGCGACACACCACCAGGGCTATATCGGGGGCATCGTGCAAGGCGTCGAGCACCGGCAGAAAGCTTTCGCCGGGAACTGTGAACACCCGGTCCACGCCGTTGCGCCTGAGCAATTCGACGATGGCCTGGCCGCCGTAGGGCTGGGTATCGGCTGTCATCTGTTTCTCGCTGATAACGGAAAAAGAATAACCGCACTGCTAGTCGCCGCGCGGTAGGGCTGGGTTACTGGAGTAGCCCGGCTTCGCGGTAGTACTTCTGCGCACCCGGATGCAGCGGGGCGCCCAGGTTGGCCGGCTCGACCGAACCTTCGGCAGTCCAGCCCTTCATCGAGCCGAACGAGCGCTGGAGCGCCTCTCGGCCTTCCATCACGGCCTTGGTGATGACATAGGCTTCGGCGTCAGACATAGCCTCGGTGGCGTACAGTGAAGTGCTGAAGCCCACCCCCTCGACGGCCTTGTCCTGCTTCTCGAACATGCCGGCCGGCATCGTCGCGCGAGCGAAGCCGAAGTTTTCCAGGTGGGCGATAGCCTCTTCGTTGAGGCTGAGGAAGCGCTGGCCAGGGGTGATCGATAGCTGTGCCGTGTTCGGGTGACCTGCGGTAGTGATGCCGATGATCATGTCGAGTTTCTTGTCGCCGAACTGGTCCTGGAGAATGCTCAGGCTCGATCTGCCGATGCTGCCACCGTAGGATTCGATATCCTCATAGGTCAGGCCATTGGCTTCTAGAATCAGCTTGGCGATATACTCGTTGAGGCTGCCCTGAGGGCCGGTGCCGATGCGTACCGGCAGTTTCTTTTCCTTGATGTCGGCGATCGACTGGATGGCGCTGTCCGTTTGCACGGTAATACGCTGGTAGTACTGGTCGAGCCCGCCGACCAAGCCGCGGATGTTCTCGATCTTGCGTTCGAACGGGCCGAACGGCTGCTGGGCCCAGGCGGCCACCGGAGGAAAGATCATTCCGATGTCCGCGCGCTTGGCGGCCAGCAGTTTGGTGTTAGCGATCGCCATGGGAGTGCCCTGGATATCCACCGTAGAGCCATCAGGCAGGCGTTCGAGCATTTCGCCGCGCAGCGCGCCAGCATAAGCGTACCAGGTGGTGCCGGTCGGGCCGGCGGCGAACTTGACGTTCACGGGGTTGGCAGCCAGTGCGCTGCCCCACAGCCCGACGGTGCTCAGCAGGGCGATGGCAGCGTGCTTCTTGAGTGATTTGATCATCTTGTTGTTTTCCTTAGGTTGTGCTTGGAGGATCCGCGGCGCTAGGCCCCGGACTGTCGCAGTGTGCAATCGGCCCGCGTGGCCCTGGCTTTGCGACTCTGCCAGGCCCAGACTGCGCAGAGTAGGAACAGCCCACCCAGTGAGGCCTTGAACACCGGCGCGATCAGCAGGGCGGCGGCAACTAACAGCAACCCCGATTCGAGCAAGGAGTTGCGCGCCCGCAGGTACCCCGCCACGCAACCGGCCAGCGCATAGCAGCCGATCACCGCGGTGGCGACCGCCGGGACGATGGTCTGCCATGCGCCCTGCAGCAGCAGCGCCGGGCTGAAGACAAAGGCGAAGGCGACCAGGAATCCGGCCAGGCTGTAGCGGAACGCTACCCAGCCGGTCTTCCAGACATCCGCCTTGGCGATGCCGCCGGCCACGAAAGCAGCCAGGGCCACCGGTGGCGTGACCATCGACAGCGCAGCGAAATACAGCACGAAGAAGTGCGACGACAGTGCCGGAATTCCGAGCTTGTCGAGCGCCGGAATGGCAAGGATCGCCCCCATGATGTAGGCCGCGGTGGTCGGCATGCCCATGCCCATCACAATCACCATGAACATCACCAGCAGCAGCGCCGGGATCAGCATGCCACCGGACAGGGCGGTGACGAAGCTGCCGAAGGTCAGGCCAAGGTTGGTCATCGACGCGATGCCGACCACGATGCCGGCACCGGCGCAGGGAATGGCCACGGCGATGGCGCCGCGCGCGCCGGAATCGAGCGCCTGTATCGAATCGCTCACGACCGATCCTGCAGCCTTCAACACGCCGTTGCCGCCCTCAGCGCGAAAGCCTTCCCAGACGCGGGTGCAAAGGCCGAACACCAGGGTGATCCAGATCGCCTGCAGGGTGGACGAGCTGAGCGCGCGCCCGGCCATGATCTGATAGACCAGCACGAACACCGGGATCAGCAGGTACAGCCGCTTGAGCACGCTGTTCCAGTTGGTGCCCAGTTCGTCTCGCTTGAGGCCGGCCAGGCCCTTGCGCCGTGCCAGCAGGTCGACGACGAAATACAGCGCGACGTAGAACAACAGCGCGGGGATCAACGCGGCGATCGCGACTTCCGCGTAGGGGATGCCCATGAACTGAGCGATTAGGAAGGCCGCCGCGCCCATCACCGGTGGCATCAGCTGGCCACCGGTGGAGGAGGCCGCTTCGACCGCCGCCGACTCTTCGGCGCTCATGCCCGACTTCTTCATCGCCGGGATGGTGAACATGCCCATCACTGCGGCATTGGCCGTCGCGCTGCCGCTGACCGAACCGAACAGCGTCGACGAAACGATCGAGACCTTCGCCATGCCGCCGCGAAAGCGCCCGACCAGCAGCACGGATAGATCCATGAACAACTGGCCGCCACCGAATAGCTGCAGGAATGCGCCGAACAGCAGGAAGTAGAACACCTGGCCGTAGGACACGATGCTGGGAATGCCGAACACGCCTTCGTTCTGCAGCACTTGCACGTCTAGGAAGGTTTCGAGAAACAGCCGGCTAGGCTCACCGTCGTGACCGATGATGCTGAGCATCGGAACGCCCCGCAGCTGCGGGCCGATGAACTGATAGACCAGAAACACCAGGATGACTACCGTCAGGCCCATGCCGAGGGCGCGGCGAACGGCCTCGATTACCAGGGCAATGGTGACGATGCCCACCACCAGGTCGATTGATCGCAGCGGGTCGACCATCGCGATGCGCATCGTCAATGCTTCGGCGTTCATCAGGTAGAACAGGGCAATGCCTGCCGCCATCGCGGCGAGCAGGTAATCCGAGGCGCGCACCACGCTGAAGTGGCCGAGATCCTGCTTGCGCAGAGGATGGATGACGAAGGTCAGCACGAGGCCGAACATGATGTGGATCGGCACCGCGACGATCAGGTCCAGCGGCGTGCCGTAGACCATGTAGATCTGAAAGGCCGACCAGCAGAGCGCGACTATGGAGGCCGGATTGATGAATTTTTTCATGAGCTCAGCCCTGCTGGATGGCGGCTCGAAGCCGGCGCACGACGGTGCTGCGCGGCTGGCGAACGCCGGGCGCGGTGGCCGTCAGACATTGGTGTGCCGGGGGATTGGTATCGAGAGTGTGCTGGCTGCTGGAACGTAGGGAGCAGGCGATGGGTCCGGTGGCGATCAGGGTGGCGAGACGGGTCGGCGACCCGTAGGTCTGGCTGAAGATCATGGCGGTTCACCGTTGTTGTTTTTATTGGTTAGTCGGCCGACGCGGGCGTCGGCGACAGATTCATCTTGGCGCCTGTCGGGTGGTCTGGCCATTAACGAATTTTGATACAGGCCATCAGGCACCGCTCTAGCTTGCTTTCACGCCCTCGCTAGCGGACGCGGTGCGGATTTCGCCGAGCAGCGCGGATACTGCGACGCCAAACAGCAGCGCCCAGAACGGCGAGCTGATTCCCAGCAGCGAGAATTGACTCATCGCTACCGCCAGCGCGACGAAGGCGCCGATCTGGCAGGCGCCACCTTTTTGGAAGGCCTGCTGCAATGCGCCGAGCAGCACGCCGATCATCGCCAGCCCGGCCACCACTACGATCAATGCTTTGGGGAAGGCGAGGATGAACGGCACCGCGAGCCCGGCGAACAGCCCGAACAGGGCGAACAGCATGCCATTGACCAGCGCCGCTCCGTAGCGAAGCCGCGGATCGTCGCCGGCCTGCTCGGACGAACAGATCGCGGTCATCGGTCCAGCGATATTGGCGTTGTGTCCTCCGAGCAGGCCAGCCAGCACGCCACCAATGCCGCTGATCATGGTCATCGCGTTGACTGGCGGGCGATACCCTTCGGCCATTAGCACACCGGTCGCCTGGGCGTTCTCGGCGCCGATCACCAGCGCGGTGAGCGGGATGGTGATGGCCAGGAAGGCATCGAGCGAGAAGCTCGGCACGGTGAACGCCGGCATCACCCAAGCGATGTTCACGTCGGCCGGTTGCAGCTGGCCAAAGGCGAAGGCCAGTATCAGCCCGACCACCCCGGCGACCAGCACCGGCGGTACCGCACGGGTGAAGCGGGTGACCAGAAAGAAGCTCAGTGCGGCGACGCCGGCGATCAGCGGCGCGCTGACAATGGCGTCGATGGCGCCGGTGGCGAAGCGGATCAGCGCCCCGGCAATCATCGCCATGACGATCGGCATCGGCAGCCAGCGCATCAAGCGGCCGATCAAACCGGTGACGCCGAGGACGAAGACCAGCAGGCCGCTCATGATGAAAGCGCCCACCGCATCGCTGAACGGAATGACGGTGAGCGAGGCGGCCAGGATCGCGGCGCCGGGGATGGTGTAGGCGCCGCAGATCGGCTGTCGGTAGCGCAGCGCCAGGAACAGGCTGATCAGCCCGCCGAGCACGTAGATCGCGAATAACCAGGAGACCGTCTGGGCATTGCTCAGGCGTCCGGCTTCGGCGGCATTGATAACCACCAGCGCAGGGCCGGTGCAGCCGAACAGGGCGGCGACCACGCCGGCGCTGATGGATTTGGAGTTGAACGCTCGGCGCAGCGTCGGCTCGCCGGTAACAGCGGACACGTCGACCGCTGGTTGTGAAAGATTCTGGGACATGGCAACGCCTCCGCTTGTTGTTCTAATGCGTTCGGTCGTTCGCCGAGTGCCGCCCACTGCGGGGCGGCACGCGTGCAGGCGACGGTTATTCGCCGCTTGACTCACTCACCACGGAAAACGGCCGGCCGCTTGCCGTGGAACGCCTCGACGCCTTCCTTGAAGTCCGCCGAGCTGCGAAGGCGGCTGTAACAGTGGCCTTCCATCTCGATGGCGACCTTCAGCGGCGCGTCCTCGTTGTCATTGATCAGCTTTTTCGCCGTACGCTGGGCCAGCGGCGAGAAGCGGCGCAGTTCGTCGACCAGGGCATCGACGGTGCTTTCCAGCTCCGCATCGGGTACGCACTCGGTGATGAAGCCCCATTCGTAGGCCTGCTGCCCGCTGACCCGCTTGGCGCGCATGACCATGTGCTTGGTGCGGGCGATACCGATCATCTTCTGCAGGCGCGCGGATCCTCCCGAGCCTGGAATCTGACCGAGGTTCTGCTCCGGCAAGGCGTAACGGGTAGTGTCCGAGGCGATGCGGAAATCGCAGGCCAGGGACAGCTCGAAGCCCACACCGAAGGTGTAGCCGCGGTTGGCGGCGATCACCGGCTTGGTGCAGCGCTCCGGTGCGGCCACGTTCCAGGCCAGCTTGGACACATGTTCGGGCGAGGCCTCGAGAAAGCCCTTGATGTCCCCGCCGCTGGAGAAATGCTCGCCTTGGGCGCGCAGCACGATCACCCGCACGCCAGGATGCGCGTCGAGCGCCTCGAACACCTGGCGCATCACCTCGCGCTGGCTCATGGCGATGACATTGAAAGGCGGGCGGCCGAGGATGAGGTCAGCTCGCTCGCGCTCGGTGTTCAGCTCGACGCTGAACCCGTCGAAGGGGGTCTGCAGAAATTGCTCGATGCTGGTGGTATCCATGCGCTTGTTCCTCTTGCTTGAAAGGTGATGACTAGCTGGCGGCCTTGAGCTCGCCGTACTGGGCGACCAGTACGCGGCGCAGCACCTTGCCGACCGGAGACTTGGGGATCTGCTCGATGAATTCGTAACGCCGAGGCCGCTTGAAGCGGGCCAGGCCAGAGGACACGCAATAAGCGTCGAGCTCTTCTGGCGTTATCGGATGGCGCAGCTTGATGAAGGCGGCGACCAGCTTGCCCCACTGTTCGTCAGGCAGGCCGACTACCGCCACTTCCTCGACGGCAGGATGCAACGAGAGGGCGTTCTCGATCTCCGCCGGGCTGACGTTCTCGCCGCCGGTGATGATCAGGTCATCGACCCGGCCGGTGACGAAGAGGTCTCCGTCTTCATCGAAGAAGCCGGTGTCATTGGTGAAATACCAGCCGTCGCGCAGCGACTTGGCGTCCGCGTCGGGGCGCTTCCAATAGCCTTCGAACGCCTCATCGCTGGCCAGGTCAGCAATGATCTGGCCTTCCTCGTTGGGCTTGACTGCCTGTGTCGGTGATTGCGCATCGAGGGCGACCACGCGGATCCGCTGGTTCAGTGCGCAGCGTCCGGACGAGCCGGGCTTGCGGCTGGCGCTCTGGTCGATGGTGAAGGTGTAGATTTCCGAGCTGCCGTAATGGTTGACGAACAGTTCGGGTTGAAACGCCGCTTCGACCCGGCGCATAAGGCCATCGCTCATCGGCGCGCCCGCGAAACCGATCTTGCGCACGCTGGCGACCCGCTCGGGACTGAACGCCGGGTGCTCGATGAGCATGTGGTAGAGCGTCGGGACCAGATAGAGGTTGCTGATCCTCTCGCGCTCGATAGCGTCCAGCGTGGCCTCGACGTCGAACTTCGGTACGCAGACGAAGTGGCCGTCGAGCAGCGCCATAGACAGTAGCGAGCGCACGCCCATGGTGTGGTACAGCGGCATCACGCCGAGGGTGCACTCGTCCTGGCCGTAGAGGTTCTGCGCGACGTGTGCGACTGCTGCGGCGCGCTCGGCGCGGTGTCGACGCGGCACGCCTTTCGGCCGGCTGGTGGTGCCAGAGGTGTAGAGCATCAGCGACCAGTCTTCGGCGCCTGCACGCAGGATGGTCTGCGCCGGCGTGTCGGCGCACAGCTGCTCGAAGCTCATGACACCGTCTGCGGCAGTGCCACCGACGTTGACGCAGGGGATCCGCAGCTCGCCGCAGGCCAGCACCGCTTCAGCAGCCGAGTCGTCATGGATCAGCGCGCGAGCGTCGGCATCGACCAGGCACCAGCCCAAATCATCGGCAGTGCAGCGCCAGTTAAGCGGGGTCATGACGATACCGCTGAACTGGCAGGCCCAATGCAACGTCGCCAACTGCCAGCGGTTCTGCATCACTGTCACCAGGTGGTCGCCCTTGCTGAGCCCGAGTCGCTCGAGCCCGTACGCGGCGCGCTGGATGTCGGCGAACCAGGTCTCGTAGGTCTTTTTCAGTTCGCCGTCACTGATCGCCACCGCGCCGGGGCGGCGCTCCACCGCGGCAAGAAAGCTGCGTCCCAGATCAAACATGAGTGCACTCCATGGTTCTTGTTGTTGTAGGGCTTGTGGTCAGGGTGCCCGGCGCTGCTGCGCTACCTCGAGCACCGCCTGCACCATTCCGGTGTATCCGGTGCAGCGGCACAGGTGGCCGGACAGCATGTCCCGCACCTGGACCTCGTCCGGCGCGGGTACGCGTTCGAGGAATTCCACGCAGGACATCAGGATGCCGCTGGTGCAGAAGCCGCACTGCAGCGCGTGGTGGCGGCTGAAGGCCTGCTGCAGGTCGTTCATCACATCGTCGCGGGCCAGCGACTCGACGGTATCGATGCGTCGCTCGTGGGCCTGCACCGCGAGCATCAGGCAGGAGCGCGAGGCGACGCCGTCGACCAGCACCGTGCAGGCGCCGCACACCCCGTGCTCGCAGCCGACGTGCACGCCGGTCGCGCCGAGCTCGTGGCGCAGGAAGTCGCACAGCTGCATGCGCGGTTCGGCATGGCCCTCGCGCAGGCGGCCATTGAGCTCCAGGCGGATGGGAAAACGCAGGTCAGCGGGTGCGTGCATGGGTGTGTCCCTCGATCAGTTGTTGGCCCAGTTCCCGGATCAGCTGACGCCGATATGCCGCCGACGCGTGCACGTCGCCCTGTGCACCCAGGGACCAGGCGAAGGCGTTGAGTGCCGGCGCGAGATCCGCACCGAGAGGCAGGCGACGCTGTACCGGCCGGTCGGCGACGCCACCGATGCCCAGGCTCACCTCGCGCTCACGGATGCAGGCGGCAAGCGCCACCAGCGCGAAGTCGCCGTGACGCATGGCGATTTCACGGAAGCGATAGGCCGCTCCGGCCTCACGGAGCGGGAAGTGCACCTCGCTGACCATCTCGTCCGCGCGCTTCTCGGTGGTGAGCACCCCCTGGAAGAACTCGGCCGCCGCGACCTCACGGCGCTTGCTCTTGAGCGACTCCAGCACCACGGTCCCGCCCAGCGTGACCAGGCACAGCGGAATTTCGGCACTGGGATCGGCGTGAGCCACCGAGCCGCAGACCGTGCCGCGATTGCGCGTCTGGAAATGCCCGATCCAGGGCAGCGCCTGCGCCAGCAGAGGAACCTCGTCGGTCAGGCTGGTGCGGTCCATCAGCTCCACCTGGCGCACCGCCGCCCCCACTACCAGTCGCCCGCCCTGGATGCCGAGGTGTTGCAGATCGGCGGCATGGTTGATGTCGATCAGCAGTTTCGGCTGTGCCAGGCGCATGTTCAGCACCGCCATCAGCGACTGGCCGCCGGCGATGATGCGGGCCTGCTCGCCGTGTTCGGCGAGCAGTTGCAAGACTTCGCGCTTGCTGCCGGCGCGGACGTAATCGAATGCAGCGGGTTTCATTGCGCACCTCCCTTGCCCAGCAGGGCGCGCAGCCGCTGCCAGAGGCCGGTCTGCACCGGCTTGCCGGTCAGGCGCTGGGCCAGTCGGGTGAAGATCTGGCCGATGATGACCTTCGAGGCGCTCTGCAGCATGCGGCCGCCCACCGCCGCGACCTTGCCGCTCACCGCCGCGTCATAGACGTATTCGAGTCGGGTATGCCCGTTGTCCAGCTCGATGAACCTCACCTTGGCGCTGCCGGTGGCTGACCCCATCGGGCTGTTGCCCGAGCCGGACAGGCGCAGTGAATGGGGCGGGTCGAGGTCGCTCAGGCCGACCCGGGCGGCGAAGCGCGCGCGGATCATGCCGACACCCACGGTCACATCGGCGCGGTAGTGGTTTTCGCTCTCCAGCTCCAGCGCATGGCAGCCCGGGATGATGGCCTTGAGCGTCTCCGGGTCGAGCAGGGCATCGAACACCTGCTGGGGTGGCGCCGGAATCTCCACCACGTCCTGCGCCTGCAGCGCCGAGCCGCCAGCGACACGTGGCGCCTCCAGCTCGAGACCCTCCGGCGGTGGCGGCTCGTCGATGCCTATCATCGAGCGCACCCGGGACGGCGTCAGCGGCAACCGGATATCGCTCCGGCCCAGAGCGTCGGCCATGGCATTGGCGATACACACCGGGGTGCTCATGTTGTTGCCTTCGCCAACGCCCTTGGCCCCGAGCGGAGTGAACGGCGAGGGGGTTTCGGTGTGCAGGATCAGCGGCTCCACGGCCTCCGGTGCGGTCGGTACCAGATAGTCGGCGAAAGTGCCGGAGAGGAAGCTGCCGTCGTCGCCGTAGACGAATTCTTCCATCAGTGCCACACCCAGTGCCTGGGTGAAACCGCCGCGAATCTGCCCGTCGACCAGCATGGGATTGAGGATGCGTCCGGCGTCGTGACAGGTCACATAGCGGTCGATATGCACCTCTCCGGTGACGCGGTCGATCTCCAGGCCGCAGAAATCGAAGATGAAGCCGTAGCACAGCGAGCTGTTGATGCAGTCGTTGTCGTCCGGCGCAGTGAGCTGCGGCGGCGTCCAGAACGCGGTTTCGCGCAGGCCGCCACCCTCGTTTTCGGGGAGCAGGCCCGGCGACCAATGGGTGGAGCCGGCAATGCGATGGAACGGCTGGCTGGGGCCGCTCTCGACGAAGACCTTGCCGCCGGCAAAGCGTACCTGATCGGCAGGCACGTCCCACATGGAGGCGGCGATGCCGGCCATGCGCTCGCGAATCTTCAGCGCCGCGTTGTACACCGAGCCGGCGACGGCGCCCGCGAACCGGCTGGAGTAGTTGCCCGAGGCGATCGACCAGGCGTCCTTGCCGGTGTCCAGTTCGACATTGACATTGATGCTGTCCAGCGCCACCCCCAGCACCTCGGCCACCACCTGGGCGGCCACCGTCTGGTGGCCCTGGCCCTGTGGAGTCGAGGCGACGTGGACACTGACGCCGCCGAGCGGGTCGACGCTGACCGTGGCGGTACTGACCGCGCCGTTCTTCGGACCGCTCTTGCGCCGCTCCTCGGGGGTCATCGCCGTGGTGATGTAGCCCATATTGGAGATCGACGGCTCGACCACTGCTGTATAGCCGATACCATAGAGCCGCCCTTCGGCCCGGGCCTGGTCACGTCGGCGCAGCAGTTCGTCCAGCCCGCCCTCACGGACCGCCAGCTCCAAGGTGGCAGGATAGTTGCCGGAGTCGAGCAGAGCGCCGGCCGCGGCGCGGTAAGGAAACACGCCCGCCGGCACCAGGTTGCGCCGAATCACCTGCAGCGGATCCAGCCCCAGCTCGATGGCCACCTGATGCATCAGACGCTCAAGGGCGAAGTACACCTGGCCGCCGCCGAAGCCGCGGTTGAGTCCGCTGGGGACCTTGTTGGTCAGGACCACGCGGTTGCGCACCGCAATGTTGCGTATGGCATAGGCGCCGGACAGGTTGCCGTGCATGCGGTAGAACGTGGCCGGCTCCGGTGCGCGCAGGTAGCCGCCGCAATCGTCGATCTGATCGTAGCGCAGGGCGACGACCCGGCCGTCGGCCTCGACGGCCGCCTCGATCTCGCACACGCGATTGGTGGCGCTGGACGAGGCCTGCAAGTGCTCCAGGCGATCCTCGACCCACTTCACCGGCGCGCCCACCTTGCGTGCGGCCAGGGCCATCAGCACCACGTAGGGGAAGACGCCCTGCTTGATGCCGAAGCTGCCACCCGAATCCGGCGGAGTGCGCAGCCGCAGCCGGTTGCCCGGCACGTTCAGTGCCCGCGCCATTACCGAATGCAGGGCATAAGGGCCCTGGAAGTTGGAAAGGATGTCGTAGACGCCATTGGCGGGCTGGTACTGCCCGAGCACCACATAGCACTCGATCGGGGTACAGGAGTTGCGCGGATAGTGGACCTTGATCGAGACTCTGCGCTCGGCCTCCGCGAAGGCACGCTCGGGATCGCCATAGCGGAAATGCCGCTCGTTGACCACGTTGCTGCCCACGGCCTCATGCAGCACGGGAGCGTCGTCTTGGGCGGCCGCCTCCGGGTCGATGATCGGTGGCAGGGGTTCGTACTCGACCTGCACGGTATCCAGTGCGTCCTCGGCGAGGTAACGGTCCTCTGCGATCACCACGCAGACCGGCTCGCCGACATAGCGAACCTTGTCCAGCGCCAGGCACCAGTGTTCCATCGGCGCCCTGACGCCGACCGGGAAGGGATTGGCCCAGCGCTTGACGTCCTCGCCGGTCAATACCCCGTGTACGCCTTTCATGCCCAGTGCTGCAGAAGCGTCCAGCGATCTGATGCGGGCATGCGCGTGGGGCGAGCGCACGATGGCGGCATGCAGGGTGCCGGGGGGCGTTGCGACATCGTCGGCGTATCGACCCAGGCCGCGGAGCAAGGCCGCGTCTTCGACCCGTACCTGGCGATGTCCGATATGACGCTGATCAGCCTTGCTTGGGCTTTGGTGCATATTCATGTTCGCGTCTCGTTGTTGTTGTGGCGCGATGTGCTTGCAACCAAGTCTGCGAAAAACGCGAACGTCATGCCTTGCCTGGCAATGCGGATATTTGCCCAGGCGTACAGAAATTTGCCTTTCAGTCTGATCGGCACCCGCTTCGCCAAGGCTTAAGCCCCGGATTTCCCGGACACGCCTCTTTCCAAGAGAGAGGAGCCCTGAGGAAATCCGTCAAATACGGGAGTGGACGAAATCGAACAGCCTCGCCGCTCCGCCCGGCAGCCGACTCAGTCGACAGCCAGCCGAAACGCTGCATGTTGGGCGTGGCAGTCAGAGCGTGACAGTGACCAGCGTGAGGGTTGCTGCACGGCGCAGCACCTTCAAGAAACTCGACCTTAGAAACCGTATAGGCGCGCAGGATTGTCGACGAGGATTTTCCGGATGGTCGCCTCGTCGCGCCCCGCCCACTCGAAGAACTCCTCGATCAGGGTCCTGTCGTCCGGCATGGGTACCGAGATGCACACGTGTGGCCAGTCGCTCGCCCAGAGGATCTGGTCGGGGTTGGACTCGATCAGCGCCTTGGCATACGGGGTGATGTCGGAATAGGGCGTGCTGCGCTGGTTAGTGAACCGGTACGCGCCGGACAGCTTGACCCACACCTTGCCTTCCTGGGTCAGTCGCAGCAGGTCCTGGATGCCCGGATGCTCGGTGCCTACACTCGCCGGCATGTGCCCCATGTGATCGATGACGACGTTGACCGGCAGGTTGGCCAGGGTGTCGTATAGGTCGGCAAACTCGGAGACGTCGATCAGCAGCTGCACATGCCACCCCAGCGGTGCGATCTTGCGCGCCAGGTGGGTCACGTCGGACACCTCGACACCGCTCTTGTAGATCAGGTTGATCCGCACGCCACGCACGCCCAGCGCATCCATTTCCCTCAGTTCTGCCTCACTGGCCTCCGGGCTGATGACCACCACGCCGCGGTAGTTCCCGCCGCCCTGGCGCAGGGCTTGGAGGATTGCCCGGTTGTCGTAGCCGTACACGCTGGGCTGGACGATCACGCCCCGGGTGAGGCCCAGCGTGCGCTGCATGCTTTGGTAGGCGTCCAGCGAGGCGGGCGGGGGAGTGTAGGAGCGGTGCGGGGTGAAGGGGTAGACGGCCGGGTCCCCGAAGATGTGGAAGTGGCAGTCGCAGGCGTTCTCGGGTAGCGTCAACGAAGGCGAGGCCATGTTCGCTATCGGGGGGGCGCAGGGCGGCGCATAGGTTTCCCCCAGCGAGCTCATCCGGGTGACCTCCCAGCCCTGCAACCCGCGCAGTCCGTTTCGCTCGGCAGAGTTGATGATCTGCACCCATGCGGCGCGGCGGGCGAGGTCCGGGTCGCCCAGTTCGATGGCTTCGAGAATCGAGGCGTGTTCGGCAAGCACGGTGTCGCGCAGCGCGGCAGAGTTTTCGATACGCCGCTCGAAGGAGGCCGCCTCGAAGATATGCGCGGTCAGGAACAGGACGAAGTTCTTGAAGTACTCGTTGCCGGTGGCGTCGGCTATGGCGCGTTTGAAGGCCAGGCTGTTTTCGATGACGCTCTGGCCAGACGAGAGCGAGCTGTGCAGCGCCGCCAGGGCGGCTTGGATCGTTTCGAGTTGGCTCCGCGTGCGGCGCCGGGCGGCCATGCCCGCCGCGGAGACCTCCAGGTCGAGTCGCAACTCGTACAGCTGCCGAAGCTTGGACAGGCTGCTCAAATCGTCGTGATTAATACGAAAGCTGTTGCGGTGCGCCTTGTCGGAAACGAAAGCGCCCCGGCCCTGGTGGCTTTCGACCAGGCCTTCGGACTTCAGCCGGGCAACCGCCTCCCTGACCACGTTCCGGCTGACGCCGAACTGGTTCGTCAGTTGCGCCTCGGTCGGTATGCGATCGCCAGGCTTGAGCCGCCCCTCGCTGATTTCCGTTTCCAGGTGGCGCGAAATTTTCACCGATAGCTGGCTGCGTCCCGCAGAAGCCGTTTGATTCATTGGACTGGTCCTGGATCTGTACAAGGCGGCAGGGCGGCGAGGCGAGGAAAGCGCCTGCTCCCGCCAGCGCGATAGTACGCCCAAGGGCGCCCCGGGCTCCACGATTGCCCATTGCCGGCCTCGGTCCCAGGTCACGCAAACAGGGCGGCGGCACCGGCCACGCTCCATGAAATACCCTGTCGAATATCCATAAGTGCCTGAAAATAATAGGTATTACTGAGTGTGATAACTTGTGGGACAACTTTGTCGTGGCGGCTTTACAGCCTCGCAGATCCTGTGCTCAACTAGTTGTAGGACAAATTCAGCAGGGTGGCCCTCTGCTTTCGCCATCCCTACGCCCTCAATCACAAGAAAAAGGAAGGCCGCGATGACACTCCCATTCAGGTTCGCCAAGACGCTGATCACCTCCACGCTTATGGCCGCGACGCTGGCCACGGCAAGCTTGGCCCACGCGGCGACTACCCTCCGGCTGGGCTGGACGACCGCCGACAGCGAGGTCGACCCCTATGCGATCGCCGCGCGTTACTTCAAGGAGGAGCTGGAGACGGCGGCGCCCGGGCAGTTCGACGTGAAGTTCTTCCCGAGCAACCAGTTGGGAAACGACACGGACATGCTGCAGGGCATGCAGTTCGGCACGCTCGACGCGGGCGTCATCACTGGCACGCAGTTGGGCACGCTGGACCGGAGCTTCCAGCTGCTCGACCTGCCTTTCCTGTTCAAGGACCGCGAGCAGGCCCACCAGGCGCTAAATGGCGAGCTAGGCAAGGAGCTGTTCTCCCGGCTGGACAAGCAGGGAATCGTCGGGCTCGGCTTTGGCGAGGCAGGCTTTCGGCACACCATCAACAACACCCGTGAAATCAAGGCGCCCGGCGACCTGAACGGCATCAAGCTGCGGGTGCAGCCGAGCGACCTGTTCATCGCGAGCTTTCGTGCCCTTGGCGCCAATCCGGTACCAATGGCCTGGAGCGATGCGTTCACCGCAGTTCAGCAGGGTACGGTCGACGGCCTCGAGATCCCGCTGGCGGTAATCTACGCCAACAAGTACGCGGGCGCGGTCAAGTACCTGTCCTTAACCAATCACACCTACAACGCGCTGCCGCTGCTAATTTCCAAGCAAGTTTTCTCGCGCCTCTCCGAGGAACAGCAGGCCGCCGTGCGCACCGCGGCCGAGAAGGCCATCGAGCGCCAGCGCGCCGAGGTCGCCAAGAACGAGCAGCAACTGATCGAGAAGATCAAGGCCGAGGGCATGGCGGTTAACGAGGTCGCCAATACCCAGGCCTTCCGTGAAGCGGTCCGACCCGTCTACGAGGAGTACCGCCCGCGAATCGGCGCGGACCTAGTCGATCGAGCCATGAAGCTGGCCGCCGAGTAGGGTGGCATGGGTCCGCACCGCGGACCCTTATTTCAGGTGACGGTACATGCACAGATTCCTCGAAACGGGCAGCAGGCGACTTGCCGCCGTGACAGCTGCTCTCGGCGCGCTGTGCGCGCTGGTCATGACGCTTTCGCTGCTGACGGGCGTCTTCTATCGCTACGTTTTGAACTCGTCGCTGGCCTGGACCGATGAGGTCGCGCTGCTGGCCTTCAGCTGGACAACTTTTCTGTTCGCGAGCGTGCTGATCCGCGACCTGGGGCACGTCCGGGTCACGGTGCTGATCGATGCCTTGCCCGCGCCTCTGAAGTTTCTGCTCGAACGGTTCAATTTGTTGCTGGTGCTCTTGTTCGGCGCCCTCATGCTCTGGGCCGGCTGGAAATTCACCGCCTTTACCATGCACCAGGTTTCCCCTGCCTTGCGCTATCCGTTGTGGCTGCAAGGTTCGGCCATCCCGGTCAGTGGCGCATTGATCGTGTTTCATTCGATTGTCCTGCTGTTCAGCCCTAGGGCACGCGGCGAGACGAAGGAGTCTGCGCAATGAGCGAGATCGGTATTGTCCTCATCGCAGGGCTGTTCGTGCTGTTGCTGATGGGGGTACCCATCGCCTTTACCCTGGGCCTGCTGACCGCGGTCGGGATCTGGATGGCCGATTTCAATCCGATCATCCTGGCGCAGCGCCTGGTCGCAGGCAGTACGATCACCAGCCTGCTGGCCATTCCTGGCTTCATCCTGGCGGGCGACCTGATGAGTGCCGGCGGGCTTTCCAAGCGTTTGGTGAAGATCGCCTCGACCTGCTTCGGGCACCTGACCGGCGGGCTGTCGATGGCGACCGTCGCGGCCGGGACCTTTTTCGGCGCCATCTCGGGCTCCGCACCGGCGACGACCGCGGCGGTCGGCTCGGTGATGATCGGCGAGCTGGAAAAGCACGGCTATTCGCGGGGATACGGGGCGGCGCTGGCGACCTCCATCGGCCCGTTGGGGCAGATGATTCCGCCCTCCATTCCGATGATCATCTGGGGCGTGCTGGCGGAGGAGTCGATCTCCAAGCTCTTTCTGGCGGGCGTCATCCCCGGCCTGCTGGCCGCCACGGGTTTTTGCGTCGTCAGCTACGTCTATGCCTGGCGCCTGAGGATTCCGAAGGAGAGCCGTCCCAGCTTCGGCCAAGTGCTGCGTGCGATCCGAGAAGGCATCTGGGCGCTGCTGGCGCCGGTGGTGATCCTGGGCGGGATTTACGGCGGCGTGTTCACGCCGACCGAGGCGGCGATGGTCGGTGCGCTGTACAGCCTGATCATCGGTCTGTTCGTGTACCGGGACCTGCAGTGGCGGGCGCTGGTCCCGCTGTTCATAAAGTCCATGCGCACCACAACAGTGATCATGTTCATCATCGTCGTGGCCTATGGCTTCGCCTGGATCATCGCCAGCGAGCAGATTCCTTCCCAGATCAGTGAAGTGTTGTTGGGCGTCACCTCCAATCCCTTCCTGATCCTGCTGCTGCTGAACCTCATGCTGCTGGTGCTGGGCGCAGTCATGGATACGGTGTCGGCCATGGTGATCCTGAGCGGGGTGCTGACTGCCGTCGGGGCTCAGGTGGGGCTAGACCCCATCCAGCTAGGCGCCATGGTGGTGATCAACTTCGCGGTGGGGATGGTGACGCCCCCGCTTGGCTACTCCCTGTTCGTCGCCTCCACCATCAGCGGCTTGAGCATCGAGCAGGTCGCCAGGCATCTGTGGCCTTTTCTATTGATCCTCATCGGTGTGGTCGCACTCGTCGCCTATGTCCCGGCGGTAACCCTTTGGCTTCCCGGCCTTCTTGGCTAAGCGGTGAACGGCATGACAATCGATCCCTCGACCCCGCGGATCAGCAAGCCCACGATTCCCGGGCCAAATCCGCATCCACGCAAGCCCTGTGATCCGCTACCCGCCGGCGCGTGTGACAGCCACGCTCACCTCTTCGGGCCGCAGAGCCGTTACCCGTATCAGGCGAACCGGAGCTACACCCCTCACGATGCGAGCGAGCAAGCCTACCGGCACCTGCTGCGCACCCTGGGCTTTCAGCGGGCGGTCCTGGTACAGCCCAGCGTGTACGGCACGGATAACAGCCGGATGCTGGAAACCCTCACCGCCTCAGGTAGCGATGAGCTACAGTGGCGCGGCGTCGCGGTTGTCGACAGCAGCGTCACCGATGCGCAACTGGAGCGCATGCATGCCGCAGGTGTGCGGGGCATCCGCATGAATCTGCTGTTCGCCGGCGGGGTGACCTTCGCCGAGATCGAGACCCTGGCACGGCGCGTTGCCGGCCTGGGCTGGCACGTCCAGTTCCTTGTAGACGTCTCGATGTTCGAGCGGCTCGCGGAGCGTCTCGACAGGCTGCCGACCGACAGCGTCATCGACCATATGGGCCATATGCCGACCGGCAAGGGAGTCGAGGACGCGGGTTTCCAGATCTTGCTGCAGCTGCTGCAGGGCGGCCGGACCTGGGTGAAGCTGACCGGGCCGAACCGGATCTCCTCGCTCCCGCGAGCGCCGTTCCTCGACGTGGATCCGCTGTTCAGTGCACTGCTGGCCGCGCGGGAAGATCGCTGCGTGTTCGGGACTGACTGGCCGCACGTCCAACTGCCGGGACCGATGCCCAACGATGGCGACTTGGTGGATGAGTTTCTGCGCCTGATGCCTGACGCGGCGCTGAGAGGGAAGGTGCTGACCGACAACCCCGCCAGGCTCTATGGGTTCTAGTTACTTTGCTTTTGCCGAACCGGGCTTTTTCACCCGTACGGACATCAAGGCCAGGGCCTTACGAAAGTCAGCCGAGCGAAGGTCAGGCAAGGCGAAAAACGGCGAGCAAGCGGAGGTTAGTGGTGCCCGGAGCGGGAATCGAACCCGCATACCCTTTCGGATGAGGGATTTTAAGTCCCTTGCGTCTACCAGTTTCGCCATCCGGGCAGTGGACAGCGGTCGGGCGCTGTCGCGGCGGCGGGACTATAGCGAGCCGCTCCTGGCGGTGCAACCTCGCCGGTGTCCCGCTGCAGGCACTGGCGGTCAGACTGTCCGGGAGAAACGGCCGCGTTGCCCATCGCCAAGGTAGGCATCGAAGGCCATGGCGATGTTGCGCATCATCAGATGGCCCTGGGGCAGGAGGCTCAGGCGGTCAGCGTGCAGTGCCACCAGGCCGTCTTCTACAGCTTCGCCTAGGCTTTCCAGCGCATCGGCGAAATAGGACCTGAACCGGATATGGTGGCGGGCTTCGATCTCAGAGAAATCGAGCTGGCCGTGGCACATCAGGGAAACGATGACATCGCGACGCAGCGCATCGTCCTGGGTCAGGCGATAGCCGCGCTGTAAGGGAAGTTCACCGGCGTCCAGGCGGGCGTAGTACTCGGAGAGCTCCTTGACGTTCTGGCTGTAGGTGTCGCCGACCTTGCCGATCGAGGAAACGCCCAGACCGATCAGGTCGCAATCGGCATGGGTGGAGTAGCCCTGGAAGTTGCGCTGAAGGGTGCCGTTGTCCCGGGCCCGAACGAGTTCGTCATCCGGCAGGGCAAAGTGATCCATACCTATATAGACGTAACCCGCTGCCGTGAGGCGGTCGATGGTGAGCTCGAGCAGTTCGAGCTTGCGCTCGGGCGGTGGCATGTCCTCGGGACGGATCAGGCGCTGGGCCTTCACCAGGTCCGGCAGATGGGCGTAACTGTAGGCTGCGATGCGATCCGGGCGGAGGGCAGTGATCTTCTCCAAAGTGGTCGTGAAGCTGTCGACGGTCTGCAGGGGCAGGCCGTAGATCAGGTCGACGCTGATCGACTTGAACCCGGCGCTACGGGCAGCGGCCATTAGGCTAGCGATCTGCTCTTCGCTCTGCACGCGGTTGACTGCCGCCTGGACGGCAGGATCGAAATCCTGGATGCCGAAGCTCAAGCGGTTGAACCCCAGCGCGCTCAAGGCATGGATCTGTGCCGGGTCGACGGTCCTGGGATCGACCTCCAGGGAAAACTCATGGCTGTCGCTGTCGTCGAGGTTGAAGTGTTGATGCAGGGTATCCATCAGTTCGGCAAGCTGGGCGCCGCTGAAATACGTAGGGGTGCCACCGCCCAGGTGGAGCTGGGTGAGTCTGCGATGGGGGTCGAACAGCGCGGCCTGGAGCTCGATCTCGCGCTTGAGATAGGTGAGATATTCCGCGGCGCGCTCGGTTTTCTGCGTCACGATCTTGTTGCAGGCGCAGTAGTAGCAGAGGCTGCGACAGAACGGCACATGTATGTAGAGCGAAAGCGGCGTGGGCGCTTCACCACGGTTGCTGCGTTGCGCCGCTGCCCGATAGTCCTCGATGGCAAAGGCCGCATGGAACTGCGGTGCGGTAGGGTAGGAGGTGTAGCGAGGTCCCGGGCGGTCGTATTTCTCCACCAGGGCGCGATTGAATGATACAGCCATGCGATCAATCCCGAAGTCATGCGAGGCCGCCATGGGGCAGCCCGTTCGAACTGCGATTATCGCCAGCGGGGCGGCCTGATGGCTGCTCCAGGTCAAGAAAGCTGGCCATACGGTCCGCTCGCACAAATTATTCGACCAATATCTGCACGGCAGTGGAATTCCACTCGTACATGGCGGCAATTGGACATTTTGTCTTGAGCCCTGCAACCTAATGACGGGGCAAGATGAAGCGAGGCGAATTAACGCTGCTTTTATCCTGCTCTGCGAACCCTGACGGCAATCGCTTGTCGTAGCCTCAGGCGTTTGCCTCTGCTGGCGGGACATGGTGCCCGGTCGTGCAGCAGGTCGTTGAACCGCCTCAACAGACTGGCAAGGTAGCTGCTGTCTGAAGCAGGAGCAGTGGACCCAACTGGAACTCACATCCAAGGACTCATATGATCAAGAAATGCCTCTTCCCTGCGGCCGGTTACGGCACGCGCTTTCTGCCGGCGACCAAGGCCATGCCCAAGGAAATGCTCCCGGTGGTCAACAAGCCGCTGATCCAGTATGGCGTGGAGGAAGCTTTGGACGCGGGCCTGAATCAGATCGCCATCGTCACCGGGCGCGGCAAGCGCGCTCTGGAAGACCACTTCGATATCAGCTATGAGCTGGAACATCAGATTCGCAATACGGACAAGGAACGCTATCTGGTCGGCATTCGCCGCCTGATCGACGAGTGCTCCTTTTCCTACACCCGTCAGGTCGAGATGAAAGGCCTGGGTCACGCCATCCTCAGTGCGCGTCCGCTGATCGGTGACGAGCCCTTCGCCGTCGTGCTGGCCGATGACCTCTGCCTGAACCCCGAGGGCGATTCGGTCCTGGCGCAGATGGTCAAACTGTACAACCAGTTCCGTTGCTCGATCGTCGCCACCATGGAAGTGCCCAGCGACGAGATCAGCAAGTACGGCGTGGTCGCCGGCGAGCCGATTCGCGACGACATCTGGCGGGTCAGCCACATGGTCGAGAAGCCGAAGCCTGAAGATGCGCCGACCAACATGGCTGTCATCGGCCGCTATATCCTGACTCCCGATATCTTCGAGATCATCGAGCAGACCTCCCCCGGCAAGAGTGGTGAGATCCAGATCACTGACGCGCTGATGCAGCAGGCCCAGCAGGGCTGTGTGCTGGCCTACAAGTTCAAGGGCCGTCGCTTCGACTGCGGCAGCGCCGAGGGCTACATCGAGGCGACCAACTACTGCTACGAGAACTTCTACCTGACCGGCAAAGCGTTCTAAGCCGACTGGAAGCAGTCTGAAAGCCACCTTTGCAGGTGGCTTTTTGGCTTTGTGGACTGTCAGGGCAGGGGTAGATCCTCGGCGCCTGGGCCTAGCGGCTGGCCGTAGCTGAACTCGACATAGTTACCGGCCGGGTCACGAAGCCCGCAATAATAGCCGACAGGGTAGGGCTCGTCCCGGGGCTCCCAGACCAGGCAGCCTGTCTCCCGCGCACGGTCGGCAATGGCATCGACCGCCTCACGGCTCTCCAGCGCAAAGCCGAAATGACTGTAATCGGTAGCCGCCAGAGACCGGTCGGTCCCCCCGGGCATGATCACGAAAATGAATTCGCGCTCGCGTCCAGGCTCAGCCATCCAGACGATTCGCTGTCCCTTGCCTTCACGCTCGTGGAATACCTGCATGCGGCAGAAGCGTTGATAGAACCGGACGCAGGTATCGAGATCCGGAACATGAAGCGCGACGTGGGTCAGGGTAGGGCGCATGCGTCACTCCGTTCATGATTTCAGTGCCGCGTGGGTTATCCTGACGGCTCAAGAAAGGAGACTACGATCAATGCCTTTTGACTTCGATCTGTTCGTCATCGGAGCTGGATCCGGTGGCGTCCGGGCGGCGCGCTTCGCCGCCGGCTTCGGTGCCCGCGTGGCGGTGGCTGAAAGCCGTTATCTGGGCGGGACCTGCGTGAACGTCGGCTGCGTCCCAAAGAAGCTGCTGGTGTATGGCGCGCACTACGCCGAGGACTTGGCCCAGGCATCAGGTTACGGATGGAGCCTGGAAGGCGCCCGTTTCGACTGGTCGCAACTGATCGCCAACAAGGATCACGAAATCCTTCGCCTCAATGGCATCTACAAGAAGCTGCTCGAAGACAGCGGCGTCACGCTGATTGAAGCCCACGCCAGAGTCGTTGACCCGCATACCGTTGAAGTCGCCGGCAAGACCTACAGTGCCGAGCATATTCTGGTGGCCACAGGGGGCTGGCCCTTCGTGCCCGATATCCCCGGCAAGGAGCACATCACGACTTCCAACGAGGTGTTCTACCTGCCAGAGCTCCCGAAAAGAGCCTTGGTGGTGGGCGGTGGTTATATTGCCGTGGAGTTCGCCTCGATCCTCAACGGCTGCGGTGCGCAGACGCGACTGATCTACCGTGGCGAGCTCTTCTTGCGCGGCTTCGATGGGTCTCTGCGCGAGCACCTCAAGGATGAGCTGATCAAGAAGGACATCGACCTGCAGTTCAATGCGGATATCGCCCGGATCGACAAGCAGGCCGATAGCAGCCTCAAAGCCACGCTGGAAGACGGCCGCGAGATGGAAGCAGACTGCATTCTCTACGCGACGGGTCGTCGGCCGATGCTCGACAACCTTGGCCTGGACTCGGTCGACGTCAAGCTCGACGCGCGCGGTTTCATCGAGGTAGACGATCAGTACCAGACCTCGGTGCCTTCCATCCTGGCCATTGGTGATGTCATCGGGCGGGTGCAGCTGACCCCGGTCGCGCTGGCCGAAGGCACCGCCGTGGCGCGGCGGCTGTTCAAGCCTGATGACTATCGCCCGGTCGATTACGACCTGATTCCCACCGCGGTATTCAGCTTGCCGAACATGGCGACAGTGGGAATGACCGAGGAGGAGGCCAAGGAGAAGGGGCACCGCCTGAAGCTGTTCGAAAGTCGCTTCCGTCCAATGAAGCTGACCATGACTGACAGCCTCGAGCGAAGCCTGATGAAGCTGGTCGTGGATGCCGACACTGACAAGGTGCTGGGCTGCCATATTGCAGGGCCTGATGCCGGAGAGATGATGCAGGGCATCGCCGTGGCACTCAAGGCCGGAGCCACCAAGCAGATCTTCGACGACACCATCGGTATCCACCCGACCGCCGCCGAAGAGTTCGTCACCATGCGGACACCATCAGGCTTCGCCTGACCCGCGTTGGGGATCAGCCCCTATCAACGCTCAGTGGCGGTGGTGCCCATGCTCCCCGGCGCCTGGCCCGCCGGGGGCCTGGTCGAGGATTTCCACCTCGGTGGTGATCGCGCCGGCCTGTGCCAGTTCCAGTGTCAGGTTGAAGCGCTCGCCAGCCACCAGTGGCTGCGTCAGGCCCAGCAGCATCACATGGTAGCCACCAGGCTCGAAGACCAGTTCGGCCCGTGGCGGAATCTCGATTTCCTGGGCCTGCTCCATGCGCATCAGGCCATCGGCCTGCACATGGGAGTGCAACTCGGTGACCTCGGCGCGATCAGTCGATGCCGCGACCAGCCGGTCAGGATGATCCGTGTGATTGACCAGAACGAAGTAGACCGCGCCATTGGCAGCCGTTGGCGGCATTGCGCGCGACCATACCTGATCAACCACAACGGGCTCGCGAACTTCGCTTGCAGTGTGATGGGCATGATCCGCAGCAACGGCCGGCAACGAGGCCAGACCCAGCAGGCCCAGGCAGGCCAGCGGCAACAGACGAAGCGACATGGTGGATCTCCGTGACTGAGGGGAAGTCACCTTAGCATGTGGCCTTACGTAAGGTATTCGTTAGGTAATGCTCAGAGCGGTCAGGCTTGGGAGCGATTGCGCATTTACTCAAAGGGTGGTGGACAGAATCTTCGGTGAGCAATTTCTTCAAGCGATAGGCCTGGGGATAGCTGGAGTACACTGCGCATACTTAATTTAACATAATATACATTATACGAAGCGCTCATTCTGAGCGCCAAGGCTTGACGGCTGCACCAATCCCGGCAGCTGAGCTGAACACGTTACCGAGCACGTTGCTGCGTGAAAAAAGCTGGAACTCGATGCTCAACGCAGGCCGAACCCCATCCGTTTCAGCTCTTCAACGAGCTTCTCGCGCCCATGCAGGTTCGAAACGCTCCGAAGCCTATTGATCACCTGCTCTGACCACCCGGAAGCCTTGAGGCCTTCACGCTGGTAGAACGCGCCCAGACGCTCATCATATTCCGCGACAGCTTCATATTCGCCGGCGGCTGAATAGGTTTCGTGGTGAAGGACTGCACGCTGCGGCAGCCTCGGCTTCACTTTGGCTGGCCGCTCAGTGGATGGGTACCCAACGCAGAGACCAAACACGGGATAAACCTGAGGGGGCAGTTGGAGCTCTTTGGCCACCCCTTCGATGTCGTTGCGGATGGCGCCGATATACACGCTCCCGAGCCCCAGCGACTCCAGAGCGACAACTGCGTTTTGCGCAGCCAGCGCTGCGTCAATTGTCCCGAGCAACAGGCTTTCCAGGTAAGGCAGCGCCTCCAGCTCTACCTCTTGCTGCTCGGCAACCCGCGATACCCGGGACAGGTCGGCGAGCCAGACGAAAAACAGCGGTGCCTGCCGGATGTGGGCCTGGCTGCCGGCCAACGCCGAGAGGCGACTCTTTCGGTCATCATCTTGAACAGCGACGACACTCCAGACCTGAAGGTTCGAAGATGTGGAAGCGGACTGCGCGGCAGCTATCAAGGTCTCAATCGTGCCTTCCGGCAGAGGCTGATCAGTGAAGGCCCGAACACTGCGGTGGTCGAGCAACTGGTCGATGGTGTCATTCCATGGTTTGAGCGGTGAGACGCCTGGCGCGCCATAGCGGGCCGCTAACTTCGATTGGGCATTGATTGTCATGCGAGATTTCCAAATAGAGAACGAGGCTACCAATGCGACTTGAGGCTGGTTGCCATGCACCGAGCCCCGGCCGAACGGCGGTGTGGTACCCCTCGATGGCGGATAGCGCATAGCTGATGCGCTTATGAACGGGGTATAACAGAGATTTCGGCAAGGCGAGCTCGTTCCTGGTTCTCAGGCGAATGTCGCGAGTGTACTAAAGAGCAGTCGTAATGGAGCGTCGCCGCTGAGCCATTGCACTAAATTGCTACTGCAGCGCATGTTGGATCAGCGGCGATCTCCCCTACTTGGTCAGGGCGTCGATTTTCCAAGCCGTAACGAGCCAGTGGCGGTCGGCGGCTACACGAGCCTGTTTCGCCCCGCCAATACCGCAAACACGACCTGCACCACCGCCGCAGCAAGCAGTAAAGCCAGCGCGGCATCCCAGCTTCCGAACAGGCTATGCAGCCAGCCAGCGAGAAACGGCCCCAGCGCTCCCAGTCCATATCCCACCGATTGCGCCATGGCGGACAGAGATGCTGCCTGGTGATGGTCGCGGGTGCGGAGACCAAACAGTGTCAGGCAGGTCACCATCGACATGCCGGCACCGATGCCTGCCAGGAGCAGCCATACCAGCGACATCCATGGCACCAGCATCAGCCCGGCTATGCCAGTCAAAATAGCAAGTGAGCAGACAAAGCCCAGAGCACGCTGATCATGCAGGCGTTTAATTGCGATCGAGGTGCCGAGGTTGGCCAGGACGGCGATGGCCTGATAAGCGAACAAGTACCCGCCCGCCTGGATGGCACCGATTCCAGCGGAGGCGGCCATGGCTGGATACCAGTCAATTAGCGTGTAAAAGACGACCGTTTGCAGCGCCATGAACATCGACACTTGCCATGCGATGGCGCTTTTCCAGACCGAGGTGGTTGCCTTGTGACGCGCTTTGCCTGGGTCAATTGCGCCGGATTTTAGCTGCGCAAGCCAGCATGCTGCGGCAATTAACGCCAACAGAGACCATACGCCAAGTGACAGTTTCCAGCCATATTCATTGGCCTGAGCCAAGGGCGCGGAAATCCCGCTCGAAACGCCTGCCATCATCGCCATGGTGGCAGCGTAGAGCCCCACGCACAGTGCTGTATGGCCTGGAAAGTCACGTTTGACCAAGGGCACGATCAACACGTTGGCCAACGCAATACCGGCTCCGATCATGAAGGTGCCAAGCCAAAGCCCGCTTTCTCCCCAACCCGAGCGGATCAGGCAGCCTGTGCCAATCAGGCATACGCCGGCAAATAACGCGCGCTCCAGCCCGACACGGCGCGTAAGCACCGGAGCCAAAGGCGACCCTGCTGCGAAAATGAGCAGAGGAAGTGCGTTCAGCAACCCCGCAGTGGCTGGAGTGAGGCTGAAGTATTGCTGGATATCAGTCAGTACTGGGCCGAGCGAAGTGATGGGCGCGCGCAGGTTCGCTGCAATCAGCAAGATGCCGAACAAGAGAAACGAAGGGAATGCAGGTGCAACAGGTCGAGAGACCGAGCAGGAAGTCGTCATTAAGATCCACGCACAACGTCAGGACGGAACTGTCCTGGTGGTGCGTTGGTTGACGTTAACGCTTACGCAAAGCACCGGGCGGTGCGATGTCTGCTGACAATGCTACAAGGATATCCCCTGCTCCTCAAGCCGGTTACCACCCTGCCCTCACACACTCCGCCCAGGGGACATCATGCTCGCGTCGTTTTACCTCAAGGAATCAGCTTCGCCGCCCGTAATCGCGAAAACACATCAAAAAAGGCGTCATCGCTGGCTTGATAATCGAAAAATCCCAGTTTGCGGCTCTTCGACATGTCGGTAACGACTTCAATTGGGCGGCCGAGGTCGGCATCCGTATGCCAGGGCGAGATCAATCTGGTGATCTCTGGCTCGGCGAGCCCGAAGCGTTGAGCCATCTCCTGCCAGGTCTCGGCATCGCCAGCCATCTGCTGTTCGAGCGGCGCAGGCTCGCCATCGAAGGGTGCCGCCTCGATCCCGAACCACTCGGCGATGCGCGACCACATCCACTTCCAGCGAAACACGTCGCCGTTGACGATATTGAAGGCTTCATTCGCCGCTGCGGGAGTGCTGGCGGCCCAGAGCAGCTGTTTTGCGAGCTGCGAAGCATCGGTCATGTCGGTCAGCCCGTTCCACTGGACTTCGGACCCGGGGAATCGGAACGGTCGGCCAGTGAATTTGCAGACGGAAGCGTATACGGCAAGCGTCGTGGCCATGTTCATGGCGTTGCCCACCGCGACGCCGGTGATGGTGTGCGGCCGATGTACGCTCCAGGTAAAACCATCACGGGCGGCGGCGGCAAAGAGCTCGTCTTCCTGGGCATAGTAGAAGTTGTCTACATCCAGGCGGCCCTGGTCTTCGCGGAACGGCGTCTGAGGCAGCGAACCCTTGCCGTAGGCTTCGAACGGGCCGAGATAGTGCTTGAGGCCGGTCACCAGCGCGACGTGGCGAACTGAGCCGGCTGGCTGGACGGCGTCCAGCAGGTTGCGCACCATTTCACCGTTAACGCGAATATTCTCCGCTTCGCTGGCCTGGCGAGCCCATGTAGCGAGAAAGACGTGGGTCGGCTTCATTCCCTGCAAGGCCTGCTGCAGAGCAGCTCGGTCAAGAAGGTCCGCGGTAACGGGTGTAACGCCCGCCTCCACCTCTGGCCGGCGCGCCAGCCCGGCCACGGCCCATCGCTCCTGGGTCAGCAGTCGTGCCAAAGCACTACCGACGATCCCGCTGACTCCCACCACCAGCGCCTGATTTGTCATGATGCGAACCTCCGATTCAAAAAAATGGTAACCCTGGACATGCTCCCAGGCTCAGACGAGAGCCATGGCGAGAAGACTGCGCGCCCAATGTCGCCTCGTCGACTTGCAGCGCACAAATTCGCGAGACGTCTCGAACGGATGCGGCTCGTGGCCAGTCTGCCGCCGCTGGCCTTGTCAACAAGTGACTTGCCCGCCATCGAGCAATTCATTCAGGCCAAACGAAAAGCCCCGGATAGTTACCTATCCGGGGCTCAACATTCAGCTTGGACGCGCATCATTGATGTGGCCAGCGGTACGACTGGAGGCGCGAACCGGAGTCGAACCGGTCTAACCGGATTTGCAATCCGGGGCATAACCGCTTTGCTATCGCGCCTGAAACAATAACGCCGCAAACTGCGGCGCATTGAAATTTGGAGCGGGAAACGAGACTCGAACTCGCGACCCCGACCTTGGCAAGGTCGTGCTCTACCAACTGAGCTATTCCCGCGTCGTCTTGACGGGCGCCATTCTATAACTTCCGAACGGCCAGTCAACCCCTTGATTAAAAAAGTTTTATTTTCCTGGCGAAAGATGCGGCCAGGCCGCCGCCAGGTACCGAACCATTGACCAGAGGGTCAGTATCGCAGCCACGATCAGTAACCCATAGCCGGTGCCGACCCAGTAGCTCATCACGGGTGGGTTGGCCAGGAGAATGACCAGCGCCACCATCTGTGCCGCAGTCTTCCACTTGCCAAGCGATGAAACCGCTACCTGCGCCCTCGCCCCCAGTTCGGCCATCCATTCGCGCAGCGCAGAGACCACGATCTCGCGTCCGATGATGATCACGGCAGGCAAGGACAGCCACAGGTTCGAGTGCTCCTCGACCAGCAGCACCAGGGCAACGGCGACCATCAGCTTGTCTGCCACCGGATCGAGGAAGGCTCCGAAGGGCGTGCTCTGCTCGAGCTTGCGCGCCAGGTAGCCGTCCAGCCAGTCAGTCACGGCCGCAACGGTGAACACCGCGCTGGCGGCGAGGTAGCTCCAGTGGACCGGTATATAGAACAGGAGGACGAACAGCGGAATGAGCAGCACCCGCAGCACAGTAAGAAGATTGGGTATGTTCATGGGTACCTGTCCGCTGGATTGCCACCATTCTACTCGGTGTGCAAAGCGCCATAAATTGATTCGGCGAGCTTTTTACTGATCCCCGGTGCCTTGGCGATATCGTCGACGCTGGCCCGGCGCAGTTCTTGAAGACCTCCAAAATGCTTGAGCAGTTCGCGCCGACGCTTCGGTCCGACTCCCGCCACATCCTCCAGCGTCGAGGTCCGGCGGGTCTTGCCGCGCCGCGCGCGATGCCCTGTGATGGCGAAACGGTGGGCTTCGTCCCTGATCTGCTGGATGAGGTGTAGCGCGGGCGAATCGCTCGGAAGCACGAACTCATTGGCCGATTCGTTCAGATAGAGCGTTTCGAAACCAGCCTTGCGCGTCACGCCCTTGGCGACGCCAAGCAGTACCAGGCCTGGGATTCCCAACTCCTCGATGACCTCCCGCGCCATGTTGAGCTGTCCCTTGCCGCCGTCGACCAGAAGGATGTCGGGGAGTTTGCCCTCACCATCCTTCGCCTTCCCGAGGCGCCGGGTGAGTGCCTGGTGCATGGCGGCGTAGTCGTCGCCGGCTGCCACGCCTTCGATGTTGTAGAGGCGGTAATCGGATTTCAGCGGGCCCTCAGGACCGAATACGACACAGGAAGCGACGGTCGCCTCACCGCTGGAGTGGCTGATGTCGAAGCATTCGAGACGCGTGGGCGCCTCGTCGAGCCCGAGCGAGTCGGCCAGAGCCTCGAAGCGCGCGGCCAGCTGTTGACGGTTCGCCAGGCGCGCCGCCAGGGCCTGTTCGGCATTGGTCAGGGCCAGCTGAAGCCAGCGTGACCGGGTACCCCGTACCCGATGACTGATGGCCAGCTCGCGGCCCTTGAGCTCGGCTATGGCGGCGATCAGGGTGGCGAAATCCTCGTGAACCACGTTGACGATGAGTTCACTCGGCAGCTCTCGCTCGCTCGATCCCAGGTAGTACTGCTCGAGAAACGCCAGCAGGATATCGCTCACGCCCTCCTCGATCGCGACCTGTGGAAAAAAGTTCTTGCCACCAAGCACCCGACCGCTGCGCACGGTGATCAGGTTGACACAGGCCCCGCCCGGACTGGCCGTCGCTGCGACGATGTCGACATCGCCCGTGCCGCCTTCCATGCTTTGCTGGTCCTGCACGCGCCGCAGCAAGGCCAGCTGATCGCGGATCTCGGCGGCGCGCTCGAAGTTGAGCCCTGCGGCGGCAGCCTCCATGTCACGGGCAAGCTCATCCGCCAGGACATTGCTGCGCCCTTCCAAGAACAGCACGGAGCGACGCACATCCTGAGCATACTCCTCCGCGCCGACCAGATCGACGCAAGGGGCTTTGCAGCGTTTGATCTGATACTGCAGGCAGGGGCGCGTGCGATTGCGGAAGTAGCTGTCTTCGCACTGCCGGACGAAAAAAGCTTTCTGCAGTAACGCCAGGCTTTCCCGGATGGCCCCTGCGCTGGGATAAGGGCCGAAATACCGCCCAGGCTGTTTCTTCGAGCCGCGATGGATACTCAGCCGGGGATAGGGTCCGGCCGAGAGAAACACGTAGGGATACGACTTATCGTCGCGCAGCAGAATATTGTAGGGCGGCCGCCACTCCTTGATGAGCGTCTGCTCCAGCAGAAGGGCCTCGGTTTCGTTCGCCGTGATGGTGGTTTCCACCTGGGCGATGCGGGCCACCAGCGCAGCGGTCTTCGGCGCCAGCCCCGACTTTCGGAAGTAACTCGACAGACGGTTCTTGAGGTTCTTCGCCTTGCCGACGTAGAGCAGCGTGCCCTCGCCGTCGAGCATTCGGTAGACGCCGGGGCGCCCGCTACAGCCGGCGAGAAACGCCGAGGAATCAAACGTCGACGACATCAGTTGAGGCTGTCGACCATGCCATGCCGCACTGCCAGTAGAACGAGCTCGACGTCACTGTTGATCGAAAGCTTCTCGAAAATACGGTAACGGTAGGTGTTGACCGTCTTGGGCGAGAGACAGAGCTTGTCGGAAATGGCCTGGACCTTCTGGCAATTGGCGATCATCAGCGCGATCTGGATTTCCCGCTCCGAGAGGAGATCGAAGGGGGAGTTGTTCGTGTGCGGCTGGAACGACTTCAATGCCAATTGCTGTGCGATCTGCGGACTGATGTAGCGCTGGCCGGCAAACACCAGCCGAATCGCCTGGACCATTTCCTGCAGGCCCGCGCCCTTGGTCAGGTAGCCGGCAGCGCCCGCCTGCAGCAGGCGGGTCGGAAATGGATCTTCCTCACAAACGGTCACTGCGATGACCTTGAGGTCCGGCGTGGCGCGCAACAGCTTGCGTGTGGCTTCGAGCCCACCGATCCCGGGCATCTTCACATCCATCAGTACGACGTCGGGCTTGAGGTCGCGGGCCAGCCTGATTGCTTCCTCTCCGCAGTCGGCCTGTCCTATCACCACAAACCCATCAATATCGGAGAGCATCCGGGCGATACCAGCACGCACCAGATCATGGTCGTCGACCACCAATACCCTAATCAAGTCGGATACCTCGGTATGCAGAGGCGCACAGGGCGCACACTGATCTCGGAGAAAGCAAACGAACGAACCGACCCGGCAAGGTAAAAAACGCGTCGCGCATGTGCGCAACCTGCACTCTATATGTCGACTCACCACGGATTGCGAGGCTAGGAAGAAAGCGCGTCGGCTTGCACGATCGAGCCTCGAACACAGGTTACCCCTACGGTATTGCCTGGCTGCATTCTAACAAACAACTCATCTGCAAAAGTACTGACAGATGTCAGCCGATGGTCTACTCGAAATGTAAGACAGTGCGAACCCGCCTCCGAGGCGGCAGTCCCACTGTGCATCTGCCTCTCCGGAAACCCCCATGCTGCCAGCATTACTTTCCGCCATGGCGCTGACCGCCGTTCATCTGTTTGCGGCCAGGCTGGGCGCGAGCGACAGGATCCTCAGGAGCCGCTGGCTATCGGCAGCCGGGGGCGTCGCGGTTGCTTACGTATTCGTGCATCTGCTGCCGGGACTGGCGCGGAGCCAGGAAGTCATGCAGCGCAGCGAGGTGACGCTGCTGACCTATGTCGAGAGCCACGCCTATATGCTGGCCATGATCGGCCTGCTGGGATTCTATGGACTGGAACGTCTGATCAAGGCCCATCGGAACCGCTTGCCCGAGCATGCTGAAACCCATGGTGGCGTGTTCTGGCTGCACGTCGTCTCCTTTGCACTGTACAACGGGCTGATCGGCTACCTGCTGGTCCAGGACGCAGCGGGCACCGCCGAAACGCTGGGCTGGTATACCGTGGCAATGGGCTTGCATTTTCTGGTCAATGACTTCGGCCTGGAGCGCGCCCATCGCGACATGTTCCGCCACTATGGCCGCTGGGTGCTCGCCGCCGCCCCCCTCGCAGGCTGGGGCCTCGGTACCCTTACCGATATATCCGACCTCGCTGTCTCGGCGCTTGCCGCCGTGATCGCCGGGGGCGTCCTGCTCAACGTACTGAAAGAGGAACTCCCCCAGGAGCGCGAGGGGCATTTTGGCGCATTCGTATTGGGCGCGTTGGGCTATTCGGCGTTGTTGCTCGGTGCGGGGGCGTGATGACGGCTCCCCTGCCCCACGGGTATTGATCAGATCGCAACCAGTCAGCGTCAGGCCGCGGCGTTTCACGTTTCAATTCTCGGCTGACCTCGACCGCTTCTAGGGCACGGTCTTCCCTCTACCCGCGCGCTTGGCCTGGTACATCAGGCTGTCCGCTTCCCTCAACAGTTGCGCGGCGTCCTTGCCGCTACCCGGCGCGTAAAGAGCGATGCCGACACTGGCGCTCGCGTGGGCGACGCCATGGGTGGTGCTGATTGGCTGTGCAATCGCGACCTGGAGCTTTTCAGCCACCAACCTCGCATCGGCCAGGCCATTGACCAGCCCCTCCAGCAACACGGTGAACTCATCGCCAGCCAGGCGGACCACGCTGTCCGTCTCGCGCACGCACTGGCGCAGCAGCGCCGCGACGCTACGCAGCAATTCATCGCCCGCTTCGTGGCCGAAGGTATCGTTTACCATCTTGAAGCCGTCCAGATCGATGAATAGCAATCCCAGTTCACTTCCGGCGCGATCGGCTCGCGCCAGGGCGATCGGGAGTATCTCGGTGAGCGCGCGGCGATTCAACAGGCCCGTGAGGGCATCGTGGCGCGCTTCGCTTTCGCGCAGGGCTTCGGTGCGCTTGCGATCGGAGATGTCGTGGAGAAAGGCGCTGAACAGCATCTTGCCGCCGATCTTGAGATCACGGATGCGCACTTCCACGATCAGACTGGAGCCGTCCTTGCGCAGCGCTGGCAGTTCAAGCCGGCGGCCTAGCATCGGCGATTCGCCGCTTTTCAGGTAACGCGCCACGCCAACGCGGTGGGCGGCGGCCATTTCCGGCGGCACGATCAGGGAGTCCAGCGGTCGCCCGATCGCTTCCCCGGCGCTCCAGCCGAAGGTTTCCTGGGCCAGGCGATTCCAGGCCCGCACAATGCCATTCTGATCCAGGCTGATATAGGCATCGTTTGCGTTTTCGATCACCGCAGCCAGCTCAGCCTCGCGGCTCCTGGCATCCAGCTCGGCGCGTTGCTGGCTCTCGATCACCGTTCTAAGCGCCTGGTTGGACTGGGACAGTTGCTCGGTGCGCTCCCGCACCCGCTCCTCCAGTTGTTGGCGCAGCGTGGCAAAGGCTTCCTCCACGTCCTTGCGCGCCTGGATGTTGCGAATCACCGCGATGAAGTATTCCAATTCCCCTTGGGCCGAAACCTTTCGACTGACGTTCAGGCTGATCCAGATCGGGCGCCCGTCCTTGTGCAGGTAGCGCTTCTCGAGATAATAGGAGTCCGTCTCGCCGGCGGCGAGCCTGCGCAGCAACTCCAGGTCGCCGTGCAGGTCCTGAGGATGGGTGATGTCCAGGAAGGTCATCTGCAGAAGTTCATCGGCACTGTAGCCTACGATCTGGCAGAGCGGCTCATTCACACTCTGCCAGGTGCCGTCCGGAGCAACGGTGGCGATCCCTACTGAGGCAAGCTCGAAGATCGATCGATACCGTGCTTCGCTTTCGACGAGGACTTCATCCGCCCGGTTGAGCTGCGAGCGAGTCAGCAGCAGCGTCTCGCGCAGATGCATTTCGCGGGAGACCACGTCGGCCAGATCCTGGAGGATCTGCAGCTCGTCCGCAGTGATCGAACGTGGTCGGGTGTCGATGGCGCACAGGGTGCCCAACGCCAGCCCGTCCTGAGTCCGGATCGGCACACCGGCATAGAAGCGAATATGCGGTGCATCGAGTACCAGCGGATTATTGGCGAATCGCTCGTCCTGCCACGCATCGGGAACCACAAACGGCTCGTCGTCGACAATCGCGTGCGCGCAAAACGCCTGATCGCGAGGCGTCTCGCTCATGTCGAACCCGACGCGAGACTTGAACCACTGGCGGTTCTCGTCGACCAGCGAGATCAGCGCGATGGGCGTACCGAGACCATGCGCCAGCAAGCGCGTCAGGCGATCGAAAACCGGCTCGGGAGCGGTGTCCAGAATTTGCAGCGCACGAAGAAGATACAGTCGCTCGGCTTCACTCGCGGGAAAAGGCACAACCATGGAGGCTCCGTAGTTGGGGCAGCACTGGCCCGGGGAGTTGGCAGCAGAGCGAGCATAGGCGGCGACAGCGGCTGGTTGCCAGCGCTGCGTTCGGGTGGGCAGTTGGCTGCGGTTTCTCAAGTCGCCGCTCTAGCCTTGCTCATGGGAACAGGCTGGGACCACTCACACGCGCTTTCTCTGGCCCCAGAAACGCTGAAGGCCCCGGGATTCGGGGCCTTCAGGCTAATAGATGGCGGAAGCGTAGAGATTCGAACTCTAGGACCCTTGCGAGTCGGCGGTTTTCAAGACCGCTGCCTTAAACCACTCGGCCACGCTTCCTGTATTGCGGAGCCGCACTCAAGCATGGCTTGCCGCGGGCGGCCGCCATACTACCCGATCGAAATACACTGTCAAACTCCTTCGTAAGGTAGTAGCGTGCGGTCTGTTAGAATTTTTAGTCGAATCGTCAACGGCTTTCATCCACGGGAGTGTCGCCATGCACGAGCAGCAATATTCGATCAATCACGCGCAGGTGGAACAGCGCGAAGTCAGCAAGGTGTTGCGCAACACCTATGGGCTGCTTGGCATGACCCTGGCGTTCAGCAGCCTCGTTGCCTATCTGTCCATGCAGATGAACGTGGCTTACCCGAACATCTTTGTCGTGCTGATCGGCTTCTACGGCCTGTTCTTTCTGACGGCAAAGCTGAAGGATTCCATTTGGGGCCTGGCATCGACCTTCGCCCTGACTGGCTTCATGGGGTACACCCTCGGGCCGATTCTCAACATGTATCTCGGCATGGCCAACGGTGGGCAGCTGATTGCTTCCGCGTTGTCGATGACCGCGCTGGTGTTCTTCGGCTTGTCGGCGTACGTGCTGACCACCCGCAAGGACATGAGCTTTCTCAGCGGCTTCATCATGGCGGGTTTCTTTGTTCTGATCGGTGCCATGCTGGCGAGCTTCTTCTTCCAGATCCCCGGCCTGCAGATGGCGATCAGTGCGGGCTTTGTCCTGTTCTCGTCAGCGGTGATCCTGTACCAGACCAGCGCCATCATCCACGGCGGCGAGCGCAACTACATCATGGCTACCATCAGCCTGTTCGTTTCGCTCTACAACCTGTTCATCAGCCTGTTGCAGCTTCTGGGGCTTTCCAGCAGCAACGACTGATCGCTGATCGATGCACAGGGCCCGCCGTATGGCGGGCTTTTTGTTGCCCATGCCCATGGCAGAGCTGTCGTATCATTAGTGGCATTCGCTTGATGGTGACCCATGAAATTCACGATCGCCTTGTTCGGCCCACCTTACTCTCCCGCGTCCCGACGGGCCTTGCGCTTTGCCGAGGCGACCCTGGCCGGTGGTCATGAGATCGTCCGGCTGTTTCTCTATGGTGATGGGGTGTACAGCGCTTCGGCGAATCAGGTGGCGCCGCAGGATGAGCAGGACCTGGCTGCCCAGTGGCGCGAATTCATCGCTCGTCACCAGTTGGATGGCGTGGTGTGCATTGCCGCGGCACTGAGGCGTGGGGTGCTCGATGAACAAGAGGCGAGCCGCTATGGCAGGCCAGGCGCGAGCCTGGGTGAAGGCTGGGAGTTATCGGGTCTTGGGCAATTGCACGAAGCCGCGCAGAACGCCGGCCGCCTCGTCTGCTTTGGAGACCACTGATGCCGAATTCGATGCTGATCATCAGCCGTCAGTCCCCCTGGTCGGGCCCTGGCGCACGCGAGGCGCTGGATATCGTGCTCGCCGGCGGCGCTTACGATCTGCCGCTGGGCCTGCTGTTCCTCGATGATGGCGTGTTCCAGCTGGCGCCCGGTCAACAGCCGGCGGCATTGCAACAGAAAGACCTGACGGCCAATCTGCAGGCACTTCCACTGTTTGGTATAGAGGCGTTGTTTGCCTGTGGACGCAGCCTCGCTGAACGTGGCCTCGATCCGCGAGCGCTGCCATTGCCGGTCAGGGTGCTGGCTGATGACGAAATTGCAAGACTGCTCGACGACTACGATCATCTGGTGACGCTCTGATGGCCACGCTGCATATTCTTTCCCATTCGCCATTTGGCGATGACCGCTTTGCGAGTTGCCTGCGCCTTCTCAAGGCCGGCGACGGCCTGCTGCTGACCGGTGACGCCTGCAATGCGTTGCGCGGGGGCAGCTCTGCTTGTGAGGCCTTGGAGCGTCTGGGCTCAGAGATAGGGGTTTTCGGCCTGCAGGAAGATGTCCAGGCCAGGGCGCTGAATGCCTTTCCCGCCCGGGTCGAATCGGTGGACTATGCAGGCTTCGTCGAACTCTGCTGTCGCTATGATCGGACCAACAGCTGGCTATGAGCGACCTTCATATTCGGGATCGGCGCGTGGCGCTGGACAAGGACGGCTTTCTCGTCGACCTGGACGACTGGGACGAGGCCACCACAACCGCCCTGGCCGTGCGGGAGGGTCTGACCCTTGAACCCGAGCACTGGGAAATCATCCTCTTGCTCCGCCAGTTCTATCAGGAGTTCCAGCTGTCGCCGGCGACACGACCGCTGATCAAGTATGTCGCGCTGCAGCTGGGCCCCGAGAAAGGCAACAGCGCCCACCTCAACCACCTGTTCAAGGGTACGCCCGCCAAGCTGGCCGCCAAGCTGGCCGGTCTGCCTAAACCGAGTAATTGCATATGACCGTCACGACTCCTCAGGAACACCCGTTCGCTGTCTTCGTCCGGACTCTTGGAAAAGGCAAACGGGGCGCGCGCAGCCTTACTCGTGAAGAAGCCCGGGAGGCGATGGGCATGCTCCTCGACGGTCGTGTCGAAGAGGCGCAGCTGGGCGCCTTTCTCATGTTGCTGCGGCACAAGGAAGAAAGCGCTGAGGAGCTGGCCGGGTTCACAGAAGCGGTTCGGGAGCGACTGCAGGCGCCGGCGATCGCCGTTGACCTCGACTGGCCAAGCTATGCCGGCAAGAAGCGGCACTACCCCTGGTACCTGCTCGCGGCGAAATGCCTGGCCACCAATGGCGTGCGCATTCATCTGCACGGTGGCGGCGCCCATACCGCTGGAAGGGTCTATACCGAACATCACCTGGAACTGCTGGGGATTCCGGTCTGCGTCGACTGGCTGCAGGTCGAACAGTCGCTGCAACAGGGCAACATCGCCTTCACCGCGCTTGGCAGCTGGATGCCGCGCCTACAGCGGATGATCGACCTGCGCAACATCCTGGGGCTGCGCTCGCCGATCCACTCCCTTGCCCGGCTGCTCAATCCCTTGGCAGCACAGTGCGTGTTGCAGAGCATTTTCCATCCGGGGTACCAACCCATTCACCGGGAAGCCAGCCGACTGTTGGGCGATACCGCGATCGTGATCAAGGGCGAAGGTGGCGAGGTGGAGGTCAATCCCGATACCCTCGACCACCTCTTCGGTACGGCCGAGGGTCAAGCCTGGGACGAGGACTGGCCGGCGCTATCGGCTCAGCGCCATGTCAAGCCCGAATCCCTGGAACCTTCTCATCTGCTCGAGGTGTGGCAAGGCGAGGCGCAGGATGCTTACGGTGAACTGGCGGTGATCGGCACCATGGCCCTCGCCCTGCGCGGCCTCGGCCAACCGCGGGAGGAGGCGATGGCCACTGCCCGGGCCTGGTGGTCTCAGCGCCATTGATCGAACAGCCCGATCAGTCGCAGCGGTTCTTCTGCACGATCAGGCGAACCTACGCCCCTACACTGCCCTCTGATAGCCAAACAGAGGAGGACAGGCATGGGGCTTCTGATTGATGGGAAATGGCATGACCAATGGTATGAAAACGACCGGGACGGCCATTTCCAACGCGAATCCGCCAAGCGTCGCCACTGGGTGACCGCAGACGGCTCCCCTGGATCCGACGGTTACGCGGGCTTCAAGGCAGAGCCCGGGCGATATCACCTGTACGTCTCCCTCGCCTGTCCTTGGGCGCATCGCACGCTGATCTACCGCAAGCTCAAACAGCTCGACGACCTCATCGGGGTTTCGGTGGTCAGCTGGTACATGGCCGAGCACGGCTGGACCTTCGACAAGCTCAGCGGAGCCAGCGGAGATGCCCTGGATGACTTCCAGTACCTCTACCAACGCTACACCGCCGACGACCCAAGCTATACCGGCCGCGTGACGGTGCCCGTACTCTGGGATCGAAAGCAGCAGGGAATCGTCAACAACGAGTCCTCCGAGATCATTCGGATGTTCAACTCGGCCTTCGATGGATTGACCGAGTCCCGGCTCGATCTCTACCCTGAACCGCTACGCGGCGAAATCGATGCGTTGAATGCACGCATCTACCCGGCGGTGAACAATGGTGTCTACCGCGCCGGCTTCGCCACTTCCCAGGAAGCCTACGAACAGGCGTTCGACGAAGTATTCACCGAACTGGACTGGCTCGATCGTCGGCTCAGCGCCCAGCGCTACCTGACCGGCGAGTACCTGACAGAGGCCGACTGGCGTCTGTTTACCACTGTATTGCGCTTCGACCCCGTCTATTACGGGCATTTCAAGTGCAACCTGAGGCGGATCAAGGACTACCACAACCTTTCAGGCTGGTTGCGCGAGCTCTATCAGTGGCCAGGTGTGGCCGAGACGGTGGACTTGCAGCACATCAAGGGCCACTACTACAGCAGTCATCGCAACATCAACGCCAACGGCATCGTGCCCAAGGGACCAGCGCTGGAGCTGGATGCCCCGCACAACCGGGATCGGCTGCCCAGCAGCGGCATCTGGAGTCGCTGACTGTCAGGACTGGCCGGAGTCGCCCTCGAACCAGGCCAGCTTGGCGCGCAGGCTGACCACTTCGCCCACGATGAATAGCGTGGGCGCCTGCACATCATGCACCGCCACCAGGTCAGGCAAGTCGGCAAGCGTGCCACTGAAGACCCGCTGGTTGTGCGTCGTGCCCTGCTGGACGAGTGCCGCAGGGGTGGCCGGGTCGCGACCGTGGGCAATCAGCTGTCGGCAGATGGTAGGCAGGCCCACCAGCCCCATGTAGAACACCAGCGTTTGCGCCGGCGCACTGAGTTCCGTCCAGGGCAGGTCACAGCTGCCATCCTTCAGGTGCCCGGTGACAAAGCGGACGGACTGTGCGTGGTCACGATGAGTCAGCGGTATCCCGGCGTAGGCGGCGCAGCCGCTGGCAGCGGTAATGCCGGGAACGACCTGGAAGGGGATGCCGTGGGCCGCCAGCTCCTCGATCTCCTCCCCGCCCCGGCCAAAGATGAAGGGGTCCCCCCCTTTCAGGCGAAGTACCCGCTTGCCTTCCAAGGCCAGATCGACCAGCCGCTGGTTGATCTGCTCCTGCGGCAAGGCATGGGCCGCACGACGTTTGCCGACGTAGATGCGCTCGGCATCACGGCGACACAGCTCGATGATCGCCGGCGCGACCAGACGATCGTAAAGCACCACGTCCGCCTGCTGCATCAGCCGCAGCGCGCGAAAGGTGAGCAAATCCGGGTCACCCGGTCCCGCGCCCACCAGATAGACTTCTCCGAGCGCGACCGGCATGGCCCCGGTGAGCTTTTCCGCCAGAAGGCGCTCGGCTTCCGCTTGCTGGCCGGCCAGGGCCCGCTCGGCGATGCTGCCCTGGAAAACGTCTTCCCAGAAAACCCGCCGCTGCTGTACGTCGGGCAGCGCGGCCTTGACCTGGCTGCGGAATTTTTTCGCCAGCCCGGCGAGCCCGCCATACGCCGCGGGAATCCAGGTCTCTATGCGTGCACGAATCAGGCGCGCCAGCACCGGCGCATCGCCGCCGCTGGATACCGCCACCATCAAGGGCGAGCGGTCGACGATAGCGGGAAAGATCACGCTGCACAGGTCCGGCGCATCCACGGCGTTTACCGGAATATTCAGCGTCTGGGCGTCTCGAGATACCTCGGCGTTGAGCGTCCGGATGTCGGTGGCCGCGATGGCCAGCACGACTCCGGCAAGATCGGTGCCGGTGTAAGCACGCAACTGGCATTCACCCCCGCCCTGCTCCACCAGCGTGACCAACGCCGGATCGATGTCCGGTGCCACCACACGCAATGCGGCGCCCGCATCCGCCAGCAGCCGTGCCTTGCGCAGCGCCACCTCGCCGCCGCCGACAATGAGCACGGTACGGCCTTTCAGGTTGTGAAACAGCGGGAGGTAATCCATGGGCCAGACTCCATCAGTGGGACGGTGGACTGAAGGCTTCAAGCCAACTGTAAGTCGAGAGGCCATCGGCGCACGTCCTGCAGCACCTCTAGACCCAAGGCGGAGCGGTCCGTTTCCAGCCCAGTGGGCAGGAACCTGCCTGTCGCTCCCGCCTCAGGCGTCCTGACAGGAGATCAGCCGATGACGTCGATGCCACCCATATAGGGTTTGAGCACTTCGGGGACCACGACGGTACCGTCGGCCTGCTGGTTATTCTCCAGCACAGCCACAAGCGTGCGACCCACTGCCAGGCCGGAGCCGTTGAGGGTGTGCAGCAACTCAGGCTTGCCGGTCGCCGGGTTGCGATAGCGTGCTTGCATGCGTCGTGCCTGGAAGTCGCCGCAGTTGGAGCACGAGGAAATCTCGCGGTACTTGTCCTGGCTCGGAACCCAGACTTCCAGATCGTAGGTCTTGGTCGCGCCAAAGCCCATGTCGCCGGTGCAGAGCGAAAGTACCCGATAGGGCAGTTCGAGCAATTGCAGGACTCGCTCGGCATTGGCGGTGAGTTCTTCCAGCGCTTCGAACGACTTTTCCGGCTCGACGATCTGCACCATCTCGACCTTGTCGAACTGGTGCTGCCGGATCATGCCGCGGGTATCGCGACCGGAGGCTCCCGCCTCGCTACGGAAGCAGGGCGTGTGGGCGACGAACTTCAGCGGCAGCGCCTTGGCGTCGAGGATTTCCCCGGCAACGATGTTGGTCAGGGAGACTTCCGCCGTGGGGATAAGGTAGAGATCCGCTTCCTTTTCACGGCTGATCTTGAACAGATCTTCCTCGAACTTCGGCAACTGTCCGGTCCCCTGCAGCGCCGGAGCCTGTACCAGATAGGGGGTGTAGGCCTCTTCGTAACCGTGTTCGCGGCTGTGCAGATCGATCATGAACTGGGCCAGCGCGCGATGCAGCCGAGCGATGGGCCCGCGCATCAAGGCAAAGCGGGCCCCGGAGAGCTTGGCGGCCGTTTCGAAATCGAGCCAGCCGTTGAGTTCGCCCAGCGCGACATGATCCTTGATCGGAAAGTCGAACGACCGCGGCGTTCCCCAGCGACGCACTTCAAGGTTGTCGTCTTCGTCCTTCCCGACCGGAACCGACTCATGCGGCAGGTTGGGAATGCTCAGCAGCATCGCATCGAGCTCGAGCTGGATGGCTTCGAGTTCCTGCTTGCCAGAATCCAGTTCCGAGCCCATGCGGTCGACTTCGGCCAGCAACGGCGCGATGTCTTCGCCGCGCTGCTTGGCCTGCCCGATACTCTTGGAGCGCGCGTTGCGCTCGGCCTGGAGCTGCTCGGTGCGGGTCTGTACGACCTTGCGCTGCGACTCCAGCGCCTCGATACGCGCCACGTCCAGTTGATAGCCGCGGGTCGCCAGGCGCTCTGCCACGGATTGCAGCTGGGCGCGTACCAGTTTCTGATCAAGCATGGGGCGTTCTCGTCTTCATGAGCATGAAAGGGGATGGAAAACTGCGAAGTCTACTTGGAAAGGCTCGGGCTTTCACATTCTCGCCAGGCCAAGTCCGAACCAGGTGGCCATGAGCCCACCGAACAGGCTGATACCCAGGTAGCCGGCCGCCGTTCCGATCTGGCCATTTTCCAGCAAGCGCAGGCTGTCCAGGGAGAAGCTGGAAAAGGTGGTGAGTGCGCCGAGCAGGCCGATCACCAGTCCGGTGCGCAGCTCTGCCGGCAACTCCGGCCGGGTCAGAAAGTACCCATGTACGTAGCCGATCGCCAGACATCCCGAGAGATTGACCAGGAGCGTCGCGACAAAGGCGTAGCGCGGCCATTGCGCGCCGACCCACAGTCCCAGCCCGAAACGGAGAAAGGTGCCTACCAGCCCGCCAAGCGCAACCGCGAGCAGAGTACGCAGGATCATTCGCGGCGCTTCCAGTCGCTTGCGCGATCGAGCGCTCGCAGATGCTCGAGCTTTTCGCTGATCTTGCCTTCCAGCCCGCGCGGCACCGGGTGGTAGTAGCGGCGCGGAGTCAGGCTCTCCGGAAAATAGTCCTCGCCCGCGGCATAGCCGCCCGGCTCGTCGTGGGCGTAGCGGTATTCCTGACCGTAGCCCAGTTCCTTCATCAGCTTGGTAGGTGCGTTGCGCAAATGCAGCGGAACCTCGAGAGAACCCTGCTCCGCCGCATCCCGTACCGCTGCCTTGTACGCCTTATACACTGCGTTGCTCTTGGCCGCGCAGGCAAGATAGACAATGGCTTGCGCCACCGCCAGCTCGCCCTCCGGGCTGCCGAGCCGCTCCTGCACGTCCCAGGCGCTCAATGCCAGGCTCAGGGCTCGCGGGTCGGCATTGCCGATGTCCTCGCTGGCCATGCGCACCACCCGGCGCGCGATATAGAGCGGATCGCAGCCGCCGTCGAGCATGCGCGCATACCAGTAGAGCGCCGCATCGGGATCAGAGCCGCGTACCGATTTGTGCAAGGCGGAAATCTGGTCATAGAAGGCTTCGCCACCCTTGTCGAAACGACGGCGACCGTCGCCAAGCAGGTCGCTGAGCAGTTCCACGCCGATCTCGCCGCCCTCCTCGGCCAGGTCCGCAGCGTTTTCGAGCAGATTGAGCAGGCGGCGGCCATCGCCATCCGCCGCGGCCAGCAGCATATGGAAGCTGTCGTCGGGCAGACTGAGCTTCATTTCCCCCAGTCCCCTTGGCTCGCTCAGGGCGCGCTGGGCCAACTGTCGGAGTGCCGCCTCGTCAAGGCTCTTGAGGACATAGACGCGCGCTCGCGAAAGCAGCGCGTTGTTCAGCTCGAAGGAGGGGTTTTCGGTGGTCGCGCCGATGAAGATCAGCGTGCCGTCTTCGACATAGGGCAGGAAGGCGTCCTGCTGGGATTTGTTGAAACGGTGAACCTCATCGACGAACAGGATGGTACGCCGGCCATACTGCGCCGCCTGCTGCCGGGCGATTTCCACGGCCTGGCGGATTTCCTTGACCCCGGCGAGCACGGCCGAGACCGTCTCGAAATGGGCGTCCGAAACCTTGGCCAGCAACCGCGCCAGCGTCGTCTTGCCGACGCCGGGCGGCCCCCAGAAGATCATCGAATGCAGGGCGCCCTGCTCCAGTGCCTCGCGCAGCGGCTTGCCTCGGGCCAGCAGATGCTGTTGGCCGACGTACTCGTCCAGGTTAGACGCACGTAACCGCGCGGCGAGAGGCTGGGCGATGGGTTCGCGGCTGAACAGATCCATTCAGGCCTCCGTTGGCCTCAGCCGGCAGGCATCAATCGGCGATGACATCGACGCCCGCTGGAACCTCGAAGGTGAACAGCGAGGCATCGAGCGGTTCGTTCAAGGTCACGCCAAAGAACAGGATATTGGTCCGCTGGCCGATACTGTCGATCAGTTGCATGTCGTTGATCACGCCGTTGCGAAAGGTCAGTCGCAGGTTGTCGAACAGGGTGTCGCGGGTCGTGGGCGTGAGCACGAAGTCGGCCACCTCACCGGTCTCCTGGTGGCTGACCTTGAAGTTCTCGCTGATGCTCGACACGTCACCGGATAGCAGCAGCGCAGGCGTATGGGTCAGCCGCTGGTCGAGCTGCTGGATGGTCACCTGCTCGAGGTCGGGGTCGTATAGCCAGACCTTCTGGCCATTGGAGACGAGCAATTGCTCCATCGGCTCATCGGTGTGCCAGCGAAATTGGCCAGGGCGCTGCAAGGCCAGTTCGCCGGAGGTCTCCTGAAGCTGGGTGCCACTGCCATCGAGCGACAGCTGGGAGAAGCGTGCGGTCAGGGTATCGGCGCGATCGAGCAACTCGGTAAGGCGCTGGACGGACGCCTGTTGCTGGGCATGACCCAGGGTCGAAGCCAGCAACAGGGCGGAAGTGGCCAGCAAACGGATCAGACGCATGGATTCCTCTGCGAAAATCAATCGCGAACTGGGGGCGGCGCGATCACTTCGCGCGAGCCATTGGTGTTCATCGGCGAGACGACGCCGGCCATTTCCATGGACTCGATCATCCTGGCAGCACGGTTATAGCCAATCTTGAGCTTGCGTTGTACTGCAGAAATCGAAGCGCGACGGCTTTCAGTAACAAAACGTACCGCCTCGTCGTAAAGCGCGTCCTCCTCGACGTCATCGCCCCCTTCGCCGCCTGAAGAGCCGCCGTCGAAGCCGCTACCGGACTCCTCGACCCCGACCAGGATTTCTTCGATGTAATCGGGCGCCCCACGTGCCTTCCATGCCTCTACGACGCGGTGCACTTCCTCGTCGGAAACGAAGGCGCCATGCACGCGAATGGGAAGCCCCGTGCCTGGCGGGAGATAGAGCATGTCGCCATGGCCGAGCAGCTGTTCCGCACCGCCCTGGTCGAGAATGGTCCGCGAGTCGATCTTGCTCGAGACCTGGAAGGCGATCCGCGTGGGGATGTTGGCCTTGATCAGACCGGTGATCACGTCCACCGACGGGCGCTGCGTGGCAAGGATCAAATGGATGCCGGCCGCCCGCGCCTTCTGCGCGATTCGCGCGATCAGCTCTTCGACCTTCTTGCCGACGATCATCATCATGTCGGCGAATTCGTCGACGATGACGATGATGGTAGGCAGGGTCTTCAGCAGTGGCGCCTCGTCCTCCATGCTCTCGCGGCGGTACAGCGGGTCGGTCAGCGGCTCGCCCGCCTCCTCCGCCTCCTTGACCTTGCGGTTGAACCCCGCCAGGTTGCGTACACCCATGGCAGCCATGAGCCGGTAGCGCCGCTCCATCTCGGCGACGCTCCAGCGCAAGGCATTGGCGGCCTCCTTCATGTCGGTCACCACCGGGCAGAGTAGATGGGGGATGCCCTCGTAGATCGAAAGCTCCAGCATCTTCGGGTCGATCATGATCAGTCTCGCCTCATCCGGCGTGGACTTGAACAGGATCGACAGGATCATCGCATTGACGCCTACCGACTTGCCCGAACCGGTGGTGCCTGCCACCAGCAGGTGCGGCATCTTGGCCAGGTCGGCAATGACCGGCTTGCCGCCGATATCGTGACCCAGCGCCATGGTCGCCGGCGATTTCGCCTCGTCGTAGGCGGTCGAAGAAAGCACTTCGGAAAACCGCACGATCTGGCGATCCTCGTTGGGGATCTCGATGCCCACCGTGGTCTTGCCGGGAATCACCTCGACGACCCGCACGCTGATGACCGCCAATGAGCGCGCCAGGTCCTTGGCCAGGTTGGATATGCGGCTGACCTTGACCCCGGCGGCGGGCTGGATCTCGAAACGGGTGATCACGGGCCCCGGGTGAACCGTCTCCACCAACACTTCGACGCCAAACTCCTTGAGCTTGATTTCAAGCAGCCTGGACATGGCCTCGAGCGATTCGGGGGAATACTGTTTCTGCTGCTTCTCGGCCACGTCCAGCAGCGAGATGGGTGGCAGACTGCCTTCGATGGCGCTGTCGACGAGCAGCGGGGCCTGCTTTTCCTTTTGGACCCGCTTGCTGATATCGCTCGCGCGTGGCGGAGCCGGGCGCGCGATCACCACAGCCGGATGCTGTTCGCGCTCCGACATGTGCTTGACCAGGGCTTCCTCGCGCTCGATGACGCGCTTCTTGACCTTTTCCCGCTCACGACGATCCGGAGTGACCGGAGCTGCCACATCTTCGGCCATGCGCAGCTGTGTGTTGATCTCACGACGCTCGGCGCGCGACAGCCACCAGCGATTGACGGCAGTCTGGATCAGCTCGGCCAGATCCATGACGATCTTGCCCGTCACGTCCATGACCTTGAACCAGGACAGATCGGTGAATGCCGTCAGCCCGAACAGAAACAGGGCGATGAACAACAGCGTGCTGCCCTGGATGTTCAAGGCACTTTCGGCGAGCTGCCCAAGGCTGGTCCCCAGCATTCCACCCGCCGAAGCAGGCATATGCTCAGCCGCACTGAAGTGGATATCAGCCAGGGCCGCCCCTGAAAGCACCAGTACCACCAGGCCTACGCTACGCCAGGAGAACAGCCAACCGTTCCACTGCCAGGGCAGATGGCGCGCGCGAAAGATCTGCCAGGCCTTGAGCCCGAGCAATAACGGAAAGAGGTAGGCGAAATAGCCCAGCACCATGAACAGGATGTCGGCCAGCCAGGCGCCTGCCCTGCCCGCCGCATTGTGGACCTGTTGCGTGCTGCTGGTATGGGTCCAGCCCGGATCGGCCGGATCGTAGGTGAGCAGGGCCATCCAGACGATCAGGCACAAGGCACCAACCGCGATCAGGCCGGCTTCTTTCAATCGGTACTGGGCCTGCTGTCGCCAGTCCAGGGTCGGCACCGTCGAGGTAGATTTTTTCAAAACGCTTTGCTTCCCGCGCCGACTGGCGCTATCCAATCTGCAATCACGACCACGCATTGTACGGCGTCGACGACCCAACGTCAGTGGTTTACCCCGTAGCTAGGGCTTTGTCTTGCTTCGGTGTAGCATATCGAATCGTTTTTCTGGCTACGTTCGATTGCAGCACGCTTATCTATTGGCAACAAGGACTTATGAGGGCTTTTTATGAGTGAAGTCAAGCATTCCAGGCTGATCATCCTCGGCTCTGGCCCGGCCGGTTACTCCGCAGCCGTGTATGCCGCACGAGCCAATCTCAAGCCTGTGATCATCACCGGCATCCAGCCAGGCGGCCAGCTCACCACGACGACCGAAGTCGACAACTGGCCCGGCGACCCCCACGGCCTCACCGGTCCGATCCTGATGGAGCGCATGCAGAAACATGCCGAGCGCTTCGATACCGAGATCATCTACGACCACATTCATACCGCACAATTGCAGCAGCGCCCGTTCACCCTCAAGGGTGACAGCGGCACCTACACCTGCGATGCGCTGATCATCGCCACCGGGGCCTCCGCTCAGTACCTCGGGCTGCCCTCCGAAGAGGCCTTTGCCGGGCGGGGCGTCTCCGCTTGCGCCACCTGTGACGGCTTCTTCTATCGCAACCAGGTCGTTGCGGTCATCGGCGGCGGCAACACTGCGGTCGAAGAGGCGCTGTACCTGTCGAACATCGCCAAGGAAGTACATCTGATCCACCGCCGCGACAAGCTGCGGTCGGAAAAGATTCTCCAGGACAAGATTTTCGAGAAGGCGGAAACTGGCAATATTCGCCTGCATTGGAACCACACCCTCGAAGAAGTGCTAGGCGATCCTTCCGGCGTTACCGGGGTGCGCCTGAAGAGCACCCTCACCGGCGAGGAAAGCCGCCTTGACCTCATGGGCGTGTTCATCGCCATTGGCCACAAACCCAACACCGACCTGTTCGTTGGCCAGCTGGACATGAAGGATGGCTATCTGAAGATTCGTGGAGGCGGTGAAGGCGACGCAACCTGCACCAACATCCCCGGCGTATTCGCTGCCGGCGACGTGGCCGATCACGTCTACCGCCAGGCAATCACCTCGGCTGGCGCAGGCTGCATGGCGGCGCTGGACGCCGAGAAATACCTCGACCTCTGATCTGGGGGCGCCATGCGCCCTCTCTGGCTGCTCACATGCTGACCTGGCTGCAACGCGACGATCTGGCCTTCCCCCCGCTCGACAGGGCCATGCGGGAACCCAACGGCCTGCTCGCCGCAGGTGGCGACTTATCCGCCGAGCGACTTCAGGCCGCCTATCGGCATGGCTGCTTTCCCTGGTACCAGGAGGGGCAGCCGCTGCTCTGGTGGTCACCCGACCCTCGCATGGTGCTCTTCCCCGAAGAGCTGCACGTTTCCCGCAGCCTGCGCAAGCGCATCCGCCAGCAGGCCTATCGCGTGACCTTCGATACCTGCTTCGATCGGGTCGTGCAGGGCTGCGCGGGGCCAAGGGACTACACCGACGGCACCTGGATCACCAGCGCCATGCAGCAGGCCTACCTGGATCTGCATGGGCTCGGCATCGCCCATTCGGTGGAGGTCTGGCAGGAGGATGAGCTGGTCGGTGGCCTGTACGGCCTCGCGATGGGCCGCCTGTTCTTTGGCGAGTCCATGTTCAGTCGAGCCAACGACGCTTCCAAGGTTGGTTTCGTCGCCTTGGTCGAGCATCTTCGCGACCGGGCTTTCGTGCTCGTTGACTGCCAGATGCATACTGAACATCTGGCCAGCCTCGGGGCCCGGCCGATTCCACGCGAGGCCTTTGCGCAGGCTCTGCGAGAGCATCTTGGCGCGGCTGACAGCACGATCTGGTTCGAGGGGATGACCGCCTCCGATCGATTCGCCGCGCCGGGATGAATGCGGCAGCAGCTTGTCGGAACAGGAGCGGCCGGGCTCTCTGGTCGTTCACCGGCAGCTGTCCTACACTGCGTCAAAAGCCTGAGGGATGATCATGACATCACTGGCTCGTCTTAAGTTTTACGCGACTCAGCCGCATGCTTGCAGCTACCTGCCTGACGAACAGGCCACGACACTTTTTCTGGATCCGAGCCAGCCGATGGACGGAAAGGTCTATGCGGACCTCTCCGAGATAGGCTTTCGCCGCAGCGGGGACCACCTCTACCGGCCCCATTGCCAGAAATGCACAGCTTGCATCCCTGCGCGCATACCAAGCACCGGCATGACGCTGAGCCGGCAGCAGAAGCGGATCATCAAGCGCAACACAGACCTCACGGTCCGGGCGATCAAGCCTGTTTTCACCGAGGAATACTACAGTCTCTACTCCAGCTATATCGAAACCCGGCATGCCGATGGCGACATGTATCCGCCGAGCCGTGATCAATTCAATACCTTCCTCGTCCGCGAGCTCCCCTTCAGCTACTTCTACGAATTCAGGCTGGGCCGCAAGCTCATGGCGATTGCCGTGTCCGACGTGCTGTCCAATGGGCTGTCGGCGGTGTACACCTTTTACGATCCGGCCGAGGAAAGGCGTAGCCTCGGTCGCTTCGCCATTCTCTGGCAAATCGAGGAAGCGGCCCGCCTGGGCCTGCAGGCCCTGTACCTGGGCTACTGGATCAAGAACTGTCGCAAGATGAATTACAAGACCGAATACCGCCCCATCGAACTGCTCGTCAATCAACGCTGGGTGCGCCTGACTTGAAGACCTTGGCGAAAAAGCCCATTTCTGGCAAAATATTTGCCGTTTTTCCGGGCTTGTGACCCCGGGTACTTATCAGACACCGAGGGCTTTATTGAATGTCGAAAGAAGACAGCTTCGAAATGGAAGGTACTGTCGTCGACACCCTGCCCAACACCATGTTTCGTGTGGAGTTGGAAAACGGGCACGTCGTTACCGCGCATATCTCTGGGAAGATGCGCAAGAATTACATCCGGATTCTCACTGGCGACAAGGTCCGCGTGGAGCTGACCCCTTATGACTTGAGCAAGGGGCGCATCACCTACCGCGCCCGCTGATCGCCAGCGCAAGAAAAAGCCCGGCAATGCCGGGCTTTTTTGGTTCCAGCGCCGGGGTCAGGCGAGTTCTGCCATGATCTCGAAGTCGAACACCAGGTCATCGCCACTGACGTCTATATGGACGATGCCGCCGTGCTCGGCCAGTTCCCCGAACAGGATTTCCTCTGCCAAGGGCCGCTTGATCTTGTCCTGGATGAGGCGGGCCATCGGCCGAGCGCCCATCTGGACATCGTAGCCGCGCTCAGCCAGCCAGCCGCGCGCTGCCTCGGTGACTTCGAGCGTGACGTGCTTGTCCTCGAGTTGCGCCTGCAGCTCGATGAGAAACTTGTCGACGATGCTCTTGATCACTTCATGGCTCAAGCGGCCGAACTGGATGATCGCATCCAGGCGATTGCGGAACTCGGGCGTGAAGCTCTTCTTGATCACTTCCTTGGCATCGGTGGTGTGATCCTGCTGGGTGAAGCCGATGGATGCCCGCGCGGCGGTTTCGGCGCCAGCATTGGTGGTGAGGATGAGGATCACGCTGCGGAAGTCCGCCTTGCGCCCGTTGTTGTCGGTCAGGGTGCCATGGTCCATCACCTGCAGCAGCAGGTTGAAGACTTCCGGGTGTGCCTTCTCGATCTCATCCAGCAGCAGGACGCAGTGCGGCGTCTTGGTGATCGCCTCGGTCAGCAGCCCACCCTGGTCGAAGCCCACATACCCCGGTGGCGCACCGATAAGGCGCGACACCGTATGGCGTTCCATGTATTCGGACATGTCGAAGCGAATGAGCTCCACACCCAGGGATTTCGCCAGTTGCCGTGCAGCCTCGGTCTTGCCGACGCCGGTAGGGCCGGAAAACAGGAAGGAGCCAACCGGCTTGTCGGGCGCCTTGAGACCGGCACGTGACAGCTTGATCGCAGTGGACAGCGAGTCGATGGCCTCGTCCTGACCGAACACCGTCAGCTTGAGGTCGCGCTCGAGGTTGCGCAGCAGTTCCTTGTCCGAGGTGCTTACATGCTTGGGCGGAATCCGTGCGATCTTGGCCACGATGTCCTCGACCTCGGGCACGTCGATAGTCTTCACGCGCTGCTCGGTCGGCAACAGGCGCTGGAAGGCCCCGGCCTCATCGATCACGTCGATGGCCTTGTCCGGCATGTGCCGGTCATTGATGTAGCGGGAGGCCAGCTCAGCGGCGGCACGCAACGCCTCATCGCTGTACTCGATCTCGTGGTGTTGCTCGAAGCGGGATTTGAGGCCTTTCAGGATACCAATGGTGTCTTCCACGGAAGGCTCGACGACGTCGACCTTCTGGAAGCGCCTTGCCAGTGCGCGGTCCTTCTCGAAAATTCCACGGAATTCCTGGAAGGTGGTCGAACCGATACAGCGGATCTCGCCGGAAGAAAGCAAGGGCTTGAGGAGGTTGGAGGCATCCATTACCCCGCCGGAAGCCGCGCCAGCACCAATGATGGTATGAATCTCGTCGATGAACAGGATCGCATGCGGCCGCTTGCGCAGCTCATTGAGCAGGGCCTTGAAGCGCTTCTCGAAATCGCCACGGTATTTGGTACCGGCGAGCAGGGCACCCATGTCCAGCGAATAGACGACGCTGTCGGACAGCAGGTCAGGCACCTGGCGGTCGACGATTCGCTTGGCCAGGCCTTCGGCGATCGCGGTCTTGCCAACACCGGCTTCGCCCACCAGCAGGGGATTGTTCTTGCGACGGCGAGCGAGAATCTGGGTGACGCGCTCGACTTCATGTTCGCGCCCCACCAGCGGGTCGATGCGCCCTTGCCTGGCTTGCTCGTTGAGGTTGCTGGCATAGGCGTCGAGTGGCTGGCCGGACGACGATACCTCAGTGCTTTCCTCATCCTGCATCTCGGACTCGCTCTCGGCGCCCGCGGATTGGCCCGGCACCTTGGAAATCCCGTGGGCGATGTAGTTGACGACATCGATACGCGCGACGTTCTGCTGCTTGAGGAGGAACACCGCCTGGCTTTCCTGCTCGCTGAAGATGGCGACCAGAACGTTGGCGCCGGTGACCTCCCGCTTGCCAGAACTCTGCACATGGAACACGGCTCGCTGCAGAACGCGCTGGAAGCCCAGCGTCGGCTGGGTTTCGCGTTCTTCATCGTGCTGCGGGATGAGAGGGGTGGTGGAGTCGATGAACTCCTGAAGATCATGGCGCAACTTGTCCAGACTAGCGCCACAGGCGCGCAGAACCGTCGCAGCCGCTTCATTGTCGAGCAAGGCCAACAGGAGGTGTTCAACCGTCATGAATTCATGGCGCTTGGTACGTGCCTCTTTGAAAGCCAGATTCAGGGTGACTTCGAGCTCACGGTTCAACATAGCTTTCACCTCTTAACCCAAGCAGTCGGGTCAACCGTCTTTTTCGATCTCGCAGAGAAGCGGGTGGTGACACTCCCTCGCGTACTGATTCACCTGGGAGGCCTTGGTCTCAGCGACGTCACGAGTGAAGACACCACAAACCGCCTTTCCCTGCGTGTGGACGGTCAACATGATCTTTGTCGCCGTTTCCCGGTTGTGGTTGAAGATTCCTTCAAGCACCTCTATCACGAAATCCATTGGCGTGTAGTCATCATTGAACATGACAACACGATAGCGCGGAGGTGCCTTAAGTTCCGGTTTCGACTCCTGTACTGCTAGCCCGGAGCCATCATCCTCGCCGTAGCCAGGGCGATCCTGATCAGATGTTAGACGAATCGGAGTATGTAGATACATTAGGTTCAGCTTTGTCAGTTCCGGCGCGTTGTTGCCGCATGTTAATCCATAGGTCCGCACAGCTATCCGATGAGGTGCCTTGACTATGCGAAAAACAATGTTACAAACAAAGAAACAGCTCGTGGCACCCGCGGGACGCGTTTGCGTCAAACGGCAACAGATTGCGTATCCAATCTATTTGTAGTGGATGGTACTCCAGCGTTGGGGTCTTTGCAGAGGGAAAACAGCATGCTTAGCGGTAAGGTCAAGTGGTTCAACAACGCTAAAGGTTACGGGTTCATCGTAGCAGACGGCGGCGATGAGGACCTGTTCGCCCACTACTCGGCGATTCAGATGGATGGATACCGGACGCTCAAGGCGGGGCAACCGGTCATGTTCGATATACTGCAAGGTCCCAAGGGCCTGCACGCAACCAATATCCGCCCAGCCGAGATTCCGGTGGAAGCACCGGCTGCTCCGGTGGCAGAGCGAAGTGCTGTAGACGTCTGAGCCGCTGGCAAAAGGCATAGGCTCGTTCAGGCGGCGCCACCCGGGATCCTCTTCGGCTTCAGTCGAGTCGATTCGCAGTGCAGTGCCTGCGCGGGCGCACGCCCCCGTCCTCTCTCCCACGCTCGTCCCCGGCGCACCCATGGGTGCGCCCGAGGTCGTCCGCGCTGGCCCTCTTGCTCCACTTGCCGCCGTACATCAACGCATCAGATCCTCGGCTGGACTTTTTCCGAGGCGATGCTTGACTGCACTTTCATGGCGCCTTCCTGATCTGAAGCAGACATCTTCCGGGCCGCGGCTCTCGGCGCAGGGAAGCTCCCGCGAAGCCCAACGTCCCCCGGGGTCTCATCAGCAAGGCAGTCAGGCTGTGTGGAGGGCATGGTTAACAGGCACGCCATTCGAATATGTCTTGCCGCTCGGCCATCGCCCTTGGCAGAGCACTACTAATGGCGTAGTGCTCATGGACCGTAGGCCTACTCGTGCTATCCTCCCCGGCGCGACTGCAGCGGGATCGGGTCAAGCGGGATGGAGATGCTCCCATGCACCTGATAGGTCTGCGCCCTTATGTAAAGCTGTTTAGCCGCCCATGGCCAAAAGCCGAGGCGCTCGAAAAGCACGCCTCAAGCAAGAAATATCCTCTTGCGCCATACGACTCTAAATAACCACAGCACAACTGAAGGTTAGATCTAAACATGTCTACACGTTCAACGATTATCTATACCTTTACCGACGAAGCCCCTGCTCTGGCGACCTATTCGCTGCTGCCGATCATCGAAGCTTACGTCGCGTCCTCCGGCATCACCATGGAAACGCGGGATATCTCGCTAGCGGGTCGCATCCTGGCGAACTTTCCGGAATACCTGAACGATGATCAGAAGATCCCCGACCATCTGAGCGAGCTGGGCAAGCTGGCCACCATGCCAGAAGCCAATATCATCAAACTGCCGAATATCAGCGCCTCGATCCCGCAGCTCAAGACGGCGATCAAGGAGCTCCAGTCCCAGGGTTACAACGTCCCCGATTATCCAGATGCTCCTTCGACTGACGCGGAAAAGGAAGCCAAGTCGCGTTACGACAAGATCAAGGGCAGCGCCGTCAATCCGGTCCTGCGTGAAGGCAACTCCGATCGCCGCGCCCCGCTGTCGGTCAAGAATTTTGCTCGCAAGCATCCCCACAAGATGGGTGCCTGGAGCGCCGATTCAAAGTCCCACGTCGCGCACATGGGCGAGGGTGATTTCTACGGTAGCGAAAAGGCCGCGCTAATCGAAGCCGCCGGCAGCCTGAAGATCGAGCTTGTCGGTGAAGATGGCAACACCACCGTCCTGAAGGAGAAGACTCCGGTGCTGGCCGGTGAGATCGTCGATTGCTCGGTCATGAGCAAGAGCGCCCTGCGCAGCTTCCTCGCTGCCGAGATCGCCGAGGCCAAGAGCCAGGGCGTGCTGCTGTCGGCACACCTGAAAGCGACCATGATGAAAGTCTCCGATCCTATCCTGTTCGGTCACATCGTCGCCGAGTACTACAAGGATGCGCTGACCAAGCACGCCGCGGTCCTCGAAGAGATCGGTTTCAACGTCAACAACGGCATCGGCGATCTGTACAGCCGAATCAAGACGCTGCCCGAAGACAAGCAGGCCGAGATCGAAGCCGACATCAAGGCCGTCTACGCCGATCGCCCGCCGCTGGCGATGGTGAACTCCGACAAGGGCATCACCAACCTCCACGTCCCCAGCGACATCATCGTCGACGCCTCCATGCCGGCGATGATTCGTGACTCGGGCAAGATGTGGGGTCCGGATGGCGAGCTGCACGACACCAAGGCTCTGATCCCCGACCGCTGCTATGCCGGTATCTACCAGGTCGTCATCGACGACTGCAAGAAGCACGGCGCCTTCGACCCGGTCACCATGGGCAGCGTGCCGAACGTCGGCCTCATGGCTCAGCAGGCCGAAGAGTACGGCTCCCACGACAAGACCTTCCAGATCGCAGCCAAGGGCATCGTTCGCGTCACCAACGACAAGGGCCAGGTCGTGATGGAGCAGAACGTCGACGTGGGCGACGTCTGGCGCATGTGCCAGGTCAAGGACGCTCCGATCCAGGACTGGGTCAAGCTCGCCGTCAACCGTGCCCGCGCCAGCGACACCCCCGCGGTCTTCTGGCTCGACGCAGCCCGCGCCCACGATGCGCAGGTGATCGCCAAGGTCGAGCGATACCTCAAGGATCACGACACCAGCGGCCTGGACATCCGCATCATGGCGCCGCAGGATGCCATCCGCTTCTCCCTCGAGCGCATCCGTGCAGGCCAGGACACCATCTCCGTGACCGGCAACGTCCTGCGTGACTACCTCACCGACCTGTTCCCGATCATGGAACTCGGCACCAGCGCCAAGATGCTGTCCATCGTGCCGCTGATGAACGGCGGGGGTCTGTTCGAGACAGGTGCAGGCGGCTCGGCGCCCAAGCATGTGCAGCAGTTCCTCGAAGAAGGCCACCTGCGCTGGGATTCCCTCGGTGAATTCCTGGCCCTGGCAGCTTCTCTCGAGCACCTTGGCAACCTCTACGACAACGCCAAGGCGAAGGTCCTGGCCAAGACTCTCGATGAAGCCAACGGCAAGTTCCTCGACAGCAACAAGTCCCCCTCGCGCAAGGTCGGTCAGATCGACAACCGCGGCAGCCACTTCTACCTGGCGCTGTACTGGGCCCAGGCCCTTGCTGCCCAGAGCGAGGATCCTGAGCTCCAGGCGCAGTTCTCCGAGCTGGCCAAGACCCTGACCGACAACGAGGACAAGATCGTTGCCGAGCTCAACGGCGCTCAGGGCGAGGCGGTCGATATCGGCGGCTATTACCATGCCGACGTAGAGGTGATCAGCAAGGCCATGCGACCCAGTGAAACCTTCAACGCGGCCCTGGCTGCGTTGGCGTAAATCGCCTCCGTGGTACCGAAAACCCGGCCATGCGCCGGGTTTTTCGTCGCTGCGGTCAGAAAAACGGGAGTCTCAATGCATCGATTCATACCCCATGTCACCGTGGCGACGGTCGTCGAGGACCAGGGGCGCTTCCTGCTCGTGGAAGAATATGCCGATGGCAAGCGTGTGCTCAATCAGCCCGCAGGGCACCTCGAGGCCAACGAAAGCCTGCTGCAGGCGGCGCTGCGGGAGACACTGGAGGAAACAGGCTGGGAGGTCGAGCTCACCGGTGTCACGGGAATCTACCTCTACACCGCTCCATCCAACGGCGTGACCTATCAGCGCGTGTGCTTTGCCGCAAGGCCGCTGCGCCATCGGCCGGAGCTCGCCCTGGACGACGGCATCATTGGCCCTCAGTGGCTGAGCCGCGAAGAGCTCGACGCCCGACGCGAGCAGTGGCGCAGCGAACTGGTGCCTCGCTGCATCGACGATTACCTTGCCCACGGCGGCGGCCCGCTGTCGCTGATCCGCGATTGACCCCGACCCGCGGCGCGGGGCATACCTGATAGAATTGACCACTGATTTTCCTAGGTTGTCTGCAAATGCCCACTCCTGAGCCCGCCAATACCCGCGTGATCGTCGGCATGTCCGGCGGTGTCGACTCTTCGGTTTCCGCCCTGCTGCTGTTGCAACAGGGGTATCAGGTCGAAGGCCTGTTCATGAAGAACTGGGAAGAAGACGACGGCACGGAATACTGCACGGCCAGGGAGGATCTTGCGGACGCCCAGGCTGTATGTGACCGCATCGGGATTCGCCTGCACACGGCCAATTTTGCCGCCGAGTACTGGGATAACGTATTCGAGCACTTCCTCGCCGAATACAAGGTCGGGCGCACCCCCAACCCGGACATCCTCTGCAACCGCGAAATCAAGTTCAAGGCCTTCCTCGACTATGCGACGTCCCTGGGAGCGGACCTTATCGCCACCGGACACTACGTTCGCCGACGCGACCTGAATGGCAAGAGCGAGCTGCTCAAGGGACTCGATCCGAACAAGGACCAGAGCTACTTCCTGCATGCCGTCGGAGGCGAGCAGATCGGGCGAACGCTGTTCCCGGTCGGAGAACTGGAAAAGCCCGAGGTTCGCGCCATCGCGGAGATGCACGGCCTGGCCACGGCCCGGAAAAAAGACTCCACCGGCATCTGCTTTATCGGTGAGCGCCGCTTCCGCGATTTCCTCAGGCAATACCTGCCCGCGCAGCCGGGCAATATCGAGACCACCACGGGCGAGATCATTGGTCAGCACCACGGCCTGATGTACCACACCATCGGCCAACGACAGGGACTCGGCATCGGCGGCATGAAGGACGCCGGAGACGAGCCCTGGTATGTCCTGGATAAGGACCTCGGGCGCAATGTGCTGCTCGTTGGCCAGGGTAACGACCACCCTCGGCTCTTCGCCAGAGCCCTGCAGGTATCGGAAATCTACTGGGTAAATCCCATTGCGCTCGATGTCCCGCGCCGTCTGACGGCCAAGGTACGCTATCGGCAGGCCGATCAATCCTGTGTTATCGAGAGAACTGCGGGCGGTTACCGTGTCGAATTCGATGATCCGCAACGCGCGGTTACCCCCGGTCAGTCGGTGGTTTTCTATGACGGTGAGGTCTGCCTCGGCGGCGGCGTGATCGAGCATGCCGAGCCCTGGCAAAAGGAGGAGCAGTAGTGCACAGCAGGCAGGAGCAGCTTATCGCCTTGGGCGCAGTCTTCGAGGCGGCGGTGTTGGTGGATCGGATTGCCCATACCGGCCAGATTCCCTCCAGTCAGATGGCCTGTATGCTGGGAAGCCTTCTGGTGCGCAACCCCGAGAGCACCCAGGAGATCTACGGGGGCGACGACATCAACCTGCGGGACGGCTATCGCGCCCTGGCCGGCGCACTGGAGCGCGACGCCACGACACTGCAGCGCGATCCGCTGCGCTATGCCCTTGCCATGATCAGTCTCGAGCGCCAGCTCGACAAGCGAGGTGACCTGCTCCAGGTCATCGCTGCCAGGCTCGACCAGATCCAGAGGCAGGCCGATCTCTTCGGGCTGCCCCATGAGAATGTCGTCGCCGCATTTGGCGGACTCTACCAGGACACGCTCAGCACCTTCCGCCAGCGTATCCAGGTCCAGGGCGACATGCGCCATCTCCAGCAGTCCGACAAGGCCGCAGCCATTCGCGCGCTGCTGCTCTCCGGTATTCGCTCCGCACGCCTGTGGCGCCAGCTTGGCGGCCATCGCTGGCAGATGGTGTTCGGCAGGCGCAAGCTCCTCGAGGCGCTGCAGCCCATGCTGCGCTCCTGATCCACAATGCGGCGTATCGGTCGCAGGGCGGGTGGTTCATGTATAATATGCGCCCTCTTTTTCGTTGCCCGACTGCCCGAGAACGCCCTTTATGCAGCTCTCTTCGCTCACCGCGGTTTCCCCCGTCGACGGCCGCTACGCCGGCAAAACCACCGCTTTGCGGTCGATCTTCAGCGAATTCGGCCTGATCCGTTGCCGCGTCCAGGTTGAAGTCCGCTGGCTCCAGCGTCTTGCCGCCCATGCCGGCGTTCCGGAAGTCGCTCCCTTTTCTGCCGAGGCCAATGCCCTGCTCGACCAGTTGGCAGAAAACTTCCAGCTGGAACACGCCGAGCGCGTGAAGGAATTCGAGCGCACCACCAACCACGACGTCAAAGCCGTGGAATATCTGCTGAAGGAGCAAGCCAAGCAGCTCCCGGAACTCGCATCGGTCAACGAGTTCATCCATTTCGCCTGCACCTCGGAAGACATCAACAACCTGTCCCATGCGTTGATGCTTCGTGAAGGGCGCGATCAAGTCCTGCTGCCCCTGATGCGCCAGGTCGCCGAAGCTATCCGCGTCCTTGCCCACCAGTACGCCGACGTACCGATGTTGTCTCGCACCCACGGCCAGCCGGCATCGCCGACGACGCTCGGCAAGGAACTGGCCAACGTGGTGCATCGCCTGGAACGGCAGATCACCCAGGTCGCCGCCGTGCCCCTGCTGGGCAAGATCAACGGCGCCGTGGGCAACTACAATGCCCACCTCTCGGCCTACCCCGAGGTGGACTGGGAAGCCAATGCCCAGGCGTTCATCGAAGGCGACCTCGGCCTCACCTGGAACCCCTACACCACCCAGATCGAGCCGCACGACTATATCGCCGAGCTGTTCGACGCCGTTGCGCGCTTCAACACTATCCTCATCGATTTCGATCGCGACGTCTGGGGCTACATTTCACTGGGCTACTTCAAGCAGAAGACCATCGCCGGTGAAATCGGCTCCTCGACCATGCCGCACAAGGTCAACCCGATCGACTTCGAGAACTCGGAAGGCAACCTTGGCATCGCCAACGCGTTGCTCCAGCACCTGGCCAGCAAGCTTCCCATCTCGCGCTGGCAGCGCGACCTGACCGACTCGACAGTGCTCCGCAATCTGGGCGTCGGCTTCGCCCACAGCGTCATTGCGTATGAAGCTAGTCTTAAGGGAATCAGTAAGTTAGAGCTCAATCCTCAACGGATTAATGAAGATTTGGACAATTGCTGGGAGGTGCTTGCCGAGCCGGTACAGACCGTCATGCGGCGCTACGGCATCGAGAACCCCTACGAAAAGCTCAAGGAGCTGACCCGTGGCAAAGGTATCAGCGCCGGGGCATTGCAGAGCTTTATCGACGGCCTGGCGATACCCGAAGCGGCCAAGGCGGAGCTGCGCCGCATGACACCGGCCAGCTACCTTGGCAATGCGGCGGAGCAGGCACGCCGCATCTGAGCCGTGCCCTACTTCAGCGCCCGGCAACGCCGGGCGTTTTTATTTTCGGTAACCCTTAAAATTCAAGGTCTTACAGATGACATCTGATCTTCCACTTGAAATTCTTGGCGGGATCAGTGCGCGCGAATTCCTTCGCGATTACTGGCAGAAAAAGCCCCTGCTGATCCGCCAGGCGATCCCGGGATTCGAGAGTCCGATCAGCCCGGACGAACTGGCCGGCCTGTCGCTCGAAGAGGAAGTCGAATCGCGGCTGATCCTGGAGCACGGCGCGCGCCCCTGGGAACTTCGCCGTGGCCCCTTCGAGGAGACCACCTACAGCGAACTGCCGGAGCAGGACTGGACCCTACTGGTCCAGGCGGTAGACCAGTGGGTTCCCGAAGTTGCAGAGCTGAAGGAAAAATTCGAGTTTCTGCCCAACTGGCGTATCGACGATGTGATGATCAGTTACGCCGCGCCTGGTGGCGGCGTGGGGCCTCATTTCGACAACTACGACGTGTTCCTGCTGCAGGCGCACGGAAAACGCCACTGGCGGCTGGGTCAGCTCTGTGACAGCGATAGCGCCTTGCTCGAACACGGCGATCTGAAGATTCTCACGGACTTCGAGCAGCTCGAAGACTGGGTGCTCGAGCCTGGCGACATGCTCTACCTGCCGCCCCGGCATGCGCATTTCGGCACTGCGGTGGACGCCTGCATGACCTACTCCATCGGCTTCCGCGCCCCCAGCGCAGCGGAAGTGCTGACGCATTTCACCGATTTTCTCGGTCAGTTCCTGCCGGACGAGGAACGCTACACCGACCCGGACATCACACCGGTCGAGGATCCGCATGAGATCCAGCGTGACGCAGTGGAGCGCCTCAAAGGCCTACTCACCGAGCACATGGGTGATGATCGCCTGCTGCTCACCTGGTTTGGCCAGTTCATGACCGAGCCACGCTACCCAGAGCGCATCGCCGGCCCCGAGATGGCTTCGACCGAGCTGGCTGCGGCCCTGGCGAATGGCGCCCTTCTGATCCGCAACCCCAGCGCCCGACTGGCCTGGAGCGAGGTGGACGTTGGCCTGCTGCTATTCGCCAGTGGCCAGAGCCGCCTGCTGCCCGCTCACCTGCGCGGCCTGCTCAAGCTGATCTGCTCGGCCGGGGCGTTGCATTCGGAAAACCTTGGCCCCTGGCTGGGCGAAGAGGAAGCGAGCACACTGCTGACGGAATTGATCAGACAAGGCAGCCTGGAGTTCGCCGATGAGTGAGATCGAAGTTCGCATCGCCGACTGGCATGACGACAATGCCGACCTGCGACGTATCCGAGAACAGGTTTTCATCGTCGAGCAAGCGGTACCGCCGGATCTGGAATGGGACGCTGAAGACACTGACGCAGTTCACTTCCTGGCGTTCGAAGGCGACTATGCTATCGGAACGGCACGGCTGCTCCCTGATGCCCACATCGGACGTGTGGCCGTGTTGCGGGACTGGCGCGGCATGCACGTCGGCGTCGCGCTGATGAACGCCGTGGTCGCCGAGGCCGAGCGCCGCCACATGACCGAACAGTACCTGACTGCCCAGGTACATGCGACCCGGTTTTACGAGCGGCTCGGCTTCCGGGTGGTCAGTGAGGAATTCCTGGAAGCCGGCATCCCCCATGTGGAGATGACTCGCACCAGCCGATGAGGTAGATGATGACAGAAGACGCCCCGGTCACCTTTCGGTCGCCAGCGAATCTGCCGGCGATCGAGTTCGATTCTCCGGGGCGTTTTGCGTTGCGCAATCCGCCGGCCAGCCCGCCGGTCCATGAGACTTGGGGACCCCCTCCCTTCTCGCTCGGGCTCACAGCAGCAGCGCAACGATTTTCCGAACTTCACCTGCGGAGCATGCTTCTATGAGGATTCGTGCCACCCTGGGCGCGCTGCTGTTCAGCTGCACCTTCACCGTGGCCGCAGCGACCGAAGTCATCTCGCTGCAACACCGGATGGCTGAAGAAATGCTGCCCGTGGCGATATCGGTGGTGGGTGATCAGGGCCGTGTCAGCAGCCATGGCAGCCAGTTGATCGTCAACGCGCCCGAGTCCGTCATCGCACAGCTGCGCCAGGTGCTGGAGCAACTCGACACCCGGCCCCGGCGCCTGCTGATCAGCGTCGAGAACCAGGACACTATGGCGGGTAGCGCCAGTGGCCATGCCATCAGCGGCCGGGCACGAGCGGGCGATGTGAACATCCACAGCGGCGATGGCCGCAATCAGGTCCGCATCATCCGCCACAGCACCGCCAGCCGAGAGGGAGGCATCGGGCAAGTGCAGGCAACCGAGGGTTACCCTGCACTCATTCAGGTTGGCCAGAGCATTCCGCTGGACAGCACCTCGGTGGACCCTTACGGGCAACCCTATCGCAACACCCAGTACCGAGACGTGATGAGTGGCTTCTATGCCACGGCTCAGGTCCAAGGCGACCAGGTGCAGGTCACACTCAGCAGTCAGCGTGATCGGGTCAGCCACAACCAGCCCGGCGTCATCGACATGCAACAGACCGAAACCCGTGTCAGAGGCAGGGTCGGAGACTGGATCGATGTGGGCGGCATCGACCAGAGCGGCCGCTCCGACCGGCGCGACGTGCTGAGCAGCCACGCTACGACAGGCCGCCAGGACTACCGGCTACGACTAAAGGTCGAGGTGCTTGATTAGGCTGGCACAGCGACATTCGACTTAAGATGTAGTGCGCCTAAAAAAGCACTACAAAACCGTTGACGGCGCCAGCCTCGGTGGGCATGATGGCCTCGCTCCCGCTAACCAGGGGCCCTGGCAAACAAGGGTCTTCGGGGTGCGCTCCAGCCAACCAGCCGAGCCACTCCGCGACTGTACTGCCCACAAGGCAGAACCGACGAGGTTGACTGGCACGAGTCGTCCCGAGGGACGGGGAAGCAACGCAACACCCGTATGATGCCTTCAGCACAGGCCGCCATCCGGCCTGCCCCATGGCTGGATTCACCATCCCGGTGTACGTCTCCCCTCCCCTCTTTCTGCTCGCCCAGTCCTTCTCGACACTCTGCCTTCGTGTAGCCCGCTACTGATCAGCGCCAGCACGCAGGTTCCAGGTTGGAAATCGGTGCTCATCACCAAACTCAACTTTTGAAGGATTCGACATGTCCGCATATCAAGACGACATCAAGGCCGTTGCCGCCCTGAAAGAGAAAGCCGGCAGCAGCTGGAGCGCTATCAACCCGGAATCCGTGGCTCGTATGCGCGCCCAGAACCGCTTCAAGACCGGTCTGGAAATCGCCCAGTACACCGCTGACATCATGCGCAAGGACATGGAAGAGTACGACGCCGACTCCTCCATCTACACCCAGTCGCTGGGTTGCTGGCACGGCTTCATCGGGCAGCAGAAGCTGATCTCGATCAAGAAGCACCTGAAGACCACCAACAAGCGCTACCTCTACTTGTCCGGCTGGATGGTTGCCGCCCTGCGTTCCGACTTCGGCCCGCTGCCTGACCAGTCGATGCACGAGAAGACCGCTGTCTCCGACCTGATCGAAGAGCTGTACACCTTCCTGCGTCAGGCTGACAGCCGTGAACTGGACCTGTTGTTCACCGCGCTGGACGCCGCTCGCGAAGCTGACGACAACGCCAAGGCTGCCGAGATCCAGTCGCAGATCGACAACTACGAAACGCACATCGTCCCGATCATCGCCGACATCGACGCTGGCTTCGGTAACCCGGAAGCCACCTACCTGCTGGCCAAGCGCATGATCGAAGCGGGTGCCTGCTGCATTCAGATCGAGAACCAGGTTTCCGACGAGAAGCAGTGCGGCCACCAGGACGGTAAAGTGACCGTTCCGCACGCCGACTTCCTCGCCAAGATCGCTGCCGTTCGCTACGCCTTCCTCGAGCTGGGCATCGACAACGGCGTGATCGTTGCGCGTACCGACTCCCTGGGTGCCGGCCTGACCAAGCAGATCGCCGTGACCAAAGAGCCGGGCGACCTGGGCGACCTGTACAACTCCTTCCTGGATTGCGAAGAAGTCTCCGCTGCTGACCTGGGCAATGGCGACGTCGTGATCAACCGCGGTGGCAAGCTGCTGCGTCCCAAGCGTCTGCCGTCGAACCTGTTCCAGTTCCGTGCTGGCACCGGTGAAGCTCGCTGCGTACTGGACTGTGTCACCAGCCTGCAGAACGGCGCCGACCTGCTGTGGATCGAGACCGAGAAGCCGCACGTTGGTCAGATCGCGGCCATGGTCGACGAGATCCGCAGGACCATCCCGAACGCCAAGCTGGTCTACAACAACAGCCCGTCGTTCAACTGGACCCTGAACTTCCGTCAGCAGGTGTTTGACACCATGAAGGAAGAAGGCAAGGACATGTCCGCCTACGACCGCGCCAAGCTGATGAGCGTCGAGTACGACGAGACCGAACTCGCCCAGATCGCCGACGAGAAGATCCGTACCTTCCAGAAGGACGGCTCCGCTCACGCTGGCATCTTCCACCACCTGATCACCCTGCCGACCTACCACACCGCGGCCCTGTCCACCGACAACCTGGCCAAGGGCTACTTTGCCGAAGAAGGCATGCTGGCCTACGTCAAGGGTGTTCAGCGTCAGGAACTGCGCCAGGGTATCGCCTGCGTCAAGCACCAGAACATGGCTGGCTCCGACATCGGCGACAACCACAAGGAGTACTTCGCTGGCGAAGCGGCTCTGAAGGCAAGCGGCAAAGACAACACCATGAACCAGTTCCACTAAGGAACTGCGTTCCCGGGCCTCGCGGGCCCGGTTTGTCGAAAGGCGGACCCCGAGAGGGGCCCGCCTTTTTGTCGTTATGCGCAGCCCCGGACATTCACCGCTTCCGTCCACCGCACGGCCCCGTAGGAACGAGCTTGCTCGCGAATGCGAGTCACAGGCAGACCAAAGCCTTGCCAGGATGCGCATGGAGGCCTGGGTTGCCCCTGCATTGGCTGTTCGTCTTTGCTAGGGTACTGATTCTTCAAGCTGAAACATCGCCGTCACGGTTTTGTCCAAAACGCCTTGTAGCGTTTGGGTCCTCAATCGGACCATACGGAGCGGTACCTGTGAAAAGCGACAACGATGGAATCCTCTTCGGCAACGGAGACGAACTGCCAAGCAACCATTCCGGCAACCCGCACCTGGACGACGTGATCGCCCTGGGGCGTCGCCGCTTCCTCAGCGGTGGTGCCGCCCTCGGTGCGCTCGCCTTCCTCGGCTGCAGCGTTCCCGGTATCGCCAGCGCGGCCAAGCCGGCCAACCGTCCGCCGTTCAAGACCCGTACACGCCTGCCGTTCGACGCCATTGCCGGTAACCGCGCCGACGTGATCACCGTGCCTGCAGGCTTCAACAGCCTTTCGTTCATTCCATGGGGCACTCCCATCACCGGCCGTTACCCCGAATTCCGCGAAGATGCCGGCAACACCGCGCGCGACCAGGCCGAACAGGTCGGCATGCACCACGACGGCATGCATTTTTTCCCCATCGACGCCCAGCGTGGTGCCGGCAAGAGCAGCAACCATGGCCTGCTGGTGTTGAACCATGAGTACGTCGACCAGGCGATGCTGCACCCACGTGGCGCTACCGTGGTCGCCGGCCGCCGGGTGAACGCCGAAGAAGTCCGCAAGGAAATCAACGCCCACGGGGTTTCCGTGGTCGAAGTGCGTCGCGACAACCGTGGCCAGTGGAACGTCCAGCCCTCGATGCGCAACCGCCGCGTCACCGGCGCGACACCCATGCGCATCGAAGGTCCGGCGCGTGGCCATGACCTGATGAAGACCCGCTACAGCCCGAGCGGCACCACTACCCGCGGGACTCTGAACAACTGCGCCAACGGGTTCACCCCCTGGGGCACCTACCTGACCTGTGAAGAAAACTGGGCAGGTTACTTCGCCACGAATGAAACCCAGACGCCGCGCCACCTGTCCCGCTACGGCGTGCGCGGGACGGGTCGCTACGGCTGGGAAACCGTGGCCGGTGACGAATTCGAGCGCTTCGACGCGACTCCGAAGGGTGCGTCCGCCGTCAACGACTACCGCAACGAGCCAAATACCTTCGGCTGGATCGTCGAAATCGATCCCTTCAACCCGGACTCGACCCCGATCAAGCACACCGCACTGGGTCGCTTCGCCCATGAAGGCATCGTGTTCGCGCCGGTCAAGCCGGGACGCCAGCTGGTGTGCTACTCCGGTGACGACGCACAGAACGAATACATCTACAAGTACGTCAGCCGCGACAAGTACCACAACCAGGCAGGCGGTGGTCGCCTGCTCGGCGAAGGCACGCTGTACGTCGCTCGCTTCAATGCCGATGGCAGCGGCGACTGGCTCGCCCTGGACATCAATGACCCTCAGTTCCGCGACGCCTGTGCGGCTGCCGGGGTCAGCTTCGCCAACCAGGGCGAAGTCCTGATCAACACCCGTCTGGCGGCTGACATCGTCGGCGCGACCAGGATGGACCGTCCCGAATGGGGCGCCGTGAACCCTGATAACGGTGATGTCTACTTCACCCTTACCAACAACAGCGGCCGGACCTCATCCGATGCGGCCAACCCGCGCTCGCCCAACCCATACGGCCACATCGTGCGCTGGAAAGAGTCGGGCGGCTACAACGCGACCCGCTTCAACTGGGACATCTATCTGCTGGCAGGCCCCCAGGCAGACAGCCGTGGCGCCAACGGCCAGCCGCTGGATGCCTCGAACATCTGCGCCAGCCCTGATGGGCTCTGGTTCGATGCCGAAGGCCGTCTGTGGATCCAGACCGACATGAGCGGCAGCCAGCTCAATGCCGGGCCGTTCGGCAACAACCAGATGCTCGTGTCCGACCCGCGTACCGGCGAGACCAAGCGCTTCCTGGTTGGTCCGCGTGGCTGCGAAGTCACCGGCATCACCGCTACTCCGGACTTCCGGACGCTGTTCGTCAACATCCAGCATCCGGGCGAAGGCTCCACTCCGGACAGCTACACCAGCAACTGGCCGCGCGGCGGCAACAGTCGCCCTCGTTCGGCGACGGTCATCATCACCCGTGATGACGGGCAAGCCCTGCTGTGATCCCAGTCGAGGGAAGGCGCCGCCTTCCCTCACTTGCCCAGATGGCTGGGCCCCGACTTGCCTTCCAGCTGGTCGTGGTCCAGACCAATGAAAAGCGCCCAGCACGAGATGAACAATGCCGCCACCAAAGGTCCGATCACGAAGCCATTCAGGCCGAACAGCGCCAAGCCACCGAGTGTGGAAATGAGCACCATGAAGTCCGGCATCTTGGTGTCCTTGCCCACCAGGATCGGCCGCAGCAGGTTGTCCACCAGGCCGATCACCAGCACGCCGAAGAGCGTCAGAATCACTGCCGGCATGATCTGCCCGTTCATCAGGAACACGATCACCACCGGACCCCAGACCAGCGCCGCACCCACTGCGGGAAGCAGCGACAGGATGGCCATGATCACGCCCCAGAGCACCGCTCCGGGGATGCCCAGAATCACGAAGATGATCCCGCCCAGCGCCCCCTGAATCAGGGCGATGACGATGTTCCCTTTCACTGTCGCCCGGACTACCCGGGTGAACTTCGCGAACAGCTTGTACTTCTGCTCGTCACTCAGCGGAATGGCGCTGCGGACGCGGTAGACCAGCACCCGGCCGTCACGGATGAGAAAGAACAGCAGGTACAGCATCACGAAAAAGGAAATGAAGAACTGGAACGTACCCTGGCCAAAGCTGAACGCCTTGGACGCGATGAACCCTAGCCCGGAGGTAAGCCGCTCGCGAATGCTGTCCGGATCGCTCCAGCCCATGCGCTCGATCTGCACCTGCACCGGCTGTGGCAAGTATTCGCGCGCCTGATTGAAGTAGGCCCCGAAGTTGAGATCGCCCTCCTGGATTCGGGTGTAGATATCCACCGCCTGCTGCACCAGAAGGTTGGTGATCAGGATCATCGGCAACACCGCGAGCAGCAGGCAGCTCAGCAGCGTCAGCAAGGCGGTCAGGTTGCGCTTGTGCGGCAGCCGCTGATCGAGCCAGCGCTGCACGGGGGCGAAGATGATGGCGAGGATCACCGCCCAGAACACCGCGCCGTAATAGGGCAGCAAAATCCAGGCGAAGGCGATGGAAACCGCCACCAGCAGGCCGAGAAAAGTCTTGTGTTCCAATGACAATTGCGACATTTCAGATCCACGACGGCCCGGTTTTACGGTTAGTCAGCAGACGCGGCGGCAAGTGCCTCGGCGGGGTTTTCTTTGCCCTGAACAGGCAGCACGACGGATAATGCGCACCCGGAGGCAAGCAAGTCGCTAGGCCTCCGTCGTCGTTTTCTTCCAGCGAGTCATTCAGTGGAAATTTTCAAAGAATTCGTTTTCGAGTCCGCGCACCGTCTCCCTCACGTACCGGAGGGGCACAAGTGCGGACGGTTGCACGGCCATTCGTTCCGAGCGGCCATCTACATCGCCGGCGAGGTTGACCCGCACACTGGCTGGATTCGGGACTTCAGCGAGATCAAGGCGATCTTCAAGCCGATCTACGAGCAGCTCGACCACAACTACTTGAACGACATCCCCGGCCTGGAAAACCCCACCAGCGAAAACCTCGCCAAGTGGATCTGGCAACAGCTCAAGCCGGTGCTGCCCGAACTGTCTCGGGTGCGCATCCACGAGACCTGCACCAGCGGATGCGAGTACCACGGCGAGTAGAGCCATTTTGTCGGATTACGCTTCGCTAATCCGACCTACCAGCTACCATCGCCCACCAAGCGTAGGTCGAGTTAGCCAAAGGCGTAACCCGACAGCTTTTCGGCCGTATCGCGGCCCCGTCGGATTACGCTTCGCTAATCCGACCTACCAGCGTCCACCGAGCGTAGGTCGGGTTAGCCAAAGGCGTAACCCGACAGCTTTTCGGCCGTATCGCGCCCCAGTCGGATTACGCTTCGCTGATCCGACCTACCAGGGTCCACCGAGCGTAGGTCGGGTTAGCCAAAGGCGTAACCCGACAGCTTTCGGCCGTATCGCGCCCCAGTCGGATTACGCTTCGCTAATCCGACCTACCAGCGTCCACCGAGCGTAGGTCGGGTTAGCCAAAGGCGTAACCCGACGGCCTCGGGGCCTGCCGCATACCCCGCGTCGGATTACGCTTTGCTAATCCGACCTACGCACCGCAGCCGTAGGTCGGGTTAGCCGAAGGCGTAACCCGACGACCGAGGCCTATCAATAAAATGCGTTGTCGCGGTTGCTGTGGTCGGTCATGTCGCGCACGCCCTTGAGCTCGGGGATACGCTCCATCAGGGTCTTCTCGACGCCCTCCTTGAGGGTCGCGTCCACCATGCTGCAACCCTGGCAGCCGCCGCCGAACTGCAGCACAGCGATGCCTTCCTCGACGATATCCACCAGGCTCACCTGCCCGCCATGGCTGGCCAGACCCGGGTTGATCTCGGTCTGCAGGTAGTAGTTGATGCGCTCGGTGATCGGGCTGTCTTCCTTGATCATCGGCACCTTGGCGTTGGGAGCCTTGATGGTCAGCTGACCGCCCATACGATCGGTGGCGTAGTCGACCACGGCGTCATCGAGAAACGGCTCGCTCACGCCATCGATCCAGGCGGTGAAATCCTTCAGCGCCAGCGCCGAATCTTCCGGCTTCTGCTCGCCGGGCTTGCAATAGGCGATGCAGGTTTCGGCGTGGGGCGTGCCCGGCTGGGTGATGAAGACGCGAATGCCGATACCAGGGGTGTTCTGCTTGCTCAGCAGGTCGGCCAGGTAATCCTGGGCCGCTTCAGTAATGATGATGGCGCTCATGACAGCTCCTCGAGTAGATGCAAGCAGTGTACTCCAAGCCTGCCGGCCGATAAAGTCATACCGTTTTGGTAGGATATTACCGTTGCCAGTAGGGTGGGCTTCAGCGCACCGCTGCCGCTGCCGCTGCGACGATAACAGCTGGGCTGTAGCGTCCCTACAGAGCACAAACATGAATCCTGCTCATGCGATCAGACTCACATCAGTAAGCGCCCGCAGCTTTGTTATCATTGCCGGCTTCTCTCGTCCGCGTCACCAGGTAACCTTCATGTCCGACCGCACCGCCCGCCTCCAGGCCCTCCAGCACGCCCTCCGGGAACGCATCCTGATCCTCGACGGCGGCATGGGCACCATGATCCAGAGCTACCGGCTGGAAGAAGGCGACTACCGCGGCGAGCGCTTTGCCGACTGGCCGCAGGACGTCAAGGGCAACAACGACCTGCTGCTGCTCTCCCGCCCGGACGTGATCGCCGCCATCGAGAAGGCCTACCTGGACGCCGGCGCGGACATCATCGAGACCAACACCTTCAACGCCACCCGCGTGTCCCAGGCCGACTACGGCATGGAAGAGCTGGTCTACGAACTGAACGTGGAAGGCGCCCGCGTCGCCCGTCAGGTGTGCGATGCCAAGACCGCCGAGACGCCCGACCGCCCGCGCTTCGTCGCCGGCGTGCTCGGCCCGACCAGCCGCACCTGCTCCATCTCCCCGGACGTGAACAACCCCGGCTACCGCAACGTCACCTTCGACGAACTGGTGGAGAACTACGTCGAGGCCACCCGCGGCCTGATCGAGGGCGGCTCGGACCTGATCCTCATCGAGACCATCTTCGACACCCTGAACGCCAAGGCGGCGATCTTCGCCGTGCAGCAGGTATTCGAGGAAGACGGCGTCGAGCTGCCGATCATGATCTCCGGCACCATCACCGACGCCTCCGGCCGTACCCTTTCCGGGCAGACCACCGAGGCCTTCTGGAACTCCATCCGCCACGCCAAGCCGATCTCCGTGGGCCTGAACTGCGCCCTCGGCGCGAAGGACCTGCGTCCGTACCTCGAAGAGCTGGCCAACAAGGCCGAGACCCAGGTTTCCGCCCACCCCAACGCTGGCCTGCCCAACGCCTTCGGCGAGTACGACGAGACACCCGAGGAAATGGCCGCAGTGGTCGAGGAATTCGCCGCGGCGGGCTTCCTGAACATCGTCGGCGGCTGCTGCGGCACCACGCCCGGGCATATCCAGGCGATCGCCGAGGCGGTGGGCAAATACAAGCCGCGCCAGATCCCGGACATTCCCAAGGCCTGCCGCCTGGCCGGCCTCGAGCCCTTCACCATCAGCCGCGACTCGCTGTTCGTCAACGTCGGTGAGCGCACCAACATCACAGGTTCCGCCAAGTTCGCCCGCCTGATCCGCGAGGAAAACTACGCCGAGGCGCTGGACGTGGCCCGCCAGCAGGTCGAGGCCGGCGCCCAGGTCATCGACATCAACATGGACGAGGGGATGCTGGACTCGAAGGCGGCGATGGTCACCTTCCTCAACCTGATCGCCTCGGAGCCTGACATCTCCCGCGTGCCGATCATGATCGACTCCTCCAAGTGGGAGGTGATCGAAGCGGGCCTGAAGTGCATCCAGGGCAAGGGCATCGTCAACTCGATTTCCATGAAGGAAGGCGTCGAGCAGTTCAAGCACCACGCCCACCTGTGCAAGCGCTATGGCGCCGCCGTGGTGGTCATGGCCTTCGACGAGGTCGGCCAGGCCGACACCGCCGCGCGCAAGCGCGAGATCTGCCAGCGCAGCTACGACATCCTGGTCAATGAAGTCGGTTTCGCCCCCGAAGACATCATCTTCGACCCGAACATCTTTGCCGTCGCCACCGGCATCGAGGAGCACAACAACTACGCGGTGGACTTCATCGAGGCCTGCGCCTACATCCGCGACAACCTGCCCTATGCGCTCTCCTCCGGCGGCGTGTCCAACGTGTCCTTCTCGTTCCGCGGCAACAACCCGGTGCGCGAGGCGATCCACTCGGTGTTCCTCTACCACGCCATCCAGAACGGCCTGACCATGGGCATCGTCAACGCCGGCCAGCTGGAGATCTACGACGAGATCCCCAAGGAGCTGCGCGAGAAGGTCGAGGACGTGGTCCTGAACCGCCACCCCGGCTCCACCGAAGCGCTGCTCGCCATCGCCGACAACTACAAGGGCGACGGCTCGGTCAAGGAAGCCGAGACCGAGGAATGGCGCAGCCTGGACGTGAACAAGCGCCTGGAACACGCGCTGGTCAAGGGCATCACCACCTACATCGTCGAGGACACCGAAGAGGCCCGCCAGCAGTGCGCGCGGCCCATCGAGGTCATCGAAGGCCCGCTGATGAGCGGGATGAACGTGGTCGGCGACCTGTTCGGCGCCGGCAAGATGTTCCTGCCCCAGGTGGTCAAGTCCGCCCGGGTGATGAAGCAGGCGGTGGCCCACCTCATCCCCTTCATCGAGGCGGAAAAGGGCGACAAGCCCGAAGCCAAGGGCAAGATCCTCATGGCCACGGTCAAGGGCGACGTGCACGACATTGGCAAGAACATCGTCGGCGTGGTGCTCGGTTGCAACGGCTACGACGTGGTCGACATGGGCGTGATGGTCCCGGCCGAGAAGATTCTGCAGACCGCCATCGCCGAGAAGTGCGACATCATCGGGCTCTCCGGTCTCATCACCCCCTCGCTCGACGAGATGGTCCACGTCGCCAAGGAAATGCAGCGCCAGGGCTTTACCCTGCCGTTGATGATTGGCGGCGCCACCACCTCCAAGGCGCACACCGCGGTGAAGATCGAGCCGCAGTACCAGAACGACGCGGTGATCTACGTCACCGACGCCTCCCGCGCCGTGGGCGTGGCCACCCAGCTGCTGTCGAAGGAGCTCAAGGCCGACTTCGTGCAGAAGACCCGCGACGACTACACCGTGGTCCGCGAGCGCACCGCCAGCCGCGGCAAGCGCACCGAGCGCCTGCCCTACGACAAGGCCGTGGCCAACAAGCCCAAGTTCGACTGGGCCGGCTACCAGCCCACCGTGCCTTCCTTTACCGGCGTGAAAGTGCTGGAAGACATCGACCTTGCCGTGCTCGCCGAGTACATCGACTGGACTCCCTTCTTCATGTCCTGGGACCTGGCCGGCAAATACCCGCGCATCCTCCAGGACGAAGTGGTCGGCGAAGCCGCCACCGCCCTGTTCCAGGATGCCCAGGCGATGCTGAAAAAGCTGATCGAGGAAAAATCCATCAAGGCCCGCGCCGTGTTCGGCTTCTGGCCGGCCAACCAGGTGCAGGACGACGACCTGGAAGTCTACGGCGACAACGGCGAGACCCTGGCCACCCTGCACCATTTGCGCCAGCAGACCATCAAGCCGGACGACAAGCCCAACCTGTCACTGGCCGACTTCGTCGCGCCGAAGGACAGCGGCATTACCGACTACATGGGCGGCTTCATCACCACCGCCGGCATCGGCGCCGAGGAGCTGGCCAAGTCCTACGAGGACAAAGGCGACGACTACAACTCGATCATGGTGAAAGCCTTGGCCGACCGCCTCGCCGAAGCCTGCGCCGAATGGCTGCACGAGCGGGTGCGCAAGGAGTACTGGGGTTACGCCAAGGACGAGGCGCTGGACAACGACGCGCTGATCAAGGAGCAGTACCAGGGCATCCGCCCAGCCCCCGGCTACCCGGCCTGCCCGGACCACACCGAAAAAGGCACCCTCTTCGCCCTGCTCGACCCCGAGGCCGAGCCCCACAAGGCGGGCCAGAGCGGCGTGTTCCTCACCGAGCACTACGCCATGTTCCCCGCCGCAGCCGTCTCCGGCTGGTACTTCGCCCACCCCGAAGCCAAGTACTTCGCCGTCGGCAAGGTGGACAGAGACCAGGTGGAAAGCTACACCCTGCGCAAGGGCCAGGACATGGCCGTCACCGAACGCTGGCTGGCCCCGAACCTGGGCTACGAGAACTGAGAGCACGACCATGAGCACAAACGAAACCTACCTGCTTGACGAACTCGAAGCCGCCGATGGCCTGGAAATCGACGGCCTGTTCGCCGAATTCACCCTCAACGACGCCCTCCTCGACCGCGCCGACGACGCCGCCGAAGCGGGCGAACCCTTCGAGAGCGAAGACGAAGTCCTGAACATCACCTGCCTCGACGGCCGCGAACGCCGTCAGTGGTCGTTCAGCTACAACGCCGTGATGGAAGCCGAACTCCAACAGGACGGCACCTGGCAACTCGGCACCCCCACCGCCACCCTCCGCTGCCTGACCGGCATCACCGCAGACGGCGACGACTGAGCCATACAGAGCCGGCCAACCCCGGCTCCGTAGCTTCGCCACTCCGTAGGGTGGATATCGGCGCAGCCTTATCCGCCTTGCCAGTCGCACGCCCCGCCCTCTCTTAAAAAGCTGGCACATCGCCACACCGCAATCTTCCCTTCCGCCCCGCCCGGCATTAATCTCAACCACCTCAAGGACAGCCCAGGGCGAGCAAGGACGTGCCACCCCTCAATTCATCTGCCGCGTATGCAGGCGGACCACTCCTCTCCGCGATCCAGCGGGCTCAATACGCCGTAGCCGCTTCGGTTGAGTACGTGGGTGTAGATCATCGTGGTCTTCACGTTGGTGTGCCCCAGCAGCTCCTGAACCGTACGGATATCCTGCCCGCTCTCCAGCAAGTGGGTCGCAAAGCAGTGCCGCAGCGTATGCGGCGGCGCAGGCTTGTCGATGCCTGCCTCCCGCACCGCCTTTTTGAACGCCCGCTGCACCCGCTTTTCATCCAGATGATGACGGCGCCGCACGCCCGAACGGGGATCGATGGACAACCGCGCCGCCGGAAAGACGTACTGCCACCCCCACTCCCGGGGGGCATTCGGATACTTGCGAGCCAGTGCGAAAGGCAAGTAAACCTCGCCGTACCCCTCGGCAAGATCCGTGCAATGGCCAGCGCGCACCTGCTCAAGATGCAACTGGAGGCGCGAAACCAGCGCATCGGGCAACAGGGTGACACGATCCTTCATACCCTTTCCGTCCCTGACCACGATCTCCCGGCGCGCGAAATCCACATCCTTGACCCGCAGACGGACCGCCTCCAGCAAACGCAGACCGGCTCCGTAAAGCAATCCGGCAACGAGGCCGACCTCGCCGTCGAGACAGGCAAGCAAACGACGCGTTTCATCCACCGACAACACCACCGGCAGACGATCCGGCCGTTTGGCCCTTACCACATCGTCCAGCCAGGGCAACTGGACGCCAAGTACCTGCTTGTAGAGGAACAGCAGCGCGGCGAGCGCCTGGTTCTGCGTCGAGGCCGAAACATGCCTGTCGACCGCCAGGTGGGACAGGAACTGCTCGACCTCCGCCGCCCCCATTTCCTGCGGATGGCGCATCCGATGAAACCGAATGAAGGCCCCTGCCCAGTGAACATAGGCGGCCTCAGTGCGAATGGAATAATGTCGAAGGCGGATCTGCTCACGCAGCCGATCCAGCAGTTTGGGCTTGCCGTCCATGGTGGGTAACACTCCTTGTGCTGGGAAGAAAAGCTCCCCAAGCCTAGCGGGACGTGGGCTTGCATGGAATCGGCAAGAGACGGTTACACACCATTTGGTGCGTTTGTTCACACCAAATGGTGTCCAATAGTAGTTAGGCGCATTAGCAGGCGCCCAGTGAAGAAAACTGATTTCTACATCCAGGAAGCTATTGCGCAAGCAGAATATGCACTTATGGCATATGGCGAATACGAAAAATTCATGGATGCCGCCGACACAAAATTAGTTTTCTATCACCTGCATCATTTCGTGCTTCACGTGACAAATATAGACAAGTTGATTTTCCCAAAAACAAATAACTTCAGGCTCGAAATACTTAAGAGCATTCAAGAAAAAGTCAAAATAGAAACCTCATCAATCCGTAAACTTCGTAATCACCTTGAACATTTCGACGAAAGACTTGATAACTACGTTAAAAACTATAAAGGCCAAGCATTTTTCGACTGCAACATCGTCACAGGATGCAAAGGATTTCCAGAAAAAGATTTCTTGCGGGCAATCGACGGAAAAACTTATAAATTCTACGGCGAAAATTTTGACTTAACTGAGATCCATAGCCATCTGCCACCGTTAATAAAAGCACTTAAGAATGTGCAGAATTCTGCATAACAACTGGTTCAAACCGTTCGCCTCGCTCACTGGGACGGGCTAAAGCCCGCCCCTTAACCAAACGTTAGGCAAAAACATCACCCGAAGGAGATACATATGGCACGGCAAAATGAGTTCAAAATCGGCGACATTGTAAAGCTGAAATCTGGCGGCCCGGAAATGACAGTCCAACAAGCCCCCACAGATACGAGCACCTACTACAAATGCCAATGGTTTGCAGGAAAAAAACTTGAGTCAGGAGTCTTCCCGGAAGGGTCGCTAGAGTCGGCTAAGTGAGCAAATCATGGACGCAGCAATAGTGGCAAATTGGATGCTATCCGAACTAGAGAAGCATGATTGCTTATACCAAGATGATGTCGTTGACTATTTGGTAAAAGCAAAAGAAGAGAGCCTCTTGCGGGAGAATAGCGACGGAAACCTCGTCTTAGGCCGCCAATTACTTAGTGCATTCCAAAGAATCACTGAGAGCAACGTTGTCTGGGTCAAGCCTGAGCGCTATTGGCGATTCCGTGTTGCGGAGGATGAGCCGGGCAGAGAGGCAAGGGGGTAATTGCCTAACAACTGGTTCAAATCGCTCACTTCGTTCGCTGGGACGGGCTAAAGCCCGCCCCTTAACCAAACGTTATTTGCTTTTGAAGAATAGAGAATTATGAGTAACTATTTTGAATTTGTAAGCCAAGAGCTGCTGATAAAGCTGGCACAGGTCAAGTCATATATAACGAAGCATAACCCGACGATTGGTGTGTTGACTGAAGAGATTGTAAGAGGCTTTCTTAAAGATCACCTGCCAACGTTAGTAAGCGTTGAGCAGGGGTTTATCATAAACGCTAAAGGCGAATTATCGAAGCAGTGTGACATCTTGGTATATGACTCTCTTACATATTCACCATTATATAGGGTTAACGATATTGTAGTCATTCCTGCCGAATCAGTACTAGCCGTTATTGAAGTTAAAACCACAATTAACAAGAACATTTTCCATAAAGTGATAGACTATTTCAAAAGCTTTTCCTATCTTCCAAATGCAAAAACATATTTGTTCATTTTTAACTCAAGCAGCATTGAAAAAATTGGATGTTATTTTCACTCATACCAACATGAAGGAGATTATAAATTATTCGATCATGATACATTTCAGTACTTGCCAGATGAAATTACAGGCATAAATGAGTCGTACCACCTGTGCAAAGATAGCGTGATAACAGACAGGGACATGATCGGTTATAGCTCTTGGTTTTATGAAGACTCCAAAGGTTCGGAAATCAATGCACTTCAACACTTTTACTCTTCTGTCAGAATGACAGTCGACGACTACATAGAAAAAAACTACAGAAACATAAATCCTCAAAAGCCGAATAGCTGTAGCGATTTAAAGCTAAAGTCAATTTTTGCAATTGAACTTTTTTATATGTAGCAGCGCACATAACAAGTGGTTCAAGACGTTCGCTTTGCTCACTGGGACGGGCTAAAGCCCGCCCCTTAACCAAACGTTAGGCGGTATTGGTTTCTGGTTCGTGCGGGCACGGAAGTCCGAAAGTTTCAACCCCTTCCGGTTTTCCTCCCGCAACATGTGTATTGCCGTCACGTTTTCGCCCGTGCCGGCGCCGCTAGCCTTTACCCGTCCGCCGCCACAGGGCTGGCTTCTAGGCCGCTGGCGGCACCACCTTTTTCGGCTGCTCTCATTCAGTGCGGGCAGGTGGCGGTAGCGTGCCTGTGATTTCTGTTTTGTTTGCGGCCACGCAGTTCGGGTAGCCTTCAATCACTGCGCTCGACTGGGCTCCTCTGCCTAACTCGGCGCTCAAATGGGACGCGCTGAAGCGCGCCCTTTAGCTTCAACGTTAGACCAACACCCTAGAACTACCGAGTTTCAACAAGGAACGACTATGAAGCCCGAAAACCTAAACCCCAAGGCAAGAGAAGCCTTTGCAAAAACCTTGATTGAAGTTGGCGTATCAATTTTCAAAGCAATCATTCTCTTAGTCACAATTGCACCAATTAGCGTGATCTTTAAGAGCGCCTTCGACGGTGAGTCCTCAAATATATCTTTCCTTGAAATTGCAGCATCAATTTCTGGTGGAACCCAAATTATTTTACTCGTAATGCTGTCTGCAGCATTCATCTTGGGCCACCTCTTCCGAAGGGAAGGCCTTCGTCATTTACATGAACTCGAAAACCAATCCGAGCACAATGTCTAACAACTGGTTCAAACCGTTCGCTTCGCTCACTGGGACGGGCTAAAGCCCGCCCCTTAACCAAACGTTAGAAACTCATGCAAATAACTGCATCACCTTAAACGCCAAGAAATAAAGCAATGCGGGGATAGACATGGAAAGCATCAAAAGCAAAAGGCTTACTGACAATCAAAGACGCACCCTAACAGTGCTCTTAAAAAAGCATGACTTAGCTATGACAAATTTGATTGTCAGGGCAAAAGATACCTCCAGCATGAGCGCCGCCTCAGACAAATTATCAACAAACCTAGACTTCAAGAAAAAAGTTCTTGCTTATTGGGATGCACTAAAAAACGCCTGCATAAAACAGGGAGTGTACATACCGATTTTCGAAGAGGCATTTAAATTAGCCACCTACGAACTAAACCAAATAATACCGGGCCAGCCGAGAGACTATGTACGGCAAAACCTAAACATGACCCGCTGCACTTTCTTTTACAAACTAATTTCTGATGAAAAAAATGTCAATTTCGATTTCTCGCCAAATCAGCCTGACACCAACTAAACCGCCATCGTGAACCACAATGAATTTCTAACAAATGGTTCAAGCCGCTCACTCCGTTCGCTAGGACGGGCTAAAGCCCGCCCCTTAACCAAACGTTAGAGGTCATCATGCTTGAAAACCTTGTCATCGCATTAATCGTGCTAGCAGTTGGCGGTGTATCCGCAATTGCCTGGAAACAGCCAGATCAATATCGACATCTTCAAAATCTCATATACGCAATATCGACAATTCTGTTCCTCCTCGTAATGTTATGGAACATGTCAACACACATGTATTTTGATTTCTTTGAAGAATTCATTAATGCAGAGAAATTTACTCAAGCAAGAGAGAAGCTCAAAACCATTCAGGTCCCTTACCTCCCAGCTATGGCTATATACGCAGCAATATTAATCTATACATCGGTACTTTTGTTTCTGCCAAAGCAATCCCCAAAAACCGAGTAACCTCTAACAATTGGTTCAAACCGTTCGCTGAGCTCACTGGGACGGGCTAAAGCCCGCCTCTTAACCAAACGTTAGGCCGCATGAGCATCGAATCGCGACCAAGCCTTCTACGGTATGTCTTGCACACACTCGGGCCGGGCAGCAGCGTGAAATTGCTACGCAATCTTGTTGTCCGCCCCTTTACCGCGCCTACTCTTCGATCGTTCTGGAAGTATTGGAATCCGATATACGGGTACTTTTTAACCTTCTATGTCTATCGACCACTTCGCCGCCGAATGCCGCCGAATGCGGCAATGCCAATCACCTTCGCGTTCAGTGGCTTCGTCTTGCATGATCTAGTGACTTGGACGCTTCTAGGCGGTCAATTTTCCTTTCCTCAAGTCACAGTGGCATTCTTGCTAATCGCAGCGCTTATCCTTGTCACTGAGAAATTCGGGGTCACCTTTGTGCATCTCCATCCCATCTTGCGCGTAATCGCACACCTTGGCGGTCTGTCGGCCTGTTTTGCCGTGTCAATCTTGCTCGCTCGAGCATTCGTAAGCGCTCCATAAACCCCGTCCGCCAAGACGGGGTTTGTTTTCAGGAAGCCGAGGCAGAGGCCGGCGAGCAGTTCCACGGTAGCAGCGCTTCGTAATCCTCAACGCTGCTCGTCGCTGGCAGGCATTCAAGGATGTGGCGCAGCCAGGCGTAAGGTTCCTGCCCGTTGGCCTTGGCGGTTTCGATCAGGCTGTAGATTTGCGCGCTGGCGG
>NZ_JBHRXZ010000004.1:0-704 GCF_042648805.1 Stutzerimonas tarimensis | reverse complement strand
GAAGACCCCTGGGAGCGTATCCGCGCCCTGAAGCAGGCCATGCCCAACACCCGCCAGCAGATGCTGCTGCGTGGCCAGAACCTGCTCGGCTACCGGCACTACGCCGATGACGTGGTGGAAAAGTTCGTCGAGCGCGCCGCCACCAACGGAGTGGACGTGTTCCGCGTATTCGACGCGATGAACGACCCGCGCAACCTGGAAACCGCGCTCAAGGCGGTGAAGGCCATCGGCAAGCACGCCCAGGGCACCATCTCCTACACCACCAGCCCGGTGCACACCCTGGACATGTGGCTGGACCTCGCCAAGCAGATCGAGGACATGGGCGCCGATTCGCTGGCGATCAAGGACATGGCCGGCATCCTCACGCCCTACCTGGCGTTCGAACTGGTGTCGCGACTGAAGCAGACCCTGTCCATCCCGATCCACATGCAGTGCCACGCCACCGCCGGCCTGTCCACCGCCGCCATTCTCAAGGCGGTGGAAGCCGGCATCGACAACGTCGACACCGCCATTTCCTCGCTGTCGATGACCTACGGCCATTCGCCGACCGAATCGGTGGTGGCCATCTTCCAGGGCACCGAGCGCGACACCGGTCTCGACCTGTTGCTGCTGGAAGAGATCGCCGCCTACTTCCGCGAGGTGCGCAAGAAGTACGCGAAATTCGAAGGCAACCTCAAGGGCGTCGACTCGCGCATCCTGGTCGC